>JAGQZG010000299.1 GCA_020435705.1 Mangrovimonas sp.
TTGAAGAATTTGAGAAAAAAGCCAATACAAAGAACGGAACGATATGGATCTTTATCACCTCATCCATTCTGCTAACTTTGTTTTTATTTTATATTGATGAGGGGAATTACAACTTCAACTGGGCAGAGAATTATTTTAGCTTAATTATGGTCCTGATTTATGCTGCACCCATGTTTTTAGCGCAATGGCTGTTCTATAAATTTCTACCAAAGAACCTTTCCAAGACCGAAAAGTATTTGTTTAGTATTCCTATTGGATTGATTGTTGGGGTTGTTTTGGTGATTTCAATATTCAAAGTTTTGGCTTGACTATTCCCCAGGAAATTCTGCCTTCCTTTTTTCTAAAAATGCTGAAGTCCCTTCTTTGAAGTCTTCTGTACCAAAACAATTTCCAAATTCTGAGATTTCTACTTTATAACCATCCATACCATCTTTAAATCCAGCATTGACTGATTTGATGGCGGCGGCAATAGCTACCGATGAATTCCTCATCATTTTCTCGGCCATTTTATAGCAGAATGGCACTAATTCTTCCTGAGTAGTTACATAGTTTACCAAGCCATATTGTAAAGCTGTTGATGCATCTATCATACCCGCAGTAAAGATAAGTTCCATAGCGCGCCCTTTGCCTATAAGTTGAGGCAATCGTTGTGTGCCTCCATACCCCGGAATTACCCCTAGAGAGGTTTCCGGCAAACCCATTTTGGCGTTATCACTGGCAATTCTCAGGTGACATGCCATGGCCAATTCCAATCCGCCACCAAGAGCAAAACCATTGACTGCCGCAATCACAGGAGTAGAAAGATTTTCAATGAAATCAAACAGTAACTCTTGCCCTTTAGCTGCCAATTTTTCGCCATTCTCGGTATCAAAATGGGCAAATTCAGAAATATCGGCGCCCGCAACAAAAGCTTTTTCCCCGCTGCCTGTTAGCACGATTACCTTCACTTGCTTGTCATTATTGGCATCAGCTAGCGCCTCATGGAGTTCCTGTATGGTATTCTTGTTTAAGGCATTTAATTTATTGGGGCGATTAATCGTGATTGTCCCAATGCCGTTTTGTGTTTCAAAAAGTATGTTTTCGTAGCTCATATTAAGATTCTTCCTTAGGGAAAGAGACTTTAAAGGTTGTACCCACTCCCAATTGTGACGTAAAGGTAATATTTCCTTGGTAAGTTTCCACAATGTTCTTTACCATGGCCAAGCCCAACCCCATACCGCTTGACTTGGTTGTGAACTTAGGCTCAAAGATTTTATACTTGTTTTCTTCTGAAATCCCAATCCCATTATCCTTTACCGTAATGACCACCCATTGTTCCTGAGAAAACACCGAAACCTCAACACGGGGTTGCTTGTCATCCGGAATGGCCTGAGTAGCATTTTTAACCAAGTTGGTCACCACCCTGATTAACTGGGTTCTGTCAAACTTGGCAATAATTTCTTCCTCTTCAGCTTGAAATGAAATATAGTCTTCTGTAAAAATATCAAGTACTATTTTTACCACTTCCACTACATTGAGCATTTCGTTTTGCTGTGCGGGCATTTTGGCAAAGTTGGAAAATGCCGAAGCAATGGAACTCATGGTGTCTATTTGCTGAATCAGGGTTTTACTGTATTCCTGTACTTTTTTGATGATATCAGGATCTTGAGGATCAAATTTCCGTTCAAAACTTTGCACGCTCAACCGCATGGGTGTTAACGGATTTTTAATTTCGTGCGCCACTTGTTTGGCCATTTCTCGCCAAGCTTGTTCACGCTCGCTTTTGGCCAATTGAGACGCGCTTTCTTCCAACTGGTCCACCATACTATTGTAGGCATTTACCAGTGAACTTATTTCGGAACTCACGGTAGAAACATCCAACTTCTCGTTTCTTCTGTCAAGGCTAATCTGATTCATTTTCTCACTAATTGCATTGAATGACTTCGTGATATAAGACGATAAGAAATAGGCCAAAACAACCGCCAGTACCAACATGAACAGATAGGCG
>JAGQZG010000300.1 GCA_020435705.1 Mangrovimonas sp.
TGCATATCACGATAATGTTTTTCAAGAATTCTTTGATAGCCATCTAATTCTTTAAAAATTGCGGGCATTAATTCTTCTAAAGAAGGATAGGAGCTTTTTCTTTCCTTTTCGGTCACTTGAGCCAACTCAGCCCAACGTTGTGAACCTATCTTGGTGATTTGTTGTGGCGTACGAACACCAGCAACCACATCTTCGCCTTGAGCGTTGATAAGATATTCACCATTGAATAGGTTTTCCCCAGACCCAGCATCGCGAGTAAAGCACACGCCAGTTCCTGAATTATTTCCCATATTGCCAAAGACCATGGCTTGTACGTTTACAGCTGTTCCCCAATCGGCTGGGTAACCATGCATATTTCTGTAATAAACAGCCCGTTTTCCATTCCAACTATCAAACACGGCCATGATAGCCAACCATAGTTGATCCCAAGGATCGGTTGGGAACTCTTTGCCTAAACGACGGTAAATTGCTTTTTTGAAATCAAACACTAAATCTTTCAAGTCTTGAACAGTAAATTCGGTGTCTTGTTCAATTTCACGTTTTTCTTTAAGATTGTCTATGAGTTCTTCAAATGGATCAAGATCATCTTTATTTTCTGGCTTCATTCCCATCACTACGCTTCCATACATTTGAACAAAACGACGGTAGCTATCCCATGCAAAGCGCTCGTTTTTGGTTTTATTTGCCAATCCTTGTACAACTTCATCGTTAAGTCCCAAATTCAATACAGTATCCATCATACCTGGCATAGATACCCTAGCACCAGAACGAACGGATAAAAGCAAGGGGTTGTTTACATCGCCAAATTTGGCATCCATGATTTTTTCAACCTTAGCAACTGCTTTTTCAATTTCAAGCTTAATTAAGCTCACTACGGCATCTTTGCCTAGTTGATTGTATTCTGTACAAACTTCGGTAGTAATTGTAAATCCTGGAGGAACAGGAATACCAATTGCACTCATTTCGGCCAAGTTGGCTCCTTTACCTCCTAGCAGGTTTCTCATCGAACTATCACCATCGGCCTTTTTATTGCCAAAAGTGTAGACTCTTGTTTTTAATTTGCTCATAAGTTCCATGATTATGTGTCTTTTTGATTTTATGATTAAGTACACCAAAGTTACTGTACTGATTAGACGGAGACTATGATTAAAATCATGTTTTGAAATTAAAAAAGCCTTTGTCAAATTAGTTGGCAAAGGCTTTAGTTTTAAACGTTATGCTGAACTTTAAACAAGTACTGTAGCCAGCGTTATTTCAGTATTCAATAATTTTGAAATCGGGCAGATAGCTTTCGCTTTCTCTGCAATGGATTTAAATTCGTCTTCAGAAATATTGGGAACATCTCCTTTTAAGTTCAAGTCAATTTTGACGATACTGCCATCTTCAAAAGTAACTTTTGCTGAGGTATCTAAATTGGTTGCCGTATACCCTTCTTCAACCAACAAAAAGCTTAGTTGCATAGTAAAACAGCCCGAATGCGCTGCCGCAATTAACTCTTCAGGATTAGTTCCTTTTTCATTTTCAAAACGGGTACCAAAAGAGTATGGTGTCCTATTTAAAACCGTACTATCTGTGGTTAAACTCCCTTTTCCATCTTTGCCACCACCTTTCCAATTGGCACTGGCGTTACGTGTAAATTTCATAACAATTATGATTTAAATTTGCTCCTTTTAAAGGTACAGAAATTATCCCGCAATGAATGTTAAGGAAGTATTATACTTTATTCAGGAATTTGCTGACTCAAGCAATGTAAGGTTCCAAAGCCCCAAATTAAATCAATGGCACTTATTCCTATAATTTCATGTTTAGGAAAACAATCGGCAAGCGTGTTTAAGGCAAAGCGGTCATTAGGGTCATTAAACGTAGGAACTAAAACGCAGTTATTTATTATAAGGAAATTAGCATAACTCGCAGGGATGCGTATGCCTTCAAAAATCAAAGGTTTGGGCATAGGCAAGGTCACGATTTC
>JAGQZG010000301.1 GCA_020435705.1 Mangrovimonas sp.
GTATGACAAAAAAATCGAATATTCGAAAAGCGGCATTCCTTTGGAGTTGTACTATTATCCCGAAGATTCCTTAAAAGCAGAGCCAACGTATCGTTATTCTAAACAAATGTTTGATTTTCTTGAAAATGAAATTGGGTTTGGCTATCCTTGGCAGGTCTATAAGCAAGTGCCCGTACACGATTTTCTGTATTCCGGAATGGAAAATACGAGCTGTACCATTTTTGCGGATTCGTATATGGTAGATGCTGTTGGTTTCAATGATAAAAACTATGTGAACGTTAATGCGCACGAGTTGGCGCACCAATGGTTTGGTGATTTGGTCACGGCCAAAAGCGGGGAACACCATTGGTTGCAGGAAGGTTTTGCCACCTATTATGCTTTGTTGGCCGAACGCGATATTTTTGGAAAAAATTATTATTACTGGCGACTCTATGAATACGCCCAAGAGCTAAAAGATCAAGACAGGCAGGGCCAAGGGACTTCGTTGCTAAATCCAAAATCAAGCAGCTTAACGTTCTATAAGCGGGGTTGCTGGGTCTTGCATGCCTTGAAGGAGAAAGTGGGAGAGGAGGCCTTTAAAGAGGCTGTAAAGGCCTATTTGGAAAAGTTTCAGTTCAAAAGCGTGGAGACTTCCGATTTTATTTCAGAAGTGGAAAAAAGTAGCGGTACGGATTTGAAACCGTTTGTAGATTTGTGGATTATGGGTGAGAGCTTTCCTTATGATGAAGCCCATGAGCTCTTACTGAAATCCAAGTTCATCCAGGAATATGAGATGGTCGATTGCGAAGCCGATAATTCAAAATGCAGTTATTATCTTGACTCCTATATTTCCGACGAAGCCAAAATAAAAATCATTCAACAAAAACCGACTTTGATTACTTCGGAAACTTTCAAGAACTCTCTTAAGGTACGCCAAGTCCTTGCCCAAGTATTGACCACGATTCCCGAAAACCTGAAAGCAGACTACGAGGGTCTGTTGGTGGATGCGTCTTATTACACCAAAGAAACAGCTTTGTATAATCTTTGGGTGAATTTTCCCGAAAACAGAGCGGTCTATCTTGATGAAACTGCTGGAATAGATGGCTTGAGCTACAATGTTAAATTGCTCTGGCTGGCCTTGGCATTGAATACTGAGAATTATAAGCAGGAAGAAAAAGAGCAGATTTACAATCAATTGGTGCATTTTACAAGTCCGAATTATGGTTTTGAAGTTCGAATGAATGCCTTTCAGTATTTATTGATGATGCAAGGGTGCAATGAGGAATGTCTTGAGAATTTGGAACAGGCCCAATCACATCACAACTGGCGCATGTCAAAATTTGCCAAAGAACAGTTGGAACGTTTAAACAAAAAGAATTGATGAAAGCACTGGTAATTTCCGGCGGTGGCAGTAAAGGCGCCTTTGCAGGTGGCGTTGCCCAATATTTGATTGAAGAGTCAAAACGGAAGTATGATTTGTTTTTCGGGACATCTACAGGTAGTTTGTTGGTGCCGCATTTGGCTTTGGGGAAATGCGAGAAAATTAAGCAGGTATACACTTCGGTAACCAATGATAGCATTTTTGATGTCTGTCCATTTGTGGTTAGGAAAAAGCATGGAACACAGAATATTGGCATCAACCACTTAAATGTGATAAGAAACTTTATCAAAGGCAGCAAAACTTTTGGGGAAAGTTACAATCTAAAAGAACTCATCAGGAAAACGCTTAGTGAAGAAGAGTTTGAACAGTTAAAAGCCAGCGCTAAAGAAGTCGTTGTTACGGTATCCAATTTGTCTTTGAACCAGGTGGAATATAAGGCGCTTAGCGATTTTGAGTACGAGGAATTTTGCGAATGGGTTTGGATTTCCTGCAACTATACACCTTTCATGTCTTTGGTGAGAAAAAATGGCTGCGATTATGCCGATGGCGGTTTGGGAACCATGGTGCCTATAGAAGAAGCTATAAAACG
>JAGQZG010000302.1 GCA_020435705.1 Mangrovimonas sp.
AACCGGATTATGAGAACTTCTCAAATAGACTGAACCATCAATATAACCCTCATTCGGGTTTATAGGAAAAGAAATGGTTTTGCCGATGCCGTTTTGCAAAGGTTCAGGTAGCTCAATTGCATATAGATCCACTGAAGTTGAAACGATTTCCCCCTCCAAAACAAATTTGGAAATCGGTAAAAAAATAGAATAATAATTTCCTTCTTCTACTTTAAATTGTCCTTGCAGAAATTCCCATTTTGTTACCGAAAAATCAGCAGTCAAATCCGGATAATCACTAGGATTTTCTTCTGTTTCTTGTAAATCGAGATAGGTTTTTCCGTTTTCAAATTCGACCACAATCTCTTCAATATATTCTGTGGTGGGCTTGGCTCCGTATTTCCAGAAAATTTCCATCATCCGGAAATCATCGGTATAAGAAGCCCATTGGATACCGGGAGTGTCATTGTTCAAAAGCGTATTGGCATCCAATCCGTTTTGTAAAGCATTTTCAACGGCTTGGTAGTTTTGTTCTACGATATAATTAAGGAGTTCTTTGGGTGTCATCTATTTTTCTTGTTTTATTTGCGTATTCAAAAGTTGATAGCGTATTTAAATATAATTTTCAGGATCCTCTCTATAATAACCTAATTTTTCTTTATAGGATTTTAAATACCTATCGAGCTCAGCAGGATCCAGTTTGCCGCCGTTTTCAACTTCCGATAACCAGCTCGACCATTCTATGGAAGATAAGACTAATCCCATTATTCGTGTTGCGGCATGATATTCAGATTGAGTGAGTTCCGGAAAACGTTTTGCTACTCTTTTGGGGATTTTATGCTCCGATTCCCACGTCATGTAATCAAATAGTTCTGGTAGAGAAATGTTTTTATCTTTTATTTTTAGTCCCTGACCTATAACCTCATCGCTTTCATGCGCTGTTTCTTCGCCCCATTCAATCGTATCAACAATTTGCCACATTTCTTTGGGTGTTGAGCCATGCAAGAGAAATCCAACTCTTATGTTTTCAGAAGCTTCCGTTAAATCTTCCTTTTTTGTTTTTTGAAGAGAGTATTTTTTCAGAAAATGTAATAATACTTGCTTACCACTTGCCATTTTCTATATGATTGTTAATTTATAAAAGGGCATAAATTCTTATGATTCTGTTATTTCTTTTTGTAGCTGTTCCACACCAATTTGTGTGAGTTTACTTTGAATGTTATCAAACGTAAATATGATTTTTACGTTATCTGTCGTATGATAGTGTAAACTTGTTACATTCCCAAAGAAGGGATTTTTAATATTTTTTCTATCCTTGGGTTTTCCTGCTTTTTGCTCAATTTCTTCTAAGCTATCTTTAAACGTAACTCCAAAGGGCAAACTATCAAATAGCTTTTCGGAAGTTTCATAGATGAAAAAATTGGTGAAGATAGGTTTTCCTCCACGTAACAACTTTTCGGCATCGCTTTCCCTAATCATGCGTTCGTTGGTGAATCCTAATTCGAGCTTAGAATCTTTGCATCGAATAAATTGTAACTGGCTGTTGTATTTGGTTGCGTTTGGAAAATGTTCTGTTCTAAATTTTTCGAATTCAGCATTGGCTAAATATTTTCCGAAGTATATAGTTAACTCCTTCATTGATTTTATTTCAATTAAATTCACTTCTTGTTCTATGAAATGTGCTTGTTAAATGATACCAACGTTTAAGGCAATGCATGTTCCAATGGAACTCGTCCGTCAATCAACGAATTTCGACTATTTTTACTTAAAAGGCAATGGTTTGATTAAAGATTAAAAGGAGGTCTCAATATCTTGTTTCAAGAAACTATTTCAATCAGGATGCTTTTCTTATTTTTACTGAACGAACCCAACGAATGACACTCATGAAACATTGTTATATTTTTTTATTGGCCTTAGTCGCTTTATCCTGTCAAAAAGAAAAAG
>JAGQZG010000303.1 GCA_020435705.1 Mangrovimonas sp.
ATTGATTTTAGATGACCAGATTCTAGCTGGACATGATGTCGCTTCTGGTGGTTTGATCACTACCTTACTGGAAATGTGTTTTGCTGATAACAATTTGGGCGCAGAATTGGATCTTACTGATTTAGGTGAAAATGACTCGTTCAAACTCCTATTCGCTGAAAATGCCGGGTTGGTAATTCAAGCGAAGGATTCTTCAGTCGAACAATTTCTTTCCAAAGCCAGCATTGAGTTTTTCAATATAGGAAAAGTTACAGATCTAGACCAATTGAGCATTATTAATGGCAATGAAGTTTTTACCATGACCATTTCCCGTTTACGTGATATGTGGTACAAAACCTCTTTCCTACTCGATCATAAACAAACAGCTAACGGCTTGGCCAAAGAACGGTATGATAATTATAAAAATCAGCCTTTAAAATTTAAATTCCCAACCCATTTCACCGGAAAACTACCTGTCATTTCCAGCACAGTCGGAAAATCTCGACCTAAAGCTGCCATTCTTCGTGAAAAAGGAAGCAATAGTGAGCGTGAAATGGCCAATGCCATGTACTTGGCCGGTTTTGACGTGAAGGATGTTCACATGACCGATTTGATTTCAGGTCGTGAAACACTGGAAGATATCCAGTTTTTAGGTGCCGTTGGTGGTTTTAGTAACAGTGATGTTTTAGGCTCCGCCAAAGGCTGGGCAGGTGCTATTAAATACAATGAAAAAGCCAATGAGGTAATCAACAATTTCTTTAAACGAGAAGACACCTTATCTGTTGGCATCTGCAATGGTTGTCAATTGTTCATGGAACTGGAAGAAATCAATCCGGAGCATGAAGTACATGGTAAAATGACTTACAACGATTCGCATAAACACGAAAGTGCTTTTACTTCGGTTAAAATCCAAAAAAACAACTCGGTCATGCTTTCTACTTTGGAAGGAGCCACTTTAGGGGTTTGGATTTCCCATGGCGAAGGGAAATTCAGCTTACCACTTTCCGAAGAAAATTATAATATTGTTGCCAAATATGCTTACGCCTCCTATCCGCATAACCCAAATGGTTCAGATTACAACACGGCCATGCTATGTGACCAAACAGGACGCCATCTGGTAACCATGCCACACATAGAACGCTCTACTTTTCAGTGGAATTGGGCCCATTATCCACAAGGCAGAAAAGATGATGTGTCTCCTTGGCTTGAAGCTTTTGTAAATGCGAGGAAGTGGATTGAGAAGCATCAGAAATAAATAAGAAACTTGGAATAAATTAAGGAGTTGTTAAAAAAACAGCTCCTTTTTTGTTAATCATATTTGAAAATGATAGCAATTTTTCTAATTTGCACAAACTCTAACACCTAATTCTTAAGAACCATTGGAAGTAACCAGATTATTTGATTTTCCCTACTATCAACTAGAAAAACACAATCTAAAAGCGGCGCTTGTGACCAAGTACGATGGTATTTGGGTAGAAACCTCAACGCAAGAGTATATAGATAAAGCCAATGCCTTGAGTCGGGCCTTACTTAGATTGGGAGTTAAAAAGGATGATAAAATTGCGGTTATTTCCTCTACCAATAGAACGGAATGGAATATTGTGGATATTGGCGTACTTCAATTAGGCGCACAAAACATCCCCATTTATCCAACTATCTCCCACGAAGATTACGAATATGTTTTAAACCATAGCGAATCTATTTATTGCTTTGTTTCGGATAAGGAGGTACTGGACAAGATCAATAAAGTTAGGCACAATACCAAACTTAAAGAAGTGTATTCTTTTGATCACATTGAAGGCTGTAGGCATTATTCAGAGCTATTCAAATTAGGAGAAGACACGTCCAACCAACCAGAGGTAGAAGCCCACAAAGAAGCTGTAAAACCTTCGGATTTGGCAACCATAATCTACACATCAGGGACTACAGGCACACCCAAAG
>JAGQZG010000304.1 GCA_020435705.1 Mangrovimonas sp.
GCCTACTGCCGATTGGGTTGATAACCGATTGCCCTTGTCTCTATTCTCAGGCACCATAGATTATTCTAACGAAAATGAGGTATTGCAGACTACTTTAACTCTTACTGATGGTATTATTATTAACTTTGGCAATACAGAGATACCCTGCCCTGAGATTTTGTTCAACACCGTGAGCGATACTACAAGTAGTAGTTCCTCAGGAACCACAGGCAGTACTACTGGCGGTAGTACCAGTGGTCCTATAGATAATGGGGAAGGCACGAGCTATGATTACAACCCATGGCAGTCATGGTGGACGGGTTGGGTAACTATAGGCGGCGGTGGCGATGAAACTTCAAATGAACAGGAAATAGACGATAGCGATAGTGCAGGTGTTGGCCAGTGCTGTGAAACTTGTGAGGCAGCTCCAGGAGTGGCGTGCACCCATGACCATCATTACTACAATTACAGAACGGCACAAATAAACCTAAAGAGTGAGCCCACAATGGAGAACCCTTGTGTTCATACTGGGGTTATTGCTTTTTTGGTGGGGCAACTGGAGTTTACGCAGGAGCAACTAAACTGGTTAATGGATATGGAGCAGGAAGCCATCTATGTCAGTTTGATAGATTACCTGAACACGGGGCATTATAGCCCATTGGTAATCGACATCGCTCAAGAAGCTTTGGAGATTTTAATGGACATGGATTGTGATACTACGCCCTCTCAAGAGGTGTGTGCTTGTTTGGAGCTGGGCATGGGCATGTTTGAGTGTGTTGTGGAAGGAGGGGAAGAAGATTGCAGTATTTCAGATGATGATTTAAATTATTATTACAGCACACTTTCTCCTTTTAATGTTGATTTAAGCGAAGTTAGGCCATCGTGTGATAATATTGATACCACCAGTGTAGCAGAAAACCAAAAGTTTATGTGTATCTATAATAAACTGACGCAGTCTCCTAAGTTTAAGGATCTTTTCACTGATGTATTCGGTGAAACCAAAGAGATTAATGCTAAATTTGAGATATTGGATTTGGGCGATACAACGGGTGGTAATTGTGGACTAAACTCCCATACTATGAACCCAGATGGTAGTATAGCTTCTGCCAATGTTATCATTAAATTAAATAAAAGGATGTTTGAGTTGGGTGATGGGAATTATAACCATGGTTATAATCGTTCTGCCATTCTGATTGCCAAAACAATTATACACGAATGTTTGCATGCTTATATTCATATAAAAAAGTTAGAATGTGAGGCAAATATTATTGATTGGGAATGGTTGGATAACATCACCTTTCCTGAGCTACTTAACGAGTATTATGATGGTTCATGTGAACCTTTGCAGGAACAACACCAGTTTATATTCAATTATTTAATGCCAGTCATGACAGAGATTCTTGGCGATGTAAAGGACGATTTGATACCAATTTCCAATCAAGATTATGTTTCCGATTTGGATTTGCATAATATCCCAGGGAATCCCTTTACAGAAAGCCACCTTTTCAACTGGGACGAGTTCTTTTATTATATGTCATTGGTAGGACTTCATAATAGCGAAGCGTTTGAATCTGAAATTGAAAATTCAACAATTGAAAACTTCCTATATGACAAGTATAGAGCATATGCTCGAGATTTTTCTAAAAACTGTGAGCAGTAATAGTATAAATTATGAAAACAATTATCACAATATTAACCTGTACAGTATTTACATTAATATCCCAAGCTCAGGATTTAGAAAAAATAAAAGCATCTAAAGATCTTTTTATTTTGATTGAAAAAAGAGAAAAGTCTGCTTTCACAAAAGGAAGAAGCAGTAGTAAGAGCTTTACAAGAAAGAACAGTAAAGAGCAAGAGTGGGAAACCATGTATGTTTTGCATCCTTCAAACAAATCAGAAAAGAACTTATGGTTGACATATAAGCAATACCTTG
>JAGQZG010000305.1 GCA_020435705.1 Mangrovimonas sp.
TAGCCGGAAACGTTGGGCGTAATATGAAAAACCAGAAATAAAGAATGACATTTATCCGAAATTTAACTTCTCGTTTTTCAAACAAAATCATTTCAGTTGAAATAGACCAAGACCTTTTAGAAGAATTAGATACACCAGACAAAGTAACTACCACCAGAAATATCACTTTTAATTTATATAAATTAATCTATCATATTGGAACAATTCAATCTAGGAGGTTTGCACCTTCAAACCGATTAAAGTTTAGTGATAAATCAGACTTAATTGAAACTCTTTACTCAAATACCAACGAATTTAGAGTTCGAATAAATGATGTAAGAACAGTTAATGGTTCTGAAACCCTAAAGTCAATCTCGGAAGATTTTGGAATTGGAATTTCGGTTGTGATAGCCGAAAAACTTTTTAATATAAAACGTTCCACAATTCAAAAGATTTATGGAACTGGCAGAAGACCAGATTGGAAGTGTCAAACAACTGACAATAGGATTTTGATTTTTGAATGCAAAGGTTCAACTAGTATGCAAAATTCAATTCAGCAAGAAGTAAATGCTTTAGACCAAAAAACAAAAGAACCAGGCGATGTTCAAATTGCATCTCTGACTGTTCTTAATGAAAATTCAATTAGTACAAATAGGTTTCTTGACCCACCAATTGAACAAAGTAATATTTCACCAACAATGGAAAATCATATTTTAAGAGCTGGTCATTATGCATCTGTTTTTAGTTTTCTAGGGAACAGTAAATTAAGCAGATATTATTCTCAAATGAGAAAAAGATTGGAAGGAAAGATTACACCTTATGAACAAGAACTAAAAAATGAAACTTTCAGAGATTTAAGAACTAATGACCCAACAGTTTATTTCGACAATAAAGAGTTCGCTGGTTCATTTTACGAAATCGACAATCAAAAATTTCTATTTGTTGGAGTTGATAAGGAGCTATTATCTTATTCAGGTTTCATTGAATTTAAAGACTACGAAAATGATTCCGAAACTTTAATAAGAGGAAATCATTACAACCTTTTTAAAGATGGAGTTTTAATAATTGAAATTGAACAAATACAAGATTTTGATGAAATTGTTAGAATAGAGAGGATACAGAATTACCAAAATAAAATAACTGTTAGCGATATTGATGAAATGAATGAAATTTCATTTTCTAAATATTTCGTTCATTTACTCGAAAGGAATGGATTTACCAATATTCGAGAAGAAATAAAAATTGGAGATTTTCAAATTGATTTAACAGCAGATTATAACAATGAAACATACTATTTTGAATTCAAAATATATAAATCCAAAAGGCTAAATAGAAACGCTATTGACCAAGTTAATTTCTATAGCAGACAGATTACGAATGGAAAGTTCGTTTTAGTGACTAATGGAAAAGCCAATAGTGAAAATTTAGAAAAATCGGGAATTACGATTATTGGCAGAAATGGACTGAAAAAAATTGCGAATAATTATAGAAACCTGATTGAACTAATAAATACTACGCCCAACAATGTATAAAAATAATAGCGGTTTTATCGCTAAAACGAAAGTAAGTAAATATAAAAAAGGTCTGTGCTTAACCGAAAAGTTAGCGTGTGAAAATCCGCTACTATTCTTATACTAAACCGTTGTGGTTAATATCCAAACTGAACGCAAATGGACTTAAAAATGACCGAATAATATGAACAAAAACGTTAAATGGACATATTTTCCATTCATATTTTTATCTAAAATCTACATCAAATTCTATCGTGGAAAAAAGGACTTCTGGATTATTTTTCCGTCTTTTATTTTGAGTCTAATCGTTAGTCTGAATATTTATGTTCTTGTAAATTTAAAATCTGACATAAATATTTACTGGATAATCGGACTTTACTTCCTGTTCTATTTTGTCTTCTTTTTTATTTTTC
>JAGQZG010000306.1 GCA_020435705.1 Mangrovimonas sp.
ACTAAAAAAGAAGTGAAATACAATATTTTTTCATTTCCAGTGGCCTCAACATTTACACCTGCCAAAGGAAAAGCCGCGGATGTTGAAAAGGCTAAACCTGTCAAATTATTCGATAACTATGCCACCTTGGGTGTGGGAACCTACACTACTATTTTGGGTGAAGTTTACTTAAATCATGCCTTGTCACGAAGTGAAAGTGTAGGAGGGTATTTCAGTCATCATTCGTCGCAAGGAGGTATTGACGGTCTTTTAACGGACGATAAATTTTACAAAACAAAACTCAATGCCAATTATTCCCAAAAGCAACGCGATTTATCATGGCGTGTGGAAGCGGGGTTTGAACACCAAATTTTCAATTGGTACGGAATTGCCAATCCGCCTTACGATCAAACCGATGCCAATGCGCTGGATGTGAAACATACGTTTTATGGCATTCATGTGGGGGGCGATTTGAATTTTGAAGACACCTATATCAATTCAGGGAGTGTTTTGTTCCGTCGTTTTGGAGACAATCAGGGCTCCGGTGAAAACCACTTTACGGCCAAAGCAGTGGTAGATGTGCCCATTGCCGATGAAGAAATTTCTACAGGAGTGCATATAGACTATCTAGGAGGTTCATTTGATAAGAATTATTATAATACAGGCGATATCAATTATGGAAATTTCCAAGTAGGGCTTTCGCCAACCTATCAAATGATTCAGGACGATTGGACACTCAATTTGGGAGTATCGCTTTATTATCTTAACGATACTGAAGCAGGCCGAAATAAATTCTATATTTATCCTAACATGACCGCCACCTATAGGGTGGTGAGTGATGTGTTGATTGCCTATGGCGGTATTGAAGGAGGGTTAATTCAGAACACCTATCATAACTTTGCCAATGAAAACCCGTTTGTTTCCCCAACCTTGTATGTTATGCCTACCGATAAACAATACGATGTTTATGTAGGGTTGAAAGGGAAGTTGTCTAATAATATGAGCTATAACATTTCAGGAAATTACAAAGCCGAACGTTCCAAAGCACTTTATAAAAACAACGAACTGCTTGGAGCAGGTGAAGATTATACCTTCGGAAATTCCTTTGGAATTGTTTACGATGATGTGTCAACCTACGGTATTGCAGGGGAATTGAATGTTGATGTGAACAGGAATTTCACGCTAACTCTTAAGGGCGAATACTTTGGCTACAGCACCGATTTGGAAGCAGAAGCTTGGAATCTGCCCGATTTTAAAGCCTCACTCTTTTTGGATTACCAAATAGACGAACATTGGTTTGCCGGGGCTAATCTTTTTTATGTAGGTGAAAGAAAAGACCTGTATTTCTATCCTAATTTGGTACTGCCGGTTTCTGAGGTCGTGACGTTGGATAGCTATTTTGATGCCAATGCCCATGTGGGCTACCATGTAAACGATAGATGGTCTGTATTTTTAAAAGGGAACAATTTGGCTAATAACGATTATCAGCGTTGGCAAAACTACCCCGTACAGGGCATTCAGGTATTGGCTGGTGCTACCTACAAGTTTGATTTTTAATTGGCGTCACCTCAAGCGCAGTCAAGAGGTCTCTAAATATCAAGAAAAGCATCCCAAATGGGGTGCTTTTTGTTTAATCGATGGCGGTATTGGTTGATATTTTGTGGTTGCGCTTATCGGTTTGTGTATGGCTTGTTGCGGGAAATCAGCTATGATTTTCCGCCGTAACCGAAAGATAGCAAATTGCAATGAATTCCGATTAGGAATTCAGCCGCAATGAGCTATACACG
>JAGQZG010000307.1 GCA_020435705.1 Mangrovimonas sp.
AAAATACCCGGCAAACCCTCTACTGTTCGAAGGCGAAAAAAATTGACCGCCGATCAAAGGAAGGTTAGGGCTCAGTTACTTACTGAGAGAAAGCTGGCAAAAGAAAAAAGAAGGCTAATCGATAAAGAGCAAAGAGAAACCGAGAAGACCAAGCGTATTCGGGATGGATTTGTTTCGATATTTAACCCTCTTGAACTTGATACATTGGCAAAGAAAACGGGTTTTATCAAAAAACGTGGAGAACTTACAGCAATTGCTTTTGTTTATATTGTTAGCTTTGGATTCTTAGGGAACGGACAAATTGCGCTGAGTTATTTAACTGTTGGGTTAAGTAAACACTTCAATATAAGTATCTCACCTCAAGCGCTTTCTAAGCGCATAAACAGCCTAGGTTCGGTAAAATTATTAAAGGCAACGCTCAATAAGTTGTTGGAGATTCAGCTCGAACTGGGTCTAAAAAATAAATTTTCCGAAACATTCTCAATGTTTACAGGAGTATTTCTGCAGGATAGTTCGCAGTGCGAACTGAATGAAATGCTATCAAAACCGTTCAAAGGTTCGGGGGGTGGAGCAAGCACTTCTGCACTGAAACTGGACTTTATCTATGATATCGCCAACCTCCTCGTAAGAGGAATGAAATTATCCAGTGGCAGCACAAATGATCAAACAAATACAAAAGAAATCCTGAAATATATTAAATCTGGAAGCTTGGTTTTAAGGGATTTGGGATATTTCACTGTTGATGTTTTGAAATGCATTGAAGGAAAGGGTGCGTATTATCTTTCACGCTTATCCATTAAAATGAACGTATATCTAAACAAAGATGATAAAGATCCTGTCAACATTGTTCAACACCTAAAAATGCTTAAATCTCAAGGACAGGACCCTTCCAGCATTAAAGTCTATATTGGTAAGAATGAGAGGTTTGAAACTAGGTTGGTAGCTGAGAAAGTTCCAAAAAAAGTCATTGAACAAAGGAAAGCAAGGTATAGAAAAGATCGGAAAAAAACTCCTTCAAATTCTTATATAGAGTGGTGTGGATATTCAATATTTATCACTAACATCCCAGAAGGTATGTTTTCAGGCGCTATGATACTTGCCCTGTACAAAATTCGGTGGCAAATTGAACTGGTTTTTAAAAATTTTAAGTCAAATCTCGAGATAGATGTTTTAAAAGGGACCAATAAGCACCGCATAGAAACCCTTGTGTATGGGAAGCTTATAACGATTGTAACCTTATTTATCATTCAAAATTACGCAGCTCACAGCTCAAATGATTTGGAGATTAGTGGTGACAAACTAACAAAATACCTTATATCTGATAATAGATTGCGAGAAGCGGTTATTAATGATGAGATTCCCATGCTTTTAATAATAATGGAACACGAATTACCTCTGATATGTAAACAAAAAAGGAAGCGTAAAACAACTTTTGAGGAGGTAAATCATATTTTGAAAATGGAAGATTTCTGTAAAAATGCAAAAACCAACTCAAACGGTACTGTGGATGAGATTAACGACAATAATCCGCTTGAGAAGGTTGCCTAGATGTGTTTTTCGAAAAAAAGATTGGTTGATGCGTATGCCCGCATCGGGCGAATGCTTTTAGCCTAGGGTGACCAGAGGGAACCCTAGGACTATATGGAATATATTCGGAGCCCGCATCGGGCATACGCATCAACCAATCTTTTTTTCGAAAAACACATC
>JAGQZG010000308.1 GCA_020435705.1 Mangrovimonas sp.
ACCAAAGGTGCTTTGAAAAATCTTAAAGGCGAAATTCCGCATTGGGATTTTGAGCAAACCCGAAATGAAGCCAAAGACAAGTGGAATAAGGAATTGAGCAAAATAGAAGTCCAAACCATTACTCCAGAAGATAAAATCACATTTTATACAGCCTTGTACCACACCAACCTTTCGCCCATTCTCTATGAAGATGTAGATGGAAAATACAAAGGGCTGGATCAAAATATCCACACGTCCGACGGATTTACCAATTACACGATTTTCTCGCTTTGGGATACTTACAGAGCCTTGCACCCGTTGTTCAACCTCACGCAACCTCAACGCAACAACGACATGATAAAATCCATGTTGGCACACCAAGAACAAAGCGTTCATCACATGCTGCCTATTTGGAGTCATTATGCCAATGAAAACTGGTGCATGATTGGTTATCACGCAACCTCTGTGATTGCTGATGCCGTAGTAAAAGATGTGGGGGATTTTGATATCCACCAGGCTTTAGATGCTTCAGTACGCACTGCCAATGTTGATTATTTTGAAGGCATTGGCGATTATAAAGAGTTCCATTATGTACCCGAAGACAGAAGTCATTCATCGGTTTCCAAAACGCTGGAATATGCCTATGACGATTGGTGCATTGCCCAACTTGCTAAAAAAGCAGGAAATAAAGAACTTGAAAAAGAGTATCTAGAACGTGCTTCCTATTATGAAAATATATTTGACGCTTCCCTTGATTTCATGCGGCCAAAACTAGCTAATGGCACCTTCAAAAAAGAATTTGATCCTCTGGACACTCACGGACAGGGCTTTATTGAAGGCAATGCTTGGAATTACGGTCTTTATGTGCCGCAGAATATTGACCATATGATTGAATTGATGGGAGGCAAAGAACGTTTCACCCAGCATTTGGATTCCCTTTTCACCATGGAACTGCAAGACAAATACATTGAAAAAAATGAAGACATTACCCGCGACGGTCTCATTGGAAATTACGTTCATGGCAACGAGCCTTCTCATCATGTTCCCTATTTATACAATTGGTCTGGGCATCCTGAAAAAACCCAAGCACGGGTGCGCATGATTATGGCTACTATGTACGGTCCAACTGTAGAAGGTTTGTGTGGCAACGATGATGCCGGTCAAATGAGCGCTTGGTATGTCTTCAGCAGACTGGGCTTGTATCCTGTAACGCCCGGTTCGCCTTATTATGCCTTGGGCAGTCCTTTGGTAAAGGAAGCGATCCTTCATTTGGAAAATGGAAAAACCCTAAAAATCATAGCCAAAAACCAGAGCAAAGACCATGTTTTTGTTAATAAAGTCATCCTGAATGGAAAAGAGCTAGAAGGCTTTTTAATCCCATGCCAAGATCTTATGGCTGGCGGCGAACTCATTTTTGAAATGTCCAATCATGAAAATTAAAGTATCCCACCTACTCCTAGTTGCTTTAATGGTTTCCTCTTGCGAAAAAAAAGAAGCAACCACAGTAACCCTCAAAGCACAACCTGCCTTGGTAGATTATGTAAACCCTTTGATGGGTACCGATTCAAAGTATAGCTTATCAAATGGCAACACCTATCCAGCTATTGCGACGCCTTGGGGCATGAACTTTTGGACACCTATGACTTCTAAAATGGGCGATGGCTGGACTTACAAATACAATGAGAACAAGATACGAGGCATTAAACAAACCCACCAACCA
>JAGQZG010000030.1 GCA_020435705.1 Mangrovimonas sp.
AGTCAACCTTTTACTTGGGCATCCGGCTGGAAATCACCAATTTATTGTGATAATAGGATTATCCTATCGTTTCCTACGGTACGAAATTACGTGAGGGAGACCATGGCCAAACAGATTGAAAAACAATTTGGAAAACCGGACGTGATTGCAGGCGTAGCTACGGGTGCCATTGGCATAGGCATGCTTGTAGCTGAATATATGGGTCTTCCGTTTATTTACGTTCGCCCTGAGCCTAAAAGCCATGGACGCCAAAACCAAATTGAAGGTTTTTTTGAACATGGACAAAACGTCATGGTTGTTGAGGATTTAATCAGCACAGGAAAAAGCAGTTTGAATGCCGTACAAGCGTTGCGTGATGCGGGTTTGAACGTAAAAGGCATGATAGCTATTTTCACTTATGGTTTTGAAGTGGCCACGAACAATTTCCGTGATCAAAACGTTACCTTGTCCACCCTGAGCAACTATGAAAGTTTACTTGAACAAGCTTTGGAAACAAGTTATATTAGCGATAAAGAAGTCAAAACCCTCAAGGAATGGAATGTCCAACCTGAAGTTTGGAATGCTGTTTGATTATTCTGAAGTATAAAAACTAAAAAATGAAATTAGAATCACAAGGAAATACTATACAAAAACCCGCTAGAGAGGTTTATGATTTTTTGACAAACATTAAAAACTTTGAAAAACTAATGCCTGAAAACATCAGTAAATTTGAGGTTATTGATGAAACCACCTTTGTATTTGCCCTTAAAGGAATGCCAGAGATACCCCTTAAATTACAGGACAGCATCCCAGTATCCAAGGTGATTTTAGGTGCCGGTGGCGGAAAAATAGACTTTTCACTTACGGGAGACATCACGGAAATTGACGAAACCAGTTCTTCGGTAAAATTATCGTTTGAAGGCAATTTCAATCCTATGATGGCCATGATGATAAAAGGCCCAATCACTAAGTTTCTGGAAACTTTGAACACCAACCTACCAGTGGCTTTAGATCAATAAAGCAACGATACTTGTTTAAGTTCAAACTCCTTACAAACATTATCTTCCAACAAGATTTTTAAACTGCCCGTTTGGGTAATGCCTTGTATGAGTCCCGTAAATAGGGTGCCGTCTGCACTTTTGAATGTAGAAGGTTTATCCTTTCTGAATAATAGATTTTCATATTTAGAAAGAAGAGATTCATATTTGCCCTGTTTTATAAAAGAGAAGTAGTGCTTAAGATTTTTGATGATACTGTGCAGTAGTTCCTCGGTATCATGGACCCTTCCCGAGATTAACAATAGCGAAGACGCTTGGGGAAGATTCTCAAATTCGGTCTGGTTTACATTCAGTCCAATCCCTATGATCGTTTCCTTCATTTGATTATTATAAAGCACATTTTCTATCAAAATACCACATATTTTCTTGTTTTCTGACAAAATGTCGTTCGGCCATTTTACTTTCAATTTAGGAATATTGAATCCCTTAAGAGTTTTAACAATTGCCAAAGCGGTAACTATACTTAAATAAAAGGCATGCTCAGAAGGCACAAATGGAATACGTTTAAACACACTGAACATAAGGTTTTTACCCTCTTGGGAATGCCAGACTGTGCCCAATTGCCCTCTACCCTGGGTTTGGAATTTGGTCATTACCACCGTATAATCGTCCAGCTTTTCTTCCATATTCATCTGCCTTATATAGGCATTTGTGGAATCAATGGCATTAAGTTTGATTATACGCTTCATAAATAACTATATTAGTACCTTAAAATCTTAATATTTTTTTTGAACTATAAAGAACTAAAAAATAATAACTTTGCACAAATTAAATCAAATTAATGGCGAAAGAACAATCTAATGCAGACCAACTAATAGCAACAATATTAAGTGGGATTGAAGATGTAAAAGGACGAGAAATTAATATTTTGGATTTACGCGAGATTGAGAACACGGTTTGCGATTACTTCATTATATGCGAAGGAACTTCAAATACTCAGGTAAACGCCATAGTAAATTCAATCCAAAAGAAAGTAAGTAAAGAACTTAAAGACAAGCCCTGGCATGTAGAAGGTAGCGACAATGCAGAGTGGGTACTCATGGATTATGTAAATGTGGTAGTCCATGTGTTCCAAAAGCACGTTAGAGACTACTATGATATTGAAAGCCTTTGGGGCGATGCCAAAACAACAGTTATAGAAACTAATTATTAAACTTAATGTCAAACACAAATAAAGATCAAAACAAGAAACCTAAATTCAATTATTATTGGATTTACGGCGTTATATTCCTGTTTTTCATCATTTTTCCTATACTGAATGGTGGTGGTTTAGGAGATGAAAACAATATCAACCAATCCCAATTTTACCATTACCTGAAAGATGGCGATATTGACAAAGTTGATATTGTAAGAAATACTGGCGTTGCAAAAATCTATCTTACCAAAGAAGCTTTGGAGAAAGAGGAGCACAAAAATGCAAAGCCCACCTCTATTTTTTCCATGTCTTCAACAGCTCCAAATTATAGATACAAGTTTGGAAGCCTTGAATATTTTGAGGGGCAACTGTCTAAAATCACTTCGGAAAATGATGTCCATCCGGAAATTGCCTACAGTGAAGAAAGCAGTTTGCTTAGTGATTTCCTTATAGGAATTCTTCCTTTCATACTATTGATTGGTGTTTGGATTTTCATCATGCGCCGCATGTCGTCAGGTGCTGGAGGCGGTGCTGGCGGACAAATTTTCAATATCGGAAAATCCAAGGCACGACTTTTTGATCAAAATACCGATGTAAAAGTTTCTTTTAAGGACGTTGCCGGTCTTGAAGGGGCTAAAGAAGAAATTCAAGAGATTGTAGACTTTTTGAAAAATCCGGATAAGTACACCTCTTTGGGAGGTAAAATTCCCAAAGGTGCACTTTTAGTCGGCCCTCCTGGAACCGGTAAAACCCTGTTGGCCAAAGCAGTTGCGGGAGAAGCCAAGGTACCTTTCTTTTCTTTGTCAGGATCTGACTTTGTTGAAATGTTCGTAGGGGTTGGAGCTTCAAGGGTAAGAGATTTATTCAAGCAAGCCAAAGAGAAATCGCCTGCCATCATCTTTATTGATGAAATTGACGCCATTGGTAGAGCAAGAGGCAAAAACAATTTTTCAGGTTCTAATGACGAGCGAGAAAACACCCTGAACCAGTTACTTACTGAAATGGACGGTTTTGGTACTCATACCAATGTTATTGTCTTAGCGGCCACCAACAGAGCTGACGTGCTGGATTCGGCTTTAATGCGTGCCGGCCGTTTTGATAGACAGATTTTTGTAGACTTGCCAGATGTTCGTGAGCGTAAAGAGATTTTTGAAGTGCATTTAAAACCTTTGAAAAAATCCAAAGACGTAGATACCGATTTTCTTTCCAAACAAACTCCTGGTTTTTCTGGAGCAGATATTGCCAATGTGTGCAACGAAGCTGCCCTGATAGCTGCCCGTAAAGGTAAAAAAGAAGTAGACAAACAAGATTTTCTGGATGCTGTGGATAGGATTATTGGCGGTTTGGAAAAGAAAAATAAGATCATCACTCCCGATGAGAAACGTGCCATAGCCTTCCATGAAGCGGGCCATGCCACGGTGAGTTGGATGTTAGAACATGCTGCGCCATTGGTAAAAGTAACCATTGTGCCACGTGGCCGTTCATTAGGTGCTGCCTGGTATTTACCAGAAGAAAGGCTCATTGTGAGACCTGAGCAAATGCTTGATGAAATGTGTGCTACCATGGGTGGGCGTGCTGCTGAAAAAGTAATCTTCAATAAAATTTCAACGGGGGCTTTAAGTGACCTTGAAAAAGTGACCAAACAAGCTAGAGCTATGGTTACCATTTATGGTTTGAGCGACAAAATAGGAAACTTAACCTATTATGATTCCTCAGGGCAATCAGAATACGGTTTTACCAAGCCTTACAGTGAAGAAACAGCCGTAATCATAGATAAGGAAATATCCAGTTTAATAGAACAACAATACCAAAGAGCTATTAAAATTCTGGAAGACAATAAAGACAAGCTCACACAATTGGCCGAAGTATTGCTTGAAAAGGAAGTTATCTTTAAGGACAATCTTGAAAAAATATTTGGAAAGAGACCTTTTGATGTTGAAAGCGAGACACTTATACATACTCCAGTCGAAGAAAATCTTGAAGCTGAAAGCCAAGAAAAAGACAAAGAATAAGAGGTTACAGAGTAATTCAATTTAAATACCAGTATCCTTACCGAAAAATCTTAAATTAGCCAAAGGTTAGTTTAAGATTTTTTTATCTTTGGTAATCCTTAAGCCTGTAATTGATTAATAGCAGTAGAATTGAATGAGTTTATTTAAAAAACTTTTTGGTTCCAAATCTCAAAAATCAGAAAGTGAAATAAAATCTGAAGAGCGGAGCAAGTACATGCCCGAAGTTAAGCTTCCCATAGACGAGAGATTCACCATAAATTTCAAGTCCAATGGGGGTAAGTTCCTGTATTGTGAAAACCTAGACGAAATTTTCACTTCCTTTCAAAATATCATTGACGAAAACGAGTGGCATGATTCCAAAACCTTGCTTTTTGATGCCAATCTCGAAAGCCTCTTTGAAAGCTTGAAATTACAAGGTACAAAAAGAGAAAGTGAAGCTTCCTATTTTTTAACCACTTGCGAAAATCTTATAGCCGATGACGGCTCCATCCTCATTTCATCACGTCAAATTGCCGAAAAGAAATTAAAAGAACTGCCCAGTCACTTTGTGGTGTATGCCACGACCAGTCAAATGGTGGAGAGCATAAGCGAAGGCATGAGAGGAATTAAGAAGAAACACCCAAAAAAGTTACCTACAAATATTACTACGATAAAACATTTTAAATCTGAAGCCTCTTCAGATAAAGATTTTTTGAGTTATGGCAGTAGTTCCAAAAACCTGTACCTACTACTCCTAGAAGATTTATAGATGAAGGAAATACTCACCCGATCTCTTTCCGGATTGCTGTATATTGTATTGCTTATTGCTTGTTTGTTCAATGAGCATGCGTTAATCATTTTGTTTTTTGTGTTTGGGTTAGTTAGTTTGGCCGAATTCAATAAACTGATCCAGTTAAAGACCTACATTCCCTATGTCATTTTCATAGCCCTGTATTTTATCTTTGGCTTCTGGCAGCTGGTCATGAATTCCGGTAAAGGTCTGGCCGAAGCTACGCAAATACTACAGGTTCTTACAATTTTTGTTCAGTTGTTCCTGATCAAGGATTTGTTTTCGGAAAAAACAATTCCCCTTTTTGAATCCAAACGGTTTTTGCTCACTACCTTTTATATTTCCAGTGCCTTTGTTTTTATGGTTCTTATTGCTAATTATCATAGCACCTACAATCCAGTTATACTCTTAGGATCATTCATTATTATATGGGCCAATGATACCTTTGCCTTTTTAGTGGGAAAATACTTTGGAAAGCAAAAACTATTTGAAAAGATTTCACCTAAAAAAACGGTTGAAGGCTTTTTGGGTGGTCTATTTTTTTCTTCTTTGGCAAGTTATTTTATTGCTACCTTTACAGACACTTTGGCCTTTACACATTGGCTTATATTGAGTATCATTATTACGGTATTTGGCACCTTAGGCGATTTGATTGAGTCCAAGTTTAAAAGGCAGGCTCATGTTAAGGATAGTGGTATTATAATGCCTGGGCATGGAGGCTTACTGGATAGATTGGACAGCATTATTTTTGCGGCACCGTTTATCTATTTATTTTTAAAAATTATTGAGTATGTTTCATAGAGAAGGCCATAAAATTATATTTCTCACCTTTGCGTTTGTTGTGGGTCTGTTTTTTTTGGTAGATCATTTTGTAACACTTGAATGGTTACGGACAGGAATCATGATTGTCTTACTGGTCTTTTTAATTTTAATTCTCCAGTTTTTCAGAAACCCTAAAAGACTTGGACAATTAAACGACAGGCAGGTCTTATCGCCAGTAGATGGGAAAGTAGTCGTCATTGAGGAAGTACAGGAAACCGAATTCTTTAAAGACAAACGCATTCAAGTGAGTGTTTTTATGTCTCCTTTAAACGTGCATGTTACTAGACATCCTATTGGTGGGAAAGTAGTTTACAGTAAATACCACCCTGGAAAGTATCTTGTGGCATGGCATCCAAAAGCCAGTGAGGAAAATGAACGAACCACCGTGGTTGTTGAAAACCCTCATTTTGGAAGTGTTTTATATAGACAAATTGCAGGTGCATTAGCCAAAAGAATTGTAAATTACGCTGTAGAAAATCAAGAAGTTTCACAAGGAAGTGAATCGGGATTTATTAAATTTGGTTCCCGTGTAGATGTTTTTTTACCACTTGACGCTAAAATAAGTGTTGCACTCAACCAAAAAGTACGGGGTGGTGAAAGTATTATTGCAGAAATGCCATGACACCAGAAGAATTAGATAACGAATTTAACGATGCCGTTGATAGAATCAACGAGCACACCGAACCTTTTCCGGCAGATTTCCTGCTTCGCCTCTATGCTTACTACAAGAAAGCAACAAACGATTATAGTAGGCCTGGTAGTAGAAAACCTATTATAAACGCCTTCAAGACAAATGCCCTATTCCAAATTAGGGACATCTCACCTGATGAGGCCAAAAGTCAGTATATAGAAATGGTGAAAAATTATTTCCTTTACAGAAAATAGTTCTTTATTCTTTTATAATGAAATCCAACGGACTTCCATAAGTTCCATTGGGGAAACTGATGCCCAATAAAGCGCAAGCCGTAGGAGCCACATCAGTTATCTCGGTATGCTGATACGTGCTACCATGTTTAATTCCTTTGCCCATAAACAATAAAGGCACATGCGTATCGTAGTTAAAACCACTGCCGTGCGTAGAACCTGTTTTTCCATAGGAAATTACAGAAGGATCAAAAATGAACAATACATCTCCGGAACGCTTTTGGTTATACCCATTTTGAAGCATTTGTTCTATCCCCGAACTATTGGAACTGGAATTCATGGACACTGCCGTATACGCTTTATAGATGTTATCATAGGTAATAATTTCGTCTACAATGGCCTGTTCTACCTCTTCCAAGTTTAAGCCTAACTCTTTAAGCTTTTCATGGTTAAGGAAAATTTGGTTATTGCTCACGTTTTCTACCAAATCCGAGGACCCATAAGTAGTTTCCATAAATTTCCCAAATCTATCTTTTTGGTCTTTGGTATTGGCATAACCCGCAGGAATCTTATTGCTTTCCAAATAGGCAGGCACATGGACTGCTGCATGATCGGCTGTTAAAAACACGATATAATTTCCTTTGCCCACCTCTTTATCCAATGCATTTAAGAAGCGTTCCAAATCTCTGTCCAATCTTATATAAACATCTTCAATCTCTTTGGAATTCACCCCAAAATTATGCCCAATATAATCTGTGCTTGAGAAACTAACCGTAAATACATCCGTGATGTCATCTTTTCCCAACTGCTCACCTTTAAGGGCCGCAATGGCAAAATCGGCCACAATACTGTTGCCGTATGGGGTGGTTTTCAAAATATCATAATTCCCATTAAATTCTTTCAACGCCGCCAAATCATACGGAAAAGTAGCGGTTTCCTTCCCTTTAAACCCGCCTTCAAAATCATTCAAATCGCTGCCACTTTCAGTATAGCTGTCAATATCATAAAAAGTGTCCCATGTTTTTAAGTAAGAGTCTACTTTTCCCGAATTGTTAAAATCCTGAACCCATTTAGGAAGTTCTTCAATATAATAAGTGCTCGAAATAAAACGCCCTTCGGTTTCTCCATTAAACCAATAAGCAGCATTGGCCATATGTCCTGCCGGCATAATGGCCGCCCTATCTTTAAGAGAAATCCCTATGGTCTTGCCCTTCTTTTGTGTAAAAAGTCTGTTTTCATCAGCAAACGTGGTGGTTTTCATCCTACGAGGGGACATTTTTCCTGCATCTGAAGTTGTACCCACTGGCTGTACCGAATCGTCACTGGCACAATACACGCCTTTTTTCAATTCCTTATCATACCAATTATTGGAGATAATACCGTGATATTTAGGTGTCGTTCCTGTAAATACAGATGCATGTCCTGGCGCAGTGTATGTTGGTATATAGTTAAAATGATGATTCCTAAAGTCAAATCCTTCACCCATTAAACGTTTAAAGCCCCCATCACCATACTTATCATAAAATCTCACCAAATAGTCATAGCGCATTTGGTCTACCACAATGCCAACCATCAGTTTAGGCCTATTTACCTGAGCTTTTTCATTAAAAATTTCTTGGGATTTACCGCTTAAGAAGATAAAAAGGAAAAAACTTAAAAAATAATATTTCATTACTATTGATTTTACTAGTCCAAAAATAAGGTTTTTATCATGTTTTAAAATTAATTTGTAGTTAAATAAGTCTTACTTTTTTTTACTTTAGCAGTATAAATTAAAGCATGAGATACCTTCAAGATATTGGAACCTACTTTTTGATGATTAAGGAGATCTTTCGGAAGCCAACAAAGTGGTCGGTGATGAAAGGTTTAATTTTGAAGGATATTGATGATTTGATCATTGGTTCACTGGGTATCGTGGCTTTTATCTCCTTTTTTGTTGGTGGGGTTGTTACCATTCAAACAGCGCTTAACATTGATAACCCTTTGATTCCTGATTATTTGGTAGGATTTGCCACAAGACAATCTGTAATCCTAGAGTTTGCCCCTACACTCATTTCCATTATCATGGCTGGGAAAATGGGCTCTTTCATTACTTCTAGTATTGGAACCATGAGAGTTACCGAGCAAATTGATGCGTTGGAAGTAATGGGCATCAACTCCCTAAATTATCTGGTGTTCCCAAAATTTATTGCGCTCATCCTCTACCCTTTTGTAATTTCCATCTCCATGTTTCTGGGTATCTTAGGAGGTTTGGCTGCTTGTGCGTATGGGCATTATACTTCGGTGGAAGGGTATTTACAAGGACTTCAGGAAGATTTTGATCCGTTTCATGTTACTTATGCCTTTATCAAAACCTTGCTGTTTGCTTTTATACTGGCTTCAGTTCCTTCCTTTCATGGTTATTATATGAAGGGTGGCGCTTTAGAAGTTGGTAAAGCCAGTACGACTGCTTTTGTTTGGACGAGTGTTATGATTATTATAGTGAATTACATCCTCACACAATTATTATTGAGTTCATGATAGAGGTTAAAGACTTACATAAATCCTTTGGAGATGCCCATATTTTGAAAGGCATTACAACCAGTTTTGAAAAAGGCAAGACCAATCTTATCATTGGACAAAGTGGTTCTGGAAAAACGGTATTTTTAAAATGCTTGCTCGGGTTGTTTCCTTATGAACAAGGAACTATTTCCTATAATGGTAAGATTTTTCAAAATCTTTCCGAAGACGAGAAGAGGGATATTCGTGCCGAAATAGGCATGGTCTTTCAAGGCAGTGCTTTATTTGATTCTATGACCATTGCTGAAAATGTGATGTTTCCACTTAG
This sequence comes from Mangrovimonas sp., assembly GCA_020435705.1. GTDB lineage: Bacteria > Bacteroidota > Bacteroidia > Flavobacteriales > Flavobacteriaceae > HKST-UBA85. The sequence continues at coordinate 9,467 of JAGQZG010000030.1, forward strand.
GATGTTTACCAAACTGAGTAAAAGCGAAATGGAAGATCGGGTGAATTTTGTTTTAAAACGGGTGAATCTTATTGATGCTCACAATAAAATGCCCAGCGAAGCGTCTGGAGGTATGCAAAAACGGGTTGCCATTGCCAGAGCCATCGTAAACAATCCCAAGTATTTGTTTTGTGACGAACCCAATTCCGGTCTAGACCCCAAAACAGCTATTGTGATAGACAACCTTATTCAGGAAATTACCGATGAGTACCAAATGACCACGGTTATTAATTCGCATGATATGAATTCGGTAATGGAAATTGGCGAAAAAATTGTCTTTTTAAAAGATGGCTATAAAGCTTGGGAAGGCTCCAATAAAACTATCTTTAAAACTGATAATGAAGCTGTGACCGACTTTGTTTATTCTTCTGAATTGTTCAAAAAAGTACGCAAAATGTACCTAGAGGAAAATCAATAGTCTCTTTTTACTACCAGCGTATCCAAATTATATTTCACTTTCAACCACTGCTTCAACTGCTTTTGTTTCTTCGGAATATCGGTATTGGATATTAAGGAATCGTTCCACTTCACCCCAAAGACTGTTATGGTGTCAATCTTTTTAAAATTGGAATTAATCACATTGGAAAAAGAAATTGTTTTTACCGCTTCATAATTGATTTTGACTTCCTTGGTCAACTCTTCAAACGGGATTTGCATGTCTTCCAATTTATTCAGTCTTCTCAATTCGCTTTCCAAATAAACTATCCGTTGTCCTTGTGAAAGCAAGTCTATGGAATCCCTATACCGGATTTGCTCCATATACTTTATATTGTCTAGATTCTTTAACTTGTTTTGATTGATTTTTAAAGTGGTATTCCTCAAAGCCTTGTAGTTTTTAAGCCTTTCTTCAAGCTTAGCAATTTTAGATTCCGATATTTCATCCAGCCCAAAAGTGTTCAATAAAATATAAGATTCGCCGTCATTATAGTCTTTTTCAGCATTATTCTTAATGTAAGGGATATGAGGTAAGTCTAAAGAAGCTAATTCATTGTCAAGAAAATTCTGGGCATCTCTTTCAAAATTACTCTCATTCAAAACCGACACGAAAGTCCAAATGGCAGGCACCATCACCACAATAGCTATTAAAGAAGCAATTCTTGCGATAAACTTTCTACGCTTGGAGTTCACATATTTAAGCATTGGGAAGCGTAACACTTTTACCACCAAGAAAGTTGCCAAGGCAATAAATATGGCGTTAATGGTAAACAAATACATGGCGCCAAAAAAGTAAGGCCAGTTAGCTTTGGCCAGGCCATAACCGGCGGTACACAACGGTGGCATCAAGGCCGTGGCAATGGCCACGCCAAAAATTACCGAGGCGATAGTTCCCTTTTTAGTTCGGGCAATGATAAGTGCCAAACCACCAAAAAAAGCGATAAGTACATCTCGAATATCAGGCCTTGTTCTTCCCAAAAGCTCTGAAGTATCTTCACTTAAAGGAAAAAGCCAAAAGAATAGAAATGCGGTGGCCAAACTTAGACCAATCATGGTAGCCAAGTTCACCAAGGATTTTCTTAGGGTATCAATATCATTAATCGCTATAGACATTCCCACACCTAAAATGGGCCCCATTAATGGCGAAATTAACATGGCTCCAATAACAACTGCCGTTGAATTGGCATTAAGTCCTACGGAAGCCACAAAAATTGAACATATTAAAATCCAAGCCGTCGCGCCTTTAAACGGAATATCACCTTCAATAGCTTTGATAGTTGCATCCCGATCAGTATCTTCCCTAAAATCAAGAAGTTCACTCAAAAAAGTACGAATACTTTTAAAAAGTCCTTTAGCGTCCTGTTTTACAGCTTCCTTACTCTTCTCTACGGAATCATTCTTGAGTGTCTCTTCTTCTGAAAAATCAAACTTGTTTTCGGCCATGTGCTATAACTTTATGCTAAACATATTTTTCACCAAAGGTTTCTTTTACCTGTTGCTGAAGGGTTTTGATGTCTTGCTCTTTTTCTTTAGGAAAGATAAGTAAAACTTCTTCTTTATCGACTATTATGTAATCGCAGAGTGAATCTATCACTACTATTTTCCCCGGATTTGATCTCACAATATTGCCCGTAGCATCTTTGGCCATCAAACTGCCGTTCACCATGACATTGTTATTTTCATCCTTAGGCAATTCGTCATACAAACTGCCCCAAGTTCCTAAATCGCTCCAATCAAAGGTAGCAGGTAATACATAAACATTCGAACTTTGTTCCATAATGGCATAGTCTACCGAAATGTTTTCGGCTTTTGTATAATTCTCTTCAATAAAATGTGCTTCATCTGAAGTATTGTAAACAGAAATCCCTCTATTGAACAAATCAAACAAGGCAGGTTGACTGGTCCTAAACGCATTAATTACACTGTTCACACTCCACACAAAAATACCTGCATTCCAGAGGAAATTACCTTGTTCTATGAAGTTTTTAGCCGTTTGATAGTCTGGCTTTTCCCTAAATTGGTTTACCTTCTTTATAGCTCTGGAAGCTGCTTTATCATATTCAATATAACCATATCCGGTATTAGGAAAGGTAGGTTTAATACCCAAGGTCATCAACGCATCGTTTTCTGAACAAAAATCAAACGCTTGCTGTACATTATGGGCAAAGGCCTCTTCATCTTCAATCCAATGGTCGCTTGGCGCCACAATCATTTTAGCCTTAGGATTTTCTTTTTGAATCTTTAAGGCTGCATAAAGTATGCAAGGTGCCGTGTTACGCATTGCCGGTTCTGGCACTACTTGATTTAGACTAATTTCCGGCAATTGTTGCAACACCAGATTACTATATTTGGCGTTGGTTAATATGAAAATATGTTCCTTAGGAACAAAACGGGACAATCGGGTAAAAGTTTTTTGCAACAGGGTTTGCCCAGCACCTAACATATCATGAAACTGCTTGGGAAATTCGCTGGTACTAACCGGCCAAAATCTGGAGCCTATACCCCCAGCCATAATGACGGCATAATTTTCTTTATTCATTAATTTAATTTACGAGTTCTACTTCTGCATTAGGATTGAAAAGATACAACTTTCCAGTTGATACCTCCATACATTCAAAACGTTTGGTGCGTTTATTTCCTTTTTTGAATAGGCGCCCGTTATAAATCTTGAATGTACTTCCATAAGGCAATTCAAAAATAAGGGTTTTGTCGCTAGGCGCATCAAATTGTTTTAAGGCCAAGGAAAGTTTTGCATCGGTATCGCTACTGGCCTTGGGGTTTTTAAAATGCCTAGCCAAAAGCGGCAATAATTCCTGCGGAAAGACTTCAGGGTTTAAAAACGGCAACATGATGTATTGAAAAGAACGTTTCCATTCCACACCATGGGGCTTGATAAACCGTCCGTAGTTTTTATAAGCTTCAAAATGAGCTATTTCGTGCAACAGGGTAATCAAGAACTTATAGTGGTTCAAGTTGGCATTTATCGTAATTTGGTGCTTGCCATTGGGTAGTTTACGGTAATCGCCATGGCGGGTCTTGCGCTCGGTTTTTACCTTAACGGTCAAATTATCGTGTTTTAAAAGCTCTAAAACCTTAGGAATTGAGGCCTGCGGAATATGTGCTTCAAGGGTCTGTTGCATACAGCAAAAATAGGGAATTGCTTGATAAAAAATAACCACTAGACTAACAGAATAAACCTAAAATCATAGTATATTTAAAAATCAATTAATTGGATTTGAATGTTTACAATTGAACAAATACATCGTGCGCACAACAAGGTAAAATCTGGTGCTGATTTCCCTAAGTATATTCAAGAAATAAAAAGTTTGGGAGTTATCGCCTTTGAGACTTGGGTAAAAGACAGTCATACCGAATACTTTGGTCTTAACAGTTTCAAAATCTCATCAAAACCCATGTATGAAGACATGGCTATAGACAATACCAGTAATGAAGAGCTATTTAAAGAAGACCTAAAAACACACCAACAAGGAAAAACCGATTATCTCACTTTTTGTAAAGATTGCGCCAAAAGCGGAATTGAAAAATGGTTTGTTTCACTTACTGATAGAACCTGTACTTATTACGATAAATCAGGAAAGATTATCTTAGTGGAATTAATACCTGAATAAAAAATATGAGCAAACAAATAGGCCTTAAAGAAGCCATGTCCATTGGCATAGGCGGTATGGTAGGTGGCGGTATTTTTGCCGTTTTGGGACTAGCCGTATCACTTTCCAAAGGTGGTACACCAGTGGCTTTTCTATTTGCGGGATTAATCGCGTTAATCACCTCCTATAGTTATGTGAAACTTTCCTTGACCTACCCTGATCGTGGTGGTACCGTAAAATTTGTAAATCAAGGTTTTGGAGAAACGGTTTTTAGTGGCGGAATTAACAACTTGCTTTGGGCCAGTTATATTATCATGCTGTCGCTCTATGCTTCGGCGTTTGGATCGTATGCACCCAATCTTTTTAAAATAACGGGCACCTCAACCGATTTTCACATCTATGCAAGCGCCATTATCATTTTGGCTACTACCATCAATTATTACAGTATTAAAGTAGTTGGGAAAATAGAATCGTATGCCGTTGTAATCAAGCTCATTATCCTGCTGGCTTTTGTCGGGATTGGAGCCTATGGCTTGATAGGCAATCCCAATCTGGAACAGCTCAACCTAGCCCATTGGGAAAAACCCTTGATGCTGCTTACTGGTGGTATGGTGATTTTTGTTGCTTATGAAGGGTTTGAATTGATTGCCAATGCGGCTCCCGATATAGTGAATCCCGAAAAGAATATTCCCAAGGCCTATACCTATTCGGTTGTTTTTGTAATTCTGCTTTATGTTGTCATTGCCTGTGTTACTGTGGGGTCACTTCCTTTTAAGGAAATAGCAAAAGCTGAAGACTATGTTCTTGCCGAAGCCGCCAAACCCATGTTAGGTAAAGCCGGGTTTACGGTCATTACCATTGCTGCGCTCATTTCAACATTTTCGGCTATCAATGCTTCATTATATGGTGGCAGCAGAGTAAGTTATGAAATTGCTGAAGATGACGAATTACCGCATCAACTTACTGGACAATGGTGGAACCAGCCTATTGGACTGGCCATTACCGCTATTGCTACCTTATTGCTTACCAATTTACTGGAACTGGAAAGTATTTCAACAGCGGGAAGCGTAGGTTTTCTTTTGATTTTTGCGGTGGTGAACTATGTTGGGTACAAACTTTCCAAAGAGACCAAAAGCAAAAAAACATGGCCTCTTATAGGTTTCCTACTTTGTTGTTCTGCCTTTGCTATTCTTCTTGTTCAACAATACAGTTCAAACAAAACCGGAGTGATTGTTGCCATTGTCCTAATTGCCACCTGCTTTATCATAGAGTGGATTTACAAAAAATGGTTTGATTCTAGGACTAAGGCGTAGAACTAGAAACCTGTAACAGCTTTCCGTTATAATATTTATTTCCTGTTAGGGCAAAATCGGCAATATAGGTTGCCATTTCCTTGGCTGTTGTAGGAGCCTTATATCCTGGGAAAGCGGCCTCCAACATTTCTGTTTGCACAGCCCCTAAAGCCAAAACATTAAAAGCTATTCCGCTTTCTTTATATTCCTCGGCCAATAATTCGGTTAATGTAATAACGGCTCCTTTACTTGAACTATAGGCTGCCAAGCCAGGGAATTTCATACTTCCCTGCACACCGCCCATAGAGCTTATAGTCACCACATGGCTCCCTGGCACCATAAAGGGCATAACCGTTTGAATAAGGCTCGCTACCCCAAAAACATTGGTGTGATAAACATGCGTAAAATCTTCCAAGGTAGTTTCCCCAAAAGGTTTATTCACCAAAAACCCTGCGTTATTGATAAGAATATCAACCTGAGTCCAATGAGATTGTATGTAATTGGACAATTTTTTATAGTCTTCGGGTTTAAATAAGTCAAACGCTAAGGAGGTAATATTATCAAAATTAAGGTTTGCTACTGGCTGTTCATTTCTGGACAGGGCCAAAACATTGTGCCCCATTTCAGATAAAACATGAACCAATTCAAACCCTATACCTCTGCTTGTCCCTGTAATAATGATGTTTTTACTCTTCATTTAATTTGATTTCAGGAGTTGGAGTATTACAGATAGCTTCCATAACGGGAATCATTTCTTTCACCAGCTCGGCCATAAATTTAAAATTCATTTTGTCAACTTCATCATCCACATGATGGTAGTAATCAAAATTAGTCAAATCGCAGGATGAAATTGTATGGGAGGGAATGTGAAATTCTTGGTAAAAAGGAAAGTTGTCCGACCTCATAAACAAGCTATATTTTTGCGACACTTCAGAAAAACCAACCAAATTGCTTTTTGCATACCCATTAATCACACTCGCCATATTGGACTTGTCATAGCCCGTTAAGAAGACCTTATAATCCCTATCAATGAAAGGAACCCCCAGCATTTCAAAGTTCATGACCGTGTAAAGATTTAAATCCCGGTCTTTAAGTCTTTTTGCAAGATGTCCAGATCCCAACAATCCCATTTCTTCGGCACCAAACAACACAAACAGAATGCTTCTCTTGTTATTCTTTCTGGCTGTGAGATATTTGGACAGGGCCAAAACAACTGCGGTTCCCGAAGCATTGTCATTCGCACCATTGGCAATGGAATCGCTTTCAACGGACTTGCCATAACCGATGTGGTCATAATGCGCACCAATAATCACAAACTCATTTTTCAGTTGCTCATCATTTCCTTCAAGATATCCAATAACATTGTAAGCTTTTTTGCCTCTAGCATCAAAAATATCCCTGTAACTGTCAAAATAGGGCTTAACCCCAGCTTTTTTAAATTCGTTTTCTATAAACGTAGCTGCTTCATCTATACCTTCAGTTCCTGTGCCCCTCCCCAATAACTCATCGGAGGCCAAATAATTTACACTTTGGGTAATGTTTCCCGAAATTGCTTCAGGAGATAACACTAAGGATGTATCTATTTGACTACTCTTGCAAGTCACCAAGACAAAGGAGAGGATTATGGGGATGAAGGTTTTTTTCATGGTTTCATGGTTATTTGGTTAAATATAAAAAAAACCTGTATCATATTATTAAATACAGGTTTTTGCTTGGGGATTTAAATAACTAACCTAAAATCCAAAAAAACAAGAAAGTTAAGGCACTATAAAAGGACACCAAAAACAATTCTAGCTTATATTTTTCTATTTTTGAAATCATTATTCGTTAATTTTAATTACCTCATATTATCAAATTTGGGGTTACTAATTTTTATTGTTTTATAAGTCTTTTTGAAATACTATTCCCATTGGCCTGTATGTTTATAAAGTACATACCATTGGACAACTCTGAAATGTTGTACTGAGCTTGAGGCGAAAAGGATTTTACCAATTGCCCTTGAAGTGAATAAACCTCAACTTTGGTCAATATTTCTTTTGATTCAATTTCGAAATAATTGTTTGTAGGATTGGGGTATAATGAAACTGTATTTTCGTTTAATTGAAAATCTGTAGTAGATAAAGCTGGATCATGGTAGGCATACAAAGTTCCGTTTCCTGACGCTCCTGGTGCTATATAGTTAAAATAAATTTCATTATTGAAAACGAGCAAATCCTCAGTTAAACTAAAACCATTTGACTGAGCCGATGTAATGACCATTGTCCCTAATGACGTTCCATCTGAAACCCATAAATTTTCAATATTGGTATCATCTGCTGCTATAAAATAAATTTTCCCATTGTATTCAGTCAATAATCTTGGGTTACTGTCTCCTGATGAATTGATATCTTTTACCAATAGAGTTCCCGTACCAGTTCCATCTGTCTTCCACAATTCAATACCATTTACTCCGTCATCTGCAGTAAAGAAAACATCACTTCCCAACTGCACAAAATTGTTAGGGTTACTATTTCCTGTGGTATTGATATCCTTCACTAAAATTGTTCCAATATCAGTTCCATCAGATTTCCAAAATTCTTGTCCATTAATTCCATCATCAGCTGAAAAGTAGACCTCCGATCCTATTGTTTTTAAGTTAGAGGGATTGGAATCTGGGTTACCCACATTAATATTTTTCACCATTGTTGTTCCCGAAACAGTACCATCAGTGATGAAAAGTTCTCTTCCTGTCACTGCGTTTGTAGCCGCAAACAACATGCTAGAACCCAGCACTGTAAACTCATCAGGGTCACTGCTCCCGTTTCCAAAATTTATATTTGCAAACAATTGAGTACCCCCTGATGTTCCATCTGTTTCCCATAGTTCCCGTCCATTAGCAGTATCTGTTGCTGCAAAAATGATTTTATTATTTACAACAGTAAAATAACTCGGATCAGAACTACCTGTTCCATTTTCAATATCCAGAAGCAATCCATTATTTGCCGTATTGGAAAAATCTATAACATAAGGCTCCACTCCTGTTCCACCTGTAACTGACAAAGGGCTAAAAACCAATTTATCGTTTAAATGAACCGGTTCCAAAAACCTTGATGCGGTGGATCCGGTAACTCCGGTTAAATTAAAAACTATGTCAGCGTATCTTGTTGAAGAGGAAGGAAGCTTGTAAATTTTCATTGTTACAGGCAAATTATAAGCATACTCAAAAGCTTCAAAATACCATTCGGAGTTATATTCGTAAAAATTTACAGTATTGTTTGTGTTCCATAATGATCGATTGCTATTGGTTTCCCTTAAAGATAAAATGTTGCCTACCATACCATCAGCCATAATAATGGCTCTATATGAAGCTTGATTAGAACTAGAGGAAAAGAAAATTTTGTTGTCAAATTCATCTAGGGATCTTAAACCTCCTTCACCTTGCCATACTGAATTAGCTACGGCCTCCCTTAACTGTGCATTTACAGTAAACACAGAACATAATAAAGTAATAAGTAAAAGTCTTTTCATAATTAAGTAGATTAAATGTTTGTCCAAAACTCATAAAAAAAGCCAGTAAAAACTGGCTAAATAAATAAGTGTTATGGCTTTATAGATAAGTGTTTAGGTCCTTATTACATGTGGGACGTAAGCTATAAATTGTCCAGTATTTGAAGTATTTCAGCCTTCTTTC
>JAGQZG010000309.1 GCA_020435705.1 Mangrovimonas sp.
CACGCTAAAGGAGTTGAGCTATCCCCTATTCAGCAAAGAATATTCTACTGGGCTATAGAATTAGGCGCTCATTGGGAACCTTACCACAAAAATGGCTGGTGGTACGATTTTAGGTTAAGTATTGCCCGCAAACTTATTTTCAGCAAGTGGCAAGAGGCCTTGGGAGGTAATTTGCACACCATGGTCTCCGGAAGTGCAGCACTGCAACCAAGACTCGCCCGCATTTTTGGTGCGGCTGGTATGCAAGTCATGGAAGGATATGGCTTGACCGAAACATCACCAGTGGTTTCTGTTGGGATGTATAAAAACAACATGTACAAAGTGGGAACGGTAGGTATTCCTATTGATAATGTGGAAGTCAAAATAGCCGATGATGGAGAAATACTTATCAAAGGGCCAAACGTAATGATGGGGTACTATAAAGACCCGGAACGAACCGCCGATGTTATGACCGGTGCTTATTTTCACACGGGAGACAAAGGAGAAATTGACCAACAAGGTTTTCTTAAAATTACCGGTAGAAAGAAAGAGATGTTCAAGACTTCTGGCGGAAAATATATTATTCCTACCCTTTTGGAAAATGAATTGAAGCAATCCCATTTCATTGAACAGGTCATGGTTGTTGGTGAAGGCGAAAAAATGCCGGCCGCTATCATGCAGCCCAATTTTGAGTTTATTAAAGAATGGGCCAAATTCAAACATCATACCATCGGAACCTCCAATCAAGAGATTATTACTTCTGAAATAGTTTTGAATCGCATTCAGAAAGAAGTAGACAAATGCAATGTGAATTTTGGTAAATGGGAACAAATCAAACGGTTTGAATTAACCCCCGATGTCTGGAGTGTTGATGGCGGCCAATTAACTCCCACAATGAAGATGAAGCGTGACGTGATTAAATCACTTTACAAAAACCTTTACGATAAAATCTACAGCTAATCCCTAACCTTTTTAGCTTTTAAAACCTTAAATTTTTACCAATGTTAAATTATCATTATTTATTATGCATGCATAATATATTTTTGTATATTTGGTTTTCTAAATTCATTACATGAAAGACAAAACTATTGATTACGTCCTCAGAACCACATGGTTAGCCGTAACCAAGATGTATAATGAAGAAGCCGCAAAGTTTGACAGTACCATGGCAACAGGGTTTACATTACTGAGCATTGACCCAGAAAATGGAACACCTTCTACTTCCCTAGGCCCTAAAATGGGCATGGAAGCCACTAGTTTATCCCGAACCTTAAAATCTATGGAAGAAAAAGGATTGATTGAGCGCAAACCCAATCCAGAAGATGGTCGGGGTGTCCTTATTTGCCTAACAGACTTTGGGAAGCAAAAAAGATCCTACTCTAGGGATCGGGTATTGACCTTTAACGAGACCATACGAAAACAGATTCCCGAAGAAAAAATCAATCATTTTTATGAAGTAGCCGAACTTATCAATAATCTTATTTCCAATAAAAAAATATATAACCAAGAAACCATTTTAAAATAAAATGAGTAAACGACATATTAATAAAGTAGCTGTCATTGGTTCAGGTATCATGGGAAGCGGTATTGCTTGCCATTTTGCCAACATTGGCGTGCAGGTCCTACTTCTGGACATTGTCCCTAGAGAGCTTAATGATGCAGAAAAAGCCAAAGGATTAACCCTTCAAGACAAGGCAGTTAGAAA
>JAGQZG010000310.1 GCA_020435705.1 Mangrovimonas sp.
TCTTCAATAAAGGCTTCTATACTAATTACTTTTGGAGCAAAATAAGCCGCATGGCTTTGCTTAACAAGTGTTTTTTTTAGAAAGGCAACCGCTCTTTTACTAGGCAAAATAAATATGGCGTCAGCATTAATGGGTTGCTTTTGCGTAATTTCAGAAAGTACCTTTTCTATAAAAGTTTGCATCTGTTAAAAATAAGAAACGCCTCCGAAAAGGAGGCGTTCCAAAAATGAATTATTTAAATTCTAATTAGTTTTTCAAAGAAATCTCAACACGACGGTTTTGTTGTCTTCCGGCTTTTGTGTTGTTAGTAGCAATAGGTCTAGTCTCACCATATCCTATAGATGAAAGACGGCTGCCATCCATACCAATAGTAGTTAGGTAATCTCTTACTGCTGCTGCTCTAGAATCGGAACGTTTTTGATTGTTAGAATCACTACCTACGCTATCTGTATGTCCTTCAATTACGAAAGAAGTAGTTGGGTATTCTTTCATAATATCAACAATGCTTTGTAACACCGCATAAGACTCTTTACGAATGGTAGATTTACCAGTATCGAATAAAATAGTCTTAGAGTATTCATTTAATTGATTGATAATTTCAATTGTTACTTCAGGACATCCTTTGTTAGCTACCGTACCAGGAACATCTGGACATTGGTCATCTTTGTCAAGAACTCCGTCACCGTCACGATCTTGGTAAGGGCATCCTTTGTTAGCTTTAGGACCTGCTTCATTTGGACAGTCATCTTCAGCATCGGTAATACCGTCACCGTCAGCGTCTGGACATCCATTCATAGAAGCCAAACCAGGAACAGTTGGACATGCGTCTTGAGGATCAGCAATACCGTCACCATCTGTGTCAGGGCATCCGTTAAACTCTGGAAGACCTGCAACATCTGGACAAGCATCATTTCTATCTTCAATACCATCACCGTCTGTATCAGGACATCCGTTGAATTGCGGTAAACCTGGGGTTTCTGGACACTCGTCTTCGTTATCATAGATTCCATCACCATCGGTATCTTTTCCACCAAACTTAAAGGCAACACCTACTGAGTGTTGGAAATGTTTTACGCCGTACTGGTCTTCAAAAGCGTGTTTATAAGTACTTTGGAAGTTAAGTGCCAAGCTTTCAGTAACCCAAAAACGAACACTAGCAAGTGCGTTTGCAGTGCCGAAACCAATATCATCAATCCAAGTATAACCTCCACCAACACCAAGAGATGGATCAAACCAACCGCTTCCTAGAACGTCTCTAAGGCTATATCTAATTTCCCCATCAACGCCGTAGTAAATAAAATCATCTACAGGAACGTCTCCAAAAGTTTTAATTTTGTTGATAGTTCCTACTGCGCCAAAGGTAAAACCATCACCAATATATCTTGCTACAGACACTTTAGACACTGAAGCCAAGATATTCCAGTGGTCATTTTGGTTAAAATATTCATCAAACAAATTGCTTTGACTTAATTCATTTGTTGGGACACCGTGATAACCTCTACCATCTGCTGCTGGGCCAACAGGATAAAAATCAACGGCGTTAACACCCACTTCAATAGCCCAAGGATTGTTTTGGTCTTGTGCATTTGCTACTCCTATGGTAAAGATAAAAAGGGCAGCAGCTAAAATACTGTTAAGATGTTTCATATTCGATTGTTTAATTTTTTAAGTGTTTATAGAGCA
>JAGQZG010000311.1 GCA_020435705.1 Mangrovimonas sp.
ACAGAATTGCCGTATACTTGCCTAAAACCTTCTTTAAGCTTCTTTAAGCTTAGCCCAACTTCAGCAGCCAACTCCGGTAAGCTTGGTGGTTCGGAAATACGATTAATGATAATGTTCTTGGCCTCCTTCAACTTTAAAACATCCGATTCGTTGGCCAAAAACGGGCATTGTTCCACACCATTGGATTCCCCTGTGTTAAAATACAAGCTCAACAGTTCATAGCACTTTCCTTCATAGTACAGTTTCTTAACGGAGCTGTTCATACTAAAATTGACCATTTGATTTAAAATAATGATCATGGCCGGTGTGATTGGATCGTTTTTGTAATATTTCTTATCCTTATTCTCTTCACTTAAAAAAGGAATATAGTCGGCCTCTTGGGAAAACAGGCTGTGGAATTTTTTAATTGAAATAAGCAACGAAACCAACTGTGAATCGGGTTCCAAATGAACATCTAAAGGCAAATCCTGTTGCGGATTGTAAAGCAAAAGGGATTTTTCAACTTCCAAACCCATGGCATAATTGCCGCCATTGAAAAGAAACTTAGAGTTGCCTTTTAACCCAAAATGGAACTGTATAAAGCTACTGTTGATATGATGTTGGAATTTTTTTATTTGAGCCGACTGGTTTTTCAGAATGAGAATACTGAAATCTTCATAAATAAAATGATCCGAAAAAAAACCTTCATCGGTATTTTTGATTTCTTCTGCAAAATTTTCCATAGTTCAATTTTTTAAAAAACCGTTCGTTAAACAGTATTTTTAATAGCACCGTGGCAAATTTAATTCATTTTTGTGAAATATACGGCTCCTTATTCTTAAAGTTCCTTAAGCGTTATTTGTCATTGAAAACGGATTGCCTTGCGGTGTCGTCTTATTGAACGCTAAGATTAAATTGACCGCAGTATAAAAACATACATTAGAATTGACTATTTTTATAAAAACCAACCAACCATGTTAAAATCAATTACTTACACTCTCTTTTTTGTAATGCTTTCGCCCTTGTCCTATGCTCAGGAAGCTGTTCCAGATTCCTTATATGAAAAAGATACAGAATATATAAAATCATATCTCAACAGAATTGCGGCAAGAGCATTTTATGTGAATACTTCCAATTCTTTTGTTGTAAACAGTAGGCTAGACGACCAACGATATGAACTCACTCCCAACAAACAAAACCGCATTGGAGCCTCTGTATCCTTTCGGTTTATTTCCTTGTCTTATTCCTTTACTCCCGATTTTCTTGCTGAAAATGAAGACAATGAAGATTCCAGATTGTTCAATTTAAATTTACGAACCTATTTTGGCCAATGGATGCAAACCTTGGATGTTTTTAGTGAAAAAGGATTTTATCTCAGTGATGGCGCCATTAAACCTTATTTTCCCGATATAAGAACCCTGAAAATTGGCGGGTCAACTGCCTATATTTTCAATAAAAATTTCTCGTTTAGGGCCATTGCTACACAAGACGAAACCCAATTAAAAAGCGCTGGAAGTTTTATCCCTAGGGTGTATTATTTCTACACCAAGTATAGGATAAAATCCGGAGATATTGACGACAAGATGCATTCCTATGATCTTGCTTTAGCACCAGGCTATTTCTACAACTTAGTTCCTATTAAAGACTTGATGATTTCGGTTGGTGTTTCGGCTGGTATTGGTTTCAACTATAGC
>JAGQZG010000312.1 GCA_020435705.1 Mangrovimonas sp.
TCCTTAGTAGAAGAAATATAGCCAATAGGCGCATCGAACCAAACATAGAGTACTTTTCCTTCGGCACCTTCAACAGGAACCGGGATTCCCCAATCGAGGTCGCGTGTAACAGCACGGGGACGTAATCCGTCGTCAATCCAAGATTTGCATTGCCCATAGACATTGGTTTTCCAATCTTTTTGATGACCTTTTATAATCCAATCTTTTAACCAATTTTCATATTGGTCTAAGGGTAAAAACCAGTGTTTGGTTTCTTTTAAAACAGGTTTACTGCCCGTTATGGCACTTTTCGGATTGATGAGGTCGGTAGCATTGTGCGAGGTACCGCATCGTTCACATTGGTCGCCATAACTTTCTTCATTGCCGCATTTTGGGCAAGTTCCTATTACAAAACGGTCGGCCAAAAACTGTTGCGCTTCTTCATCGTATAATTGTTGGGTAACTTCTTCCACAAATTTCCCGTCGTCATACAATTTTCTGAAAAATTGCGAAGCAGTATCGTGGTGCACTTTTGCCGAGGTACGTGAATAATTATCGAAGGAAATGCCGAAGTCTTCAAACGAATTTTTGATGATCGCATGGTATTTATCCACTACCTGCTGCGGGGTTATTCCTTCCTTTTTGGCTTTAATGGTAATGGGGACTCCATGTTCGTCACTTCCACAGATAAAGGCAACATCTTTGTTTTGAAGCCTTTGGAAACGTGCATAAATATCGGCAGGGACATACACCCCGGCCAAGTGACCTATATGAACAGGGCCGTTGGTATATGGAAGTGCAGCAGTAATGGTATATCTTTTGGGATGACTCATGCTTGTAAATAAGTGGCAAAAATACACATTTTAGAAACTAAAAAAGCATCCCGAAATAGGAATGCTTTTCAAACAAGACGGTTTTGCCGTCTATTTTATTATAATAGATTTACTGTAATGCTGCCCGCATATACTTATACGATAGATATATTGCCCATAACTTAGCCGAATTCCTGCACGTTCTTTAACATCAATACTATTTCGTCCTGCCAAAAACATCGTATTGGCGAGTGTAGCGATTTCCCTTCCCACCAAGTCATATAATTTTATAATGCCATGAGAGGGGTGAGGGATGTTCATTTCAATAACTACTGAATTATTTTTATATACCGGAACGTGAGTAAATCTACTTATATTACTGAAATCGTTATTGGATAATATGTCACATTCAAATCCTAAATCCAAATCTTGATAGGTCTCATTCAATAAAATAGTATTAACTACGGAAGGATCCAAACAAAACCAGTTGGTAAGGACTGTTGAATAGATGTCTCTAAAATCGGAGGTGGGAATTAAATTGTCGTGGGCGTCCCATTCATTAATATCGGGGTGTTCTCCTACAAATCCACTTCCGTTAAGTCCTGCGCCAAAAAGCATTACCGGAGAGGCCGCTCCATGATCGGTCCCTGTGGAACCATTTTCATAGGGTCTTCTTCCAAATTCAGAAATGGTCATTCCCAAGACTTTGTCATCCATTCCTGAGACGGCTAAATCTTCATAAAACGCTTTCACGGAAGTAGCCAAATCTTGTAATAATTCCTGATGTCTTTCGGGTTGATTGGCATGGGTGTCAAAACTTCCCAGCGAAACCATATAGACTTTAGTTCCCAAACCTCCTTTA
>JAGQZG010000313.1 GCA_020435705.1 Mangrovimonas sp.
TTGCATCAACAAGCATATTACTCCCACTCAAGCGCGCCACGTTTCCACGCATAGAAAAACCCAACCACTAAAATAAGCAAAAAAACCACAAATTCAATTGCCAAAAATGTTCCACCCCAAGTTGACAGTTTATGCTTAAAAACAACCGCCCATGGGAATAAAAGTGCTGCCTCAACATCCAAAAGTAAAAAAAAGATCGCAATGCGATGAAACTTCACAGGAAACTGTTTGGGTGAACCTACAGCTGGCACGCCACATTCATAGGGCTCTTCCTTAATGCCACCTTTAACTGTTGGCCCCAACAAGTGACTCACAATAATCAAGCCAATTGGCACGAGTGTCGCGATGATCAAAAGAATCAAAACTGGTAGGTAAGAATGAATCATAGTCCTTTAATTTCGAGGCCTTACTTATTATCCTTCCCTTGGAAAGTCAATCTTTGATCACCGCTTTGCACCATTGAGAACTGGGCTTTTGAACCTTTCTCGCTGTGCAAATGGCATTGGATCCGCTAGGATAAAAGCATGTGGTTCTGCATTTTACTCACTTTTATAAATTTTACTTTTGCCCAGGAGGTAAATGAGCCACTGCCAGAGCCAACCATCATTTTTTCAACCCCGAATGCATCCAATATGGACCTAGAGATGCCTGAAGAACAACAGGTCGTATTTACATTTGAAGGACAAGACAAACTTCTTGTGCCCAGTCGTGCCACACTCATTTCAGAAAATGGCAAAGAAATTGAGCTTGATGCCCAAAAAGGGGTCATCAAAAAAACCCTCCCCTCAAAGCCCTACCTTCTTAAAACTTCCATCAATGGTAAAAAGGACATGACATTTAAAATAGACCTTTCTAAAAACTTGATGCCACAAGTATTGATAGAACTTTCCATCCCAGCCAAGAAAAAAGTCAAATGATTTTTGTAAGTTCTACTTTTTACCGTTAGTATGTAGGCATAAACAACATGGGTACTTTTTCTCCACAGTTTTTCGGACCATTTTATCTGATTCGCCAAATCGGCAAAGGCGGAACAGCGGAAGTTTTTTTGGGTGTTGTCACGCAGTCATTTGATGAAAAAAATCCTCGAAAATCAATGTATGCCATTAAGAGACTGTTGCCCACATTATCTACCGAAAAAAGTTTCATTCAGTGCTTAACAAGTGAAGCCAAACTTGCAAGCCTACTACAACACCCAAATATTGTTTCTGTTTCTGACCTAGGCAATGTTGGAACCGATTACTATGTAAGCATGGAGTGGATCAATGGAAAAAGTCTTTTTGACATCCTTAAAAACGTAAAACAGAAAAAGAAAGCCATATCTACTCATTATCTACTACATATCTGCTTTGAGATTTCAAAAGGTCTCGATTTTGCGCATCAAGCAAAGGATAGTGTTGGCCGAAGGTTGGACATTGTTCACTGTGACCTTTCTCCGCATAACATTTTGATTAGCTACAGCGGGAAAGTAAAACTTTCAGATTTTGGCATTGCCACTGCAGCCAAACAAAAAGAACAGATTATTGGTGATACTGTTTTTGGAAAAATTCATTACATTTCACCAGAGCAAATTAGCCATAAAGGGTTTGATTATCGTGCCGATATTTATAGTTTTGGCGTCTTGCTTTATGAGTCTCTCACTTTCA
>JAGQZG010000314.1 GCA_020435705.1 Mangrovimonas sp.
CTTTATATCGTTTCACTTTATCACCCATTTCCTGAAACATATTGTCGTCAACAGGTTGTTGTTCCTGTTGTTTTATTTGTTCTTCCAATTGACGATTTTGCTCTTCAGCTATCGCCTCAATTTCTTCTATAACAGTTGTTGGCTTTATATCTTCATCAACTGCATTTGGATTAAATGTGACTCTTTCAGGGTCAATGGTTTCTTCTTCATTTTTCTTATTTTGTTGTTCAGGAAACAAAAAAGTTTCAATTGGATCAGCATCAACTGGATTCTTTTCTTCCTCTGTCATAACATCAACTTGACGATAATCTCTGTCGCTGAAACCGGACTCTTGCAGACCTTTTACAATGCTTTGCAGGGTTTCATTAAATTTGGCTGAAGCTGTCAGAACATAGGAGAGATTTAACTGAAACGATTTGTGCCTTTGCACATAAGGCTGTCGAAGTACACGACCGAGAATTTGTTCAACATCAACCGCACTGGATTTGTCTGCCAGAGATGCCAGAATGTATGCAAAAGGACAATCCCAGCCTTCTTTCAATGCGTTTATGGTTATGATGTATCGGACTTCACATTCCTTGCTCATTAAATCTACACCTTTGAGTTCGTCAATATTGGCAGTTTTGATTTTAATTTGGTTTTCGGGAATACCCAGTTTTAGCAGTTGCTCTTTCAGCTTTTCAAAGGTGGTGTTATCTTTAGCTGTTTTGGGCTGTGCCTGAAACAGAACAATCGGTCGGATATACTTACCTCCTTCAGACTCCTGCTTTTTAGCAAGAATTTCGAGTTTTCGTTGCAAATGCAAAGCGTTATTAATCACCTCTGTTTTATCGTGATTGTTATAAACGATAACCGGTAATTTCACCATATGTTCTTTTTTCAACTCAATGGCTGGAACAAGGCTAACAATATTACTGTTATTTTTCGGAGTGGCTGTTAAATCGAGAATAAAAGACGGGTTGAGATTCTTGAGCATGTCCACACTCAAATCACTTTCGGCATTATGGCTTTCATCTACTATTAAAACAGGATTGAGATAACGCAAAACATTCGTTAAAGCACTTTCAGGAACCTCTGGGTGAAGATGATCTTTAGACACATAACTTTCAACAAATGATTGTAAGGCGCCATTTTCTTCGTTTACCTTTCTGTCGTCTTTGTTTCTTGCCCGTAAACTGGCAAAACTCATCACAAAAATGCTCAATTGATCTTTCACAACCGTTGGATTGAAGTTTGAGCCTTGTAACAAGTCTTCTTTTTGGTAGATTTCTACTCGGTGATTAAAAAGTGTATTGAGTTTTTGTCTGTATGGATGCTCCGGGTTGGAAAGAGCATCAACGGTTTGTTGCAATAAATTGCTCCAGGGAACCAGCCATATCACCGCTTTGGGTTTGCTTGAATCGTAAGCCTGAAAAATAGAATGCAAAGCATTGACGGCAATAAATGTCTTGCCACCGGCCGTTGGAACTTTGATACAAACATGAGCCGCATTGGGAATATTGTTTTTATAAGGCTGCATTCCGGAGCCATCCAAAGGATTATACGGCCCGATTTTGTCTTCCCAATATTGATTAAAGGCTTTGCCTAAATCTTTTTGTTCCTGAACATAATCAAGA
>JAGQZG010000315.1 GCA_020435705.1 Mangrovimonas sp.
AAGACATTGCAAAAGAATTGGAAAAACCCGGTTTGGACATTCGGGAAGAGGCCAAAGTCTTCACCTTTAACCAAAACATTAGAACTATTGATGATTTGCGCGAAGGACAGTTGCTTCCGGGTATTGTAAATAACATTACCAACTTTGGCGCTTTTGTAGATATAGGCATTAAGGAAAGTGGTTTGATTCATATTTCAAACTTGTCGGACGGTTTTGTAAGTGATGTGAATGAGCATGTTCATTTACACCAACAGGTGATTGTCAAGGTTTTGGAGGTGGATAAAGCCCGAAAACGTATTCAGTTGAAGTTGCATAAGTAGACAAGAACCTATCAAGAGTCGAACTTGATCTTGGGAGCTCTACTCCCCGTGCGAGCCGTTACACTATAGGTGTCTTTTCTTTTTAAATTCCCCTGCATTTTACAGGGGAATTAGAGTAGGCTATTCAGCCTGTTTTTAAACCAACTATTTGAAGTTTCTTTGTTTTCTTCTTCTTTTTTCTCTTCTCGTTCTTTAGCTCGGTCGTTATTGTTTTTCTCCTTTCTTTTTTTATCTATTCGAGCTAAAACATCATCTACATAAAAAGAAAAATCATTGTTCATACTTAACTGCTTTGCTTGTTTTAAAACTTTTTCGGCAGCTTCATAATCTTCTTGAACTTCGTATAGATAACCTTGTTGCAATTTGATACTTGCCAAGTCTATACCTTTAATAGTTTCAGCAAAATCTATAAGCTTTTGTGCTTCTTCTAAATCACTGTTATTTATTAAAACCATGATGTAATCTGGATAAATAAATCTTGCATTTATATTAGCAGCTATTGCTTTTTCATAATAGCTTTTTGCTGTTTCGTAATCTCCTAATTGTTCCCAACAAACCCTTGCCATTAAACACAAAGCTTTGGCATTTTCTGGGTCGTAAGACAAGGCATAGTTTAAAGTTTCTATTGCTTTTTCTAATTCCCAAGGGTATGCCTCCATTGCTCTAAACAAATAGAGGTTGTTCATGTTTGTTCCCATTTGTTTTTGTTTAACTAATTAAATACTTCGCTTGCTTTCAATTAAAACTGAAAGTGGTTACCGTTTGGATACTGTTATCCTTATACTCGTGTTTAGGAAATC
Source organism: Mangrovimonas sp. (assembly GCA_020435705.1). GTDB lineage: Bacteria > Bacteroidota > Bacteroidia > Flavobacteriales > Flavobacteriaceae > HKST-UBA85. The sequence continues at coordinate 1,121 of JAGQZG010000315.1, forward strand.
AATCCGAAACAGTGATTTTCTTTTGCTTCGGATCTCTTCTAAAAAGTGTTCTAGAGAAAATACCGAAGCCTACTAAAGGACCCTTGGTCACTACTAGCCGTCATAATTACTATATGCTTTAACATGGCTTCTTAAATTTTGTTACTAACTATTTTTTGAGCAGTTTGTTTCTTGAAAACTGCGGTGCAAAGATGGAAACAATTTTTTAATTTCCAAATAAAATTTTAATTTATTTTACTGATTTTCAATTAGTTATGCTAAATTAAAGTCAAGGGAATTCCTGTCCGCTTTTGGCAGATACTTAGAGCTTTTGGACAAAAGTCTGTCTCTCAATTGCTTACTCTTCAATGGCGTTATTTTTACCTTTAAAAATCTCGTTTCAAAATTTTTCGTTTTTTTTCATAAAAAAAGCGCCCAATTTTTTGGACGCTTCAATATCTATACTTGTTTCTTGTTTAACTTACTATTAAAATCAATTTGAAATAGATACA
>JAGQZG010000316.1 GCA_020435705.1 Mangrovimonas sp.
GAAAAGGTTTTTCAAATCCATAATCTATCCTCATTTGATTGTTGGGCTTGGCTTCTCCAGTAGCTATTTTTGAAACCACCTTGTTCGCAGAGAGTCCAAAAGAAATTGGCAATCCCGTTTCCCTGATTATGGTCTGTCTCAGTTCTGAAGCGTATTTATAGGTTCCAAAGAATTTGTCCATACCACTAAGGTCAGCATAGAATTCATCCACACTTGCTTTTTCAAAGACAGGCACTTTCTCCTTGATGATTTCCGTGACCATCTTGGAGTATTTTGTATAGATTCCTGCATTTCCACGTATGACAACAGCCTCTGGGCATAACCTTCTAGCAACTTTCATGGACATTCCTGAATGCACACCATACCTTCTGGTCTCATAACTGCAAGCGGCAACAACACCCCTGTCTCCAGTACCTCCAACCAATATTGGTCTTGCTTTAAGACTGCTATCTATAAGCCTTTCACAGGAGACAAAAAATGTATCCAAATCCAGATGTAGAATCTGTTGTTTCATAAAACAAAATTAGCTAACTTTGTTAGCGACTATTGCTAATATTATTAGTATTATGAAAACTATAAATAAAAACATCAGGCATTTAAGACTCTTAAAAGGTATCTCACAAGAAGTATTTGCAGAAGAGTTTGGTATTACCAGGGCTAAGATAGGTTCATATGAAGAGGACAGGGCAACACCGACCATTGAATTTCTCATAAAGCTATCGGACTACTTCAAGATACCCATAGATATTTTGATAAAAAATGACCTTACAAAAGCCAAGGACACCTCATTTATTGAAGTCGGCAATAAAAGGGTGCTTTTTCCTATAACCGTTGATGAAAACAACGAAGATTTAATTGAAATAGTACCAACCAAAGCCACAGCAGGTTATCTCGCTGGATATGATGACCCTGAGTATATAGAACAATTGGATAGGATTAAACTGCCTTTCCTTCCATCAGGTAAGCATAGGGCTTTTCCAATAAAAGGGGATTCCATGTTACCCATGAAAGATGGTTCCTATGTAGTGGGTAAATTTATTGACAATGTTTATGATATTGCTGATGGTAAAACCTATGTTCTTTTGACTTTAAATCAAGGAATGGTTTACAAAAGAGTCTACAATAGGATTAAGGAAAATGGAATGTTATTGTTGGTTTCAGATAACCAAGCCTATCATCCTTATGAGGTACATATAAGTGAAGTACTGGAGCTTTGGGAATTTACCTGTAGCATCAACACTCAGGAGTATTCTAAAGAGGAATTAAAGATTAGCAGTATTTTATCAATGTTCAATAGTTTAGGTGTCGAATTGAAAGCTTTGAAAAAAATTTAATCCTCCCAACCACACAAAGTTCTGCCTATTTTCTTGGCTTCTGAGAGTTCAACTGTCTTAATAGCGGACTTACAATTGTTCAATCCTCTGCAATCTTTAGTGTAGTGGTATTTTTTGCTGTATTTACCAGTACAGATATAAACTGTGGTATACGTCTCTCCAGTGAAAGAGGTCAGTATAAAAAACAGGAAGGTAAATGCAAGTAATCGTTTCATTCAATAAAAATATGAAATGTATTTAAGTGTTTTTACGGAAACCCTCAAATATCGAGTCT
>JAGQZG010000317.1 GCA_020435705.1 Mangrovimonas sp.
CGTTTTACCATCCAGCTGGGTACCTACTAATTCTGTTTCACTTTTAAAATCAATCTCTACAAATGCCGCCCATTCCCCAAAATCTTCCCTTGAAACTAGTATATCTTCGGCTCCATCATAATGGGAGACATTCCAAATTTCTACAGCGGTCCATTGGGTGCCAACTAAGTCTTTAGCTTTTATTTTACCCTTTGGACTTTGAGCCGATGCATGACCAACAACAAATACAAGGACCAATACAAATAGTTTGCTTTTCATAGGTTACAGTTTTTGGGATTTTGTAATAATAGCTTTTTAGCTGCGATTATTAATCACCTCAATTGCACCTTTTTCAATTAACTTTGCAGAAATTATTTCCATGGGGCATATAATCTATAAAGAGTTTTACGGTTGTTTTGGTCACCGGGTGTGGAACCAGAATTTGGAAGAGGCATTTGCTGACACCACTTCGTGTACCTGCAGGCATTTGCATGGTCATAATTACAAAGTGGTGGTTTATCTCGAATCGGACAAACTGGTAAATGGAATGGTTACCGACTTTAAGCACCTCAAAGCCTTTAGCAACTGGCTCGACCGCGTAATGGACCACAAAACCCTGATGGATATAAGTGACCCCATGCTGCCTGCATTACTTCCTCACGCTAAAGTGGAAGATTCCATTCTGGAATTAAAAGATGCTCCCTATTCTATTCCTGATGGAGGCGCCCACCTTACCGAAATTGAAATGGAATTGTATGGTGGTATTGTGCTAATCAACTTTGTGCCTACTGCCGAAAATATTAGCAAATGGCTGTTTGGTGTGGTGAACAAGCACTTACCTAAAGGCGTTCGCTGCTCAAAAGTAGAGTTTTGGGAAACCAGTAAGGCTGGTGCGATTTACTTTGAATAGTTTAACCCTTTTATGAAGAAGGACGAACAAATTGTTGAGATTAAGTTTTTTGATTTTGAGATTTCTCACCAGAGTATATCGAAAACTTTAGATATCGAACCAACAGGCTTTTGGAAGAAAGGTGAAACTTACACGGTTGGGCCAATAGGCAAAGAAAAAGCTTTGATAAGGAATAACTCTTATTGGGGATTTGGGGTCTCGCGAATTACTAATAACAGTATTGGAGAACTAATCAAAGAGTTTATAGAAACAATTGTGACCCCGAGAATTAATGAAATAAAATCAATTTCAGATAAATGTCATGCTGAGTTTGGTGTCGTTCAATATGTTTATGAAGGTGTTAATCCAGGATTGCATTTAAATAAAAATCAAATTGAAATTTTAAATAAATGTGGTCTAAGCCTCGATATTGATTTTTATGTTCTTCAAGAGGAATAGTCTACCTATTCATCTTTTTCATTTTTTGGCTTGATCCAAAAAACGAAACAAAAAAGGTCAAGGCTCTGAGAAAATAAGCAAAAATTTCCTCAAGGTCTAATTGAATAAATTGTAAGGAGCGGGGACGTCCACGAATAGCGCGGTCTGCTTGGAGGCAAAGGGAGGTAAGCCATAGGGGCGGGTTTGAGCGTTGAGAGCGGAAAGCGGACTTTATTCGTGGCGCCTTCTTCTTTTGCTTCGTTTTCTTTTGGGCGAGCAAAA
>JAGQZG010000318.1 GCA_020435705.1 Mangrovimonas sp.
TAGGCTCACATGCTGTTAGGCATTTTTCCAAAAATCATACTGTCTGGCAGTGTGATGTGGTGGTAGATTATGTTACACCCCACTATATGCAGGTGGATGCTACCAATGCAGATTATGCTAGCATTTTTGAGACCTATCACTTTGACCTGTGTATAAATTGTTCAGGAGCTGCCAGTGTACCAGACTCTTTGATAAATCCTCAAAAGGACTTTATGCTTAATGTGGTGAATGTATACAGGCAATTGGATGCCATTAGGAAATACACTACAAAATGCAGGTATATTAACCTATCAAGTGCGGCAGTATATGGGAATCCCGAATATTTACCTATTGATGAGAAGCATGCTTTAGAGCCTATTTCGCCTTATGGCCTGCATAAAAAAATGGCAGAAGCTATCTGTCAATTATTTTATGATAATTTTAAAATACCCACGTGTTCATTGCGTATTTTTTCGGCTTACGGTGCTGGCCTTCAGAAACAGCTATTTTGGGATCTTTACCAAAAATCTAAAAACAACCAAGTCGTTTCATTGTTTGGTACAGGGAAAGAAACTCGCGATTTCATTCATGTTTTGGATGTGATACATGCTATAGATTCTGTAATAAACCATGCCGCATTTACCCATGATATTGTTAATGTGGCCAGTGGCCAAGAGCTAACCATAAAAGAAGTTGCTGAAACCTTTTTTTCAATCTATGACCCAAAAGTACAAGTGTTGTTTCAACACCAAGAACGAAAAGGAGATCCTTCCAATTGGGTGGCAGATTTAAGTAAGTTACATTCTTATGGATTTCAAGGTCAGGTGAATTTGTTTGAGGGTTTAACAAATTATGTGAAATGGTTGCAAGAAATAGAGTAGGACTAGTTTATTCCTACAACGAAAACTGGATAGCAGGCGCCTATTATGTTTTGAATATTATTCATGCCTTAAAAGCCATTGAGGATGACAGGCAACCACATTTGGTTATCTTATCCGATTCTTATGAAAATTTCATGAAAATTAAGGAACAGACAAGTTATCCTTATTTAGAGTATATACCATATCCTTTCCCAACAAAACCTAATACCTTCATTGAAAATTTGGTTAATAGGTTAACGGATAAGTTATTTAAAAGAAAATTTATTGTAAAACGTGCAAAGTATCCAAAATTGGATTTCTTATATCCAAATGAAATAAAAGGATTGTCAAATCAATTGATGAAGATTAATTGGATACCAGATTTTCAAGAAGATTACCTGACACATTTTTTTTCCAAGGATGAGGTTATGTTGCGAAAAAAATATCAAAAAGATATTATTGTTAAAGGTGATATTGTGGTTTTAAGCAGTGAAGATGCCAAGAAGGATTTTTTAAGACTTTATCCTAAGGCCAAAGCCAGGCCCTTTGTTTTGCCTTTTGCGGTATCGCACCCAGATTTTTCAATGGAATCAATTGATGATTTATTACTGAAATATAACTTACCCAAAAATTATTTTTTTGCACCAAATCAATTCTGGGCTCATAAAAATCATATTGTGGTTTTAAAAGCGGTTAGGTTTTTAAAGGAAAAAGGCATCTCAGTTGTAGTGGCAATG
>JAGQZG010000031.1 GCA_020435705.1 Mangrovimonas sp.
CAGCAGTTTGCCACTACCTGGGGAGAAAAGCAAGCCATTCCGTTAGATCTGGATACTAGGACTTTACAACGTATCCCAAAAGCATTAAAACCTTTTTCAGTACTTCATAAAACCAAAGTTGAAACCCAGCCAGACAACACCTTTCTTTTAACCTTAAAACCACAAAAACGTCTCACCGTTTCATCGGGCGATTTACTGGTGGTGTACCCAGAAAAAAACCACAGAGAACGCTTGTATTCCATAGGGAAAGTAAATAATATGATTCAACTAAGTGTGAAATACTATGAAACCGGACTGGGGTCTAACTATTTAAATGGGTTGTCTAAAGGAGACACCTTCAAAGCCAAAATCATTCAAAATAAAGGCTTCCATTTTCCCCAATCGGCTTCTCAGGTTCTATTGATTGCCAATGGTACGGGGATTGCCCCGTTTTTGGGTATGCTGTATGAAAACAAAAACACCAAAACACATTTGTATTTTGGGTTGCGGGGTCAAGCATCCTACCAACTGTACCAAGAGCAAATAGATGGGTTTATTGCCAAAGGAAAACTCGGCAATCTCAATTTGGCCTTGTCTCAAGAAGGCAATAAGCAGTATGTTCAGGATCTGTTGTTAAAAGACGAACACCTAGTTGCCCAAGTATTAAGCACTGGAGGATGTATCATGATTTGCGGATCCTTGGCCATGCAAGAAAGTGTGTGGCAAACATTAGAAACCATACGATCCAAAAGGAACTTGGAAACTTTGGCTTTTTACCACAAAAACAAACAGATAAAAACAGATTGTTATTGAGCGTCTTCTTGGGTTTCCTCAACATTGTCCTGCGGAATTTCCTTGTCCATTAAATTGGGGAATACCGTAGGAAGCAAACTCTTTACTGGCTGGTAAAGCATGGATTCTTCAATAGTTGCGGCATCAACCAATGGCAGCGTATCATTGGCTTTTGCAAAAAAGTTAAGAACCACACTCAAGAGAAAGGTTATTTTCAGGGCGCCAAAAACACCACCCAGTAATTTATTCAGAATGCCCAGCGAGGCAAAGTCGGCTATCTTAGTCAAGGCTTTTCCTGCCAAAGCAATCAGGATCACAATGGCAATAAATGTAATGGCAAAGGCCGAAATCGCTATGGTCTTTTCATCCCAATCGGTTTTGTCCTTTAAGTAATCTGCCGCAAAATAACTAAAATGGATGGCGCCATAAACCCCAGCAACCAAAGCCACCAGCGAAGCAATTTCCACAAAAAAACCTTTCATGAAACCTCTAATCAATCCAAACAAAATAAGCGCAGCAAGAACAATATCAATTACAGACATAACCGTTAGAATTTCTTCAAATATAAGTTAACTTTGCAACTCCAATAAACCTTAAACGTTAGAACGTACAAAATAATGTCCAGAGACGAACTTTTAAAATCCCGTTGGGAACTTCTCGTTGAGAAACTATCCAACCAGTTTGCCGATGGCGACACGCTGGATTTGGATGCCATTATCTACCTTATTGGCGTTCAGGAACTTGGTCAATTGCACAGAAAATACAAGAAGGACCAGAAGATAGACTTGATGCACATTGCCATTTGTAAGCTCTTGGAACCCTACGGCTATTACCAGTTTGATTATGTAGATAAAGAAGGTTGGCCACATTACAAAGTGAAAGCCGAACTGCCCTTTTTAAAAGCGGGCGAGCAAAGCGTCCTTATGAAAGAGGCCATCGTGAACTATTTCGTTGAAGCCCAGTTTATAGATTAGCGCGTTCCCATGATGCCCCATCAAGCGCCGTCCAGAGAACATCATGATCAGGCTTTTGGCAGTCGCTTTCAAACAAAATAGCTTGAAGAGCTCCAATAATGCCTCAAATGAGAAACATTCACGAATACCTTAAACAATAATAGTTAGTGAGTAATCCTTAACGCACATTTGTCAAAAAGAATTAAATTTGCAAGCATTTTTGAATGGAAACCATGATAGACAAGTTAAAAGAACTCATTGCCGAAGCCGAAGCCTTTACGGCGCAAACCAAGGATGAAGTAGAAGCGTTCCGTATCAAGTATTTAGGAAAAAAGGGACTCTTGAACGAGTATTTTGCGGAGTTCAAGAACGTGGCCAATGAACAAAAGAAAGAATTTGGCCAAGTGATCAATCAGTTAAAGAAAACTGCCGAAGAGAAAGTTAACGCCCTTAAAACCGAACTGGAAAGCAAAGAAGAATCCCAAGGAATGTATGGTGATTTGTCCCGTCCTGGCGAACCCTTCAAGCTAGGTTCCCGCCATCCAATTTCCATTGTTAAAAATCAAATAATTGATATTTTTTCACGCATAGGTTTCAACGTGAGCGAAGGCCCGGAAATTGAAGACGATTGGCACAACTTTACGGCATTGAACCTACCAGAATATCATCCGGCACGCGATATGCAGGATACGTTTTTTATTCAAACCAATCCAGACATTCTGTTAAGAACGCACACCAGTTCTGTACAGGTGAGGTACATGGAAAACAACCAACCGCCTATCCGTACCATTTCACCAGGAAGAGTGTATAGGAACGAAGCTATTTCGGCGCGTTCACACTGTTTCTTCCATCAAGTGGAAGGGTTGTATATAGATAAAGACGTGAGCTTTGCCGATTTGAAGCAAACCTTGCAATATTTCACCACTGAAATGTTTGGGAAAAGTAAAATCCGTTTGCGTCCCTCCTATTTTCCATTTACGGAACCCAGCGCCGAGGTAGATGTCTATTGGGGCTTGGAAACCGAAATAGATTACCGTATCACCAAAGGAACAGGGTGGTTGGAAATTATGGGTTGTGGTATGGTAGACCCGCAAGTTTTGGAAAATTGTGGTATTGATTCCAAAGAATACTCAGGATTTGCCTTTGGAATGGGTATTGATCGTATTACCATGCTATTGCACCAAATTAGCGACATTAGGATGCTAAGTGAAAACGATGTGCGTTTCTTGGAGCAATTCAGGAGTGAAATTTAAGCTTTGAAAAAAGACATCCAAATCCCTAAAGTTGAACAAGTATATGTTGCCGTTGTCCACGAATACAACGAGATTTACAATACCCAAGACTGGAATGCCTACATTATTAATGATAAAGATGTAGAATTGGACATGCTGCTCATTGTGTCCAAAGGCTATAGCCAGGATCAAGAAACCTCAACCATGCGGCACAAACTGGAAAAATTGCCTCCAAAAAGCTATGCCAAAATAGAACTATTGCAGGATGACGTTCTTGCTTTGAATAACGAGTTTAAAGTCACTTTTTTTGAAGGAAACCAACTGTTTGACAAAACCTATCTTTTCAGAAAAAACAGCATCAACGAAAAAGCACTCCAAACCATTCCATTGATAAATAAAAAAGGCGTTTTAGCAAAATAATTCTTATCCATTTCCTCAAAATCATCTTTTTCGGGCGTTTTTAATCAAAGAAAACGTTTTAGTTACCTTAAGTTACGAAAAAGATTTAAAATAAGTCATGATTTTGTTCACAATTAACTGAGAATAAATGAAGTACCTTTGACCATGAAAAGATTCAATATGTCGTTTTTAGTATTGATTTTTTCAGCTCTCAAAAATACATTTAAAGGTTAATAACAATAAAAATCAAGGAACCATGAGAACACTTGTTGAAACAGATAGAAACCTAGAAAAATATGGTTTAAAGGATGTTTCTGTACACTGGAATTTAAGTCCAGAAGAACTTCAAAAAATTACGCTCGAAAAAGGAATGGGTGAAGAAACCAATAACGGAACCTTGGCGGTTAACACAGGAAAATTTACCGGGCGCTCACCTCAAGACCGCTTCTTGGTAAAAGATGAAATTACTGCTGATAAAGTTTGGTGGGGAAACATTAACAAACCAATTTCTCCTGAAAACTTCAAGATACTTTATAATGAAGTCACTGCCTATATGTCTGGCAAGGAACTTTATGCAAGAGACGCTTATGTATGTGCCGATCCTGAATACAAAATGTACGTCCGTACCATTGCAGAGTATCCATGGTCCAGCATGTTTGTATTTAATATGTTCTTAAGATTGAAAGAAGAAGAATTGGAAGATTTTTCAGAAGACTGGTTGGTGCTTTGTGCTCCTGGTTACGAGCATCCAGATCCAGCCTCTGTAGGCCTAAGACAAGGTAATTTCTCTATTTTGAACTTTACTGATAAAATAGCGTTGGTAGGAGGGTCAGCTTATACAGGAGAAATTAAAAAAGGTATTTTCTCTGCCTTGAACTTTATTTTGCCAACAGAAAAAAATGTGTTGCCTATGCACTGTTCAGCTAACGTTGGTGAGGATGACGATACCGCTATTTTCTTCGGACTTTCAGGGACAGGAAAAACTACCTTATCTGCTGATCCTGACCGAAGACTGATTGGTGATGATGAACATGGTTGGACAGCCGATAATAACATTTTCAATTTTGAAGGTGGTTGCTATGCAAAAGTTATAGACCTTACCGAGGAAAAAGAACCGGATATCTTTAGAGCCATTAAACCGGGTGCTTTGTTGGAAAACGTGATCATTAAAAATGGTGAAGTAGATTATGAAGATTATACCATTACCCAAAATACACGGGTGAGCTATCCTATCTATCATATCAATAATATTCAAGAGCCTTCTTATGCTAAAAACCCTAAGAATATTTTCTTTTTAACTTGTGATGCATTTGGGGTATTGCCTCCAGTGTCTAAACTAACACCGGGACAAGCAGCTTACCACTTTATTTCTGGATATACTGCTAAAGTAGCTGGTACTGAAGCTGGCATTACAGAGCCCGTACCTTCTTTCTCAGCGTGTTTTGGTGCGCCATTCATGCCATTGCACCCAACCGCCTATGCCGAAATGTTGAGCAAAAAAATGCAAGAAGCTGGTGTTAATGTCTGGTTGATCAATACTGGATGGAGCGCAGGCCCTTACGGAGTGGGATCACGCATTAAGCTTAAATTCACTAGAGCTATGATTACAGCTATTTTGAAAGGTGAATTGGATGCTGTTGAATTTAACCAACACCCTATCTTTGGTCTTCACATGCCAAAAGCGTGTCCTGGAGTTCCAACCGAAATTTTGGATCCAATGAACACTTGGGAAAACAAAGGAGCTTACATTAGTAAAGCCATTGGTTTGGCACACTCTTTCCACTTGAACTTTGAGAAATTTGCTAGTCAAGCCTCTCAACAAATCATGGAAGGTGGCCCACTTATTGACGAACATCACAAACTTGCAGAACATATCTAATTAAACTGTTGTTATTAACAGAAACCCGTCCGAAGCTATATTGAGATTGTTACGGTGCTTTGGGCGGGTTTTTTATTGATAAGAGAAAAACGCTTAATTTTAATATGTTTCAGAAAAACTATAGAGCCTAATCCAACCTTTCCGTTAACTTCTCAAACACTTTCTTGGCATTTTTGCCTTCGTAAAGTATCTCGTATACCGCATTGATAATGGGCAAGCGGGTTTTCTTTTTGTTCTGTTGGTTTAAAATATGGGCGCCTTTTGTAGCATAATAGCCTTCGGCCACCATATTCATTTCCATCATGGCACTTTTTACGGTATATCCTTTACCTATCATGTTGCCAAACATTCTATTTCGTGAAAATGTAGAATAACCAGTTACCAACAGATCCCCTAGATAAGCCGAGTTGTTGATGTTGCGCTTCATCTTGTGCATTTTCTTGATAAAGCGCTTCATTTCCCTTATGGCATTGCTCATCAATACACTTTGGAAATTATCACCATAACCCAATCCATGGGCAATTCCTGCGGCAATGGCGTAGATGTTTTTCAGCATCACGGCATATTCCGTACCAATAATGTCGTCACTTATTTTCGTCTTAATGTATTCACTGGAAAGTGCACTGGCAATTTGTTTGGCCTTGGCAGCATCGGCACAGGAAATAGTCAGGTACGACAAGCGTTCCAAGGCAACTTCCTCGGCATGGCACGGGCCAGCAATAACGGCTATATTCTCAAACGGAAGCTTGTAAATATCATGAAAATGTTCGCCAACCAGTAATCCGGATTCGGGAATAATCCCTTTCACAGCCGAAACCACTATTTTTTTCGTAAGATCTATGGTTAACTTTTGAAGTTCGCTATATATAAATGCCGATGGAATAGCAAAAATGAGCACATCGGCCTCCTGAGCGGTTTGGTTAATGTCATTGCTAAGTTTCAACTTATTTAAATTAAACTCTACTGAGCTTATGTAACTGGGATTGTGTCTTTCCTTTAGGAGATGTTCTTTAATGTAAACACTGCGCATGTACCAACCTACTTCTTCTACGTTTTCACACAGCATCTTAACAATGGCAGTAGCCCAACTTCCAGCACCAAAGACGGCATATTTTAACGGTTTTTCCATAAAATTTTGTCCACTTATAGTTTTCAAAAATACATAAAATAAAACTTTATAAAGTTATGCTTGAGTCAATACAAATTTAATTTGGCACGCCTTTTGAAACTTAGTGAGTATAACCCATAAAATTGGCGGCTTATGAAAACGATAAAATTATTTTTAGGACTTACAGTACTGACTACTCTCTTCACCTCTTGTTATAGGGAAGATGTGATTGTAGACCCTTATACGCCAGAGCCAGCGGTTTCTTTAAACCAATTATTGGGATCATATGAATTGTGGTATGTGGATATTAACAGAACGGTTGGTTATGGTGAAACGCCTTTCTTGCAAATAGCCTTTACCGTATCCTTTAGAAATGGGGTGTTGTATGCTAATAACAACTTGGTGGGTTTTGGAAGTCAAGGCAGCGGGTATGGCATTCCTGTAGGTGATTATGACGCTTATGGAACTATTCTAGATGTATACCATGATATTGATGGATATGAAACGTTTGATGTGTATCAAGTAGATTATAATACCATTGAATTGTACAATCCTTATAACGATACCTCTTATTTCTTGGATGGGTACCAACGCAGCAACTTTGATTATGACTATATATTCTATGATAACATTCATTATTTCCTTCAGGAGTATGAAGCTTGGGAAAAGACTTATACAAGTGCGCAAGGACAGCCTAATGAATTTGATTATGAAAACTATTTGCAGTTCTTGCCAGGTGGAAATGATTCGGAATTCAGAAGCTCCCAAGACGTGAATATTGTCAATCCTGTCAATATCTATTGGGATTATACAGGTGTTTATGGGGTGGGTAATGTGAGCAATAATATGTACCTAAAAACTTTAACATTAGATTATGATTATTTTGACAATGAATTTTTTGAATTGAACGTTATTAATGATCAAAGAATAAGGCTATATCAACCTTCATCTGGAACTACTTATGAATTCACAGGAAGAGGATATATCCAATATATGCGATCTGCCGAAGGCAGTGCTAAAGAAGCAATGAAGAAAGAGCCTAAGAAGCGTAAGCAAAAAACAGATAAGAAAGACAATCCTAGAGAAAATTCTAGAGAAGCATAAAAATTTTGGTTGGTTATTTAGTTAGTTAAGTGCCTTGTACGGATTACTGTATAGGGCACTTTCTTTTTCTGTTATACTTCCCTCCAATCGCATCATAGGCCATTCGACACAAAAATCTTCAAGAGCATACTAAGGGGTGAGATAAATTTAAAGAAACCAATAGATATATTGAGACATGGAAAACTATTTTGTGACTTTCAACGTAAATAAGTGTCCAATTGGTTAAATAAACGTTATAGAAACAATTTCTATATTGGAAATCCTTTTAATATTTACGAACTTTAACACTTAAAAAATAATTAAATCATTCACCATGGGACTATTTTCATTTATTAAAAATGCAGGAGCAAAAATTTTCGGATATAAAACAGAATCAGAAAAAGCCGCAGAAGCCTCAGCTGAAGCTGCCGCTGCTGAAGAAAGGGCAGAACTCGCCGCCGCCAATCGATTAATGGAAACCATTAATGATTTAGGCTTACAGGTTGAAAATCTTGAAGTAGTTATTGATGGCGACTTAGCAACCGTAAGTGGTGCGGCCTTTGATCAAGCTACTAAGGAAAAAACTGTATTGGTAGTGGGCAACTCAGCAGGGATTGCTACGGTAGATGACCAAATGACCGTAGAGAATCCTGAGCCAGAAGCACAGTTTCACACAGTTGTTAAAGGAGATACGTTGAGTAAGATTGCTAAAAAATACTATGGGAATGCCATGAAGTATCCGGTGATTTTTGAAGCCAATAAGCCGATGCTTAAAAATCCTGACTTGATTTATCCAGGACAAGTACTCCGTATTCCAGCACTAGATTAAATAAAAAAACCAGCTACTGCTGGTTTTTTTATTTGTAGAAATTCATCTCATCCAGATATTCCCAGACTCTATTAGGCAATAATGGTTTAACCAATTTACCCTGTTTAATGGAGTTTCTTATAAATGTTGAAGAAATCTCCATGATAGGGGCATCAATGAGATGCACTTTTTTACTTTGGTGCAAATCATTTTCAGTAGTATCCTGGGAAATTCTTGGATACACATAAAGCTCGTGATTTTCCAAAATGACCTCATAATTCTTCCATTTATGAAAGCTATTTAAATTGTCTTCTCCCATAATGAGAGCAAACTCATAGTCGGTATACTTTTCTTGCAGATAGACCAAAGTATTGATCGTATAGTTGGGTTGAGGTAAATTGAATTCTATATCCGAAGGTCTTAACTTGGGGTAATCTTCAGTAGCTCTGTAAACCATTTCCAATCGCTGATAATTGTCTAGCATAGACTGTTTGGTTTTAAAAGGACTTTGAGGCGTTACAACAAACCATACCTGGTCAAGGTCACTAAACTCAACCATATGGTTGGCAATCACTAAATGCCCTATGTGTATAGGATTGAAAGTTCCAAAGTAAAGACCTACTTTCACAGGTTTTCGGTATTTAGGAAATTATCTACCAGTTTTTCGGCTTCTTGAAAGGCTTTGTCTAGGTCATCATTTACAATAATAACATCAAACAAAGGTGCTGTGGCCAGCTCTGCACTGGCTTTGGCAATGCGCATGTTGATTTTATCATCGCTTTCGGTCTTGCGTTTTTTAAGACGTATTTTGAGTTCGTCAATACTGGGTGGCTTCACAAAAATGGCCAAAGTTTCGTGGGGGTATTTACGCTTAATTCTTAGCCCGCCGGAAACATCAATATCAAAAATGACGTGCTTGCCATTGGTCCAGATACGCTCTACTTCACTTTTTAGAGTGCCATAAAAATTATCCCGATAAACCTCTTCCCATTCCAGAAATTCTCCGTTTTTAATTTTTTTCTTGAACTCTTCTGTGGTAAGAAAATAATAATCTACACCATCTTTTTCATTGCCTCTTTTTTCTCTGGATGTTGCCGAAATGGAGAATTCCAGGTTTAACCTCTCAATACCCAGTAAATGCCTTACTATAGTAGTTTTTCCTGATCCAGAGGGTGCCGAAAAGACAATGAGTTTTCCTTCTTCCATTTATAAAACGTTTAGTAACTGTTCTTTAATTTTCTCCAGTTCGTCTTTCATTTGAACAACTATTTTTTGCATAGGAGCGTAATTACTTTTGGAGCCTATGGTATTGATTTCCCTTCCAATTTCTTGGGCAATAAATCCTAATTTTTTTCCATTGGAATCATCAGAATGTAAAGAAGACATAAAATAATCCAAATGATTTTTAAGTCTTACTTTTTCTTCGGTAATATCATATTTTTCTATGTAGTAAATAAGTTCCTGTTCAAACCTATTTTGATCTATGTTTTCTTTTAAATCGTCAATAGCCTTTTGCAGGCGTTCCCTAACGGCAGTAATGCGTTCAGGGTCAATGGCCACGACTTTTTCAAGAAGTTCACCAATGGAAGTAATGCGTTGCGAAAAATCGGCTTCCAATACCTTGCCTTCGTCTAACCGGTAAAGATCTATGGCTTTTAGAACCTCGGCAATGCTGTTTTCAACTTGATGCCATTCATTTTCGTCAATTTCCTCACGCTCCGTATTAAGAGCATCTGGAAAGCGAACAGCCATTTTAAGGAGCTCGGTTTCATCGCCATTAACCACTTCTTTGAGTTGTTTCATGTATTGCTTGACCACTGGAGTGTTAAGCTGGGTAGAGGTTTCTTCACCTGTTACTTCAAGGAAAATGGAAAAATCTACTTTCCCTCGCTCTAATTGATTGGCTATAAGCTTTCTAATATCCAGTTCCTTTTCTCTATATACCGAAGGCATTCTGGTATTAAGATCCAAATTTTTACTGTTAAGCGATTTAATTTCTATGGTTAATTTTTTTGAAGGAAGCTGAAGTACGGCCTTCCCATAACCTGTCATGGAATGAATCATATACTGATTTTTAAAAGAACAAAGGTAAACAAAAGTGTAGGTTTAGAAAACAACCGTTTTTGTTATGCGTACATAATATTTATTGTAATTTTATGCCAAAACAAGGTGATGTACAAAAAACAGTTTGAAATACGATGGAGCGATGTTGATGCCAATAGGCATTTGGCCAACTCGGCCTATACCAATTTTATGAGCCATACCCGAATGGCATTCCTTACTGAAAGCGGATTCAGCATGCAAGAAATGGCAAAACATAATATAGGTCCAGTAGTATTTTATGAACACATGTACTACTTCAAGGAAGTTTTTATGGGGAAACCCATAACGGTTAGCTTGGAGGTTTCAGGATTGAGCGAGAAGGGCATGTTTTTTAAGTTTGACCATAATTTTTACAACTATAAAGGCGAAAATTTGGCCCACTGTGAGATGCTGGGTGGATGGATGGATCTAAAAGCCAGAAAGCTTACTGAATTACCTGACGAATTACTACACATCATGGAAAAGCTTCCCAAAACAGATCATTTTAAGCTTCTCTCTAAAGAAGATACCAGAAAGCTTGGTAAAAAACCTAAGGATATATCACTTTAATTTAGGTCTTAAAGTAGCTAGGTAAACGCCTCCAAAAATTAAAATACTGGCAATGAACTTAACCGTATCAAACGAGTCCGATTTCATAAGAATTGAAAATATAACGGCTACCACAGGCTGTAAATACAGAAACGAACTAACCGTAGAGGCTCTTAAATGTCTTAAGCCAATGGGATTGAGCAGGTAGGTAAGAAATGTGGCGCCAATAATTACAAATACAACACAAAAAATAATATAGTTGTTAAACGTATGCCATTGCACGGCCATCAGGTCATTATAACCAAAAGGGATTACCAAGAAAAAACCAAACAAGAACAGCCACTTTATAAATGCGAAAGGATGGTACTTGTCCGTTAATTTTTTTATCATCACCAAGTATATGCTATAAGAAACCGCATTTAGAAAAACGAACAAGTTTCCCAGTAGAATATTATCTCCAGCTTGTGTAGATTTTCCGTATACTGAAAGAACAATAGCACCTGCAAAACCCAACAATACTCCAAGAAGTTTGGGAGGTGTTATGCGTTCGTTCAAAAAAAATCCTGAGAGAATCAGGACAATAATTGGAGTCACAATCATAATCACCGAGGCATGAATGGGCGTAGTGTACTCGAAGCCCTTAAAAAAGAGGAGCATGTTGGTAGCTATGCCAAAAATAGAAGCGATAAAAAGTTTTATAAAGTCTTTTTTTTCTATTTTTTCTTTAGGTGTGAACAGGCTGAAGAACCAAAATAAACAAGCCGCCGCAAAAATGCGTAACAAAATAAAACCAAAGGGTTTAATGTAGCCACCATCAATTACATCATTGGCAAATGTAAAGTTCAAACCATATAACAGTTGTACAATAAATACGGCAACAAGAGCAGTCAATCTGTTTTTATCCATTCAAGGCTTGTTTGGCTGCGGCAACCGTTTTAGGTGCATTCCCGATGAAAATTTCAGAATCTACAATAATAACGGGTCTGCTCAAAAAGGTGTAATGTTCCAAAATATACTGTTTGAAATCCGATTCTTTTAGGACAACATCTTTCAAGCCCATTTCCTTATAGAGCTTAGCGCGTTTACTAAAAAGAGCTTCATAAGTATTGGCCAGTGCTTTCATCTCATCCAGTTGCTTAACCGTTATGGGTTCTTCTTTAATATCCTGAAGAATGACGTCTTTGTTTGGGTTGAGTTCCCTTAAAATCCTGACACAGGTACTGCAAGTTTTCAGATAGTATATTTTTTTCATTAATGGTAGTTAAGGTAGGTATCCAGTTTTTCAAAAGGTATAGTAAACTCAGTAATTCCGGATGAATAAGGTGCAATTTCATAAACATTGTAAAGAAAAACAATTCCGTCTTCTGAAAAACCAATATTAGCTGGAAGCTCAAAGTCGTTAGGATTAAAATAATCGGCTTCCCTTCCTTTAATTTCCTCATAGAAATATTGTTTGGAAATGTCATGCACTGCCGATACATTGTTGAAAATGTCCAGCGTATTCAAAGACTCACCCGAAATAGTATCAAAATTGGCAAAGGTTATTGTACTAACCCCATGTGCACCGCCAGTATTGGTATAAATGGTCAAAGCAATAGTAATAATCTCATCGGATTGGTAAAGAACTTCCCCATCAATTTGTGCTTCCCAAATCATTGGGGTTTCTGGAAATTCATTTTTAAAATTTTGATACTCTATGTTGAAAGAATCAATTTGAGTTTCTAAAGGGAGTAGTTCTTTATCGGGATCGCCAATGACAAGAGATTGGCTAATTAGCTCTCGTATTTTCCGGTTTATTTTTTTTGAAGTTTCACCATCATCTTTGGCTACTGGAATCGTAACGTGTACAATTTCATTTACGGGAGTAGTAATGATTTCCTCTTCAAAACGTAATGATTTGGTCTTGGTTTCACAAGACAGCACGAAGAGAACAACAGCAAGCAATAGGAAAATTTTCTTCATCTTGAGGAGGTTTGACGGGATTAAAGGTAACCATTGCATTTGAAAGAAACGAATTAAAAAGTACATTTGTAGCAAAACTTTTTACAATGAAATTCAATACAAAAACCATACATGGTGGACAAACTCACGACCCAGCCTATGGCGCCGTCATGCCTCCAATTTATCAAACATCAACCTATGCACAAAGTACGCCGGGCGGACATAAAGGGTATGAGTATTCCCGCACGCACAACCCAACTCGATCTGCTTTGGAAAATGCGTTTGCCAGCATAGAAAATGGAACTTATGGTTTGGCGTTTGCTTCTGGATTAGCAGCTATGGATGCGGTTATGAAACTTTTAAAACCTGGTGATGAAGTAATTTCCACCAATGATTTGTATGGAGGTTCCTATCGTCTTTTCACTAAGATATTCCAAGATTTTGGTATTAAATTCCATTTTGTGGGGATGGAAAAAGCATCAGCTATTGAAGACTATGTGACTTCCAATACTAAATTGATTTGGGTTGAAACACCCACAAATCCCATGATGAATATTATTGACATAAAAGCAGTTTCTGAAATAGCCCGAAACCATCATATTCTGTTGGCCGTAGACAATACTTTTGCCACACCTTACTTACAACAACCGCTGGATCTAGGAGCCGATATCGTAATGCATTCGGCTACAAAATATCTAGGGGGGCATAGTGATGTTGTGATGGGTGCTTTGATTGTTAAAGATAAAGCACTTGCTGATAAATTGTATTTTATTCAAAATGCGAGCGGAGCAGTTTGTGGCCCTCAGGACAGCTTTTTGGTTTTAAGAGGTATTAAAACCTTGCATGTAAGAATGCAGCGCCATTGTGAAAATGGTAAAGCAATTGCCGAATTTTTGGCTTCGCATCCTAAAGTTGAAAAAGTTTACTGGCCTGGTTTTGAAAACCACCCTAATCATGAGGTAGCCAAGGCTCAAATGAAAGACTTTGGAGGTATGGTTTCGTTTACCACCAAAAACAATAATTTTTCTGAAGCCATTAAAACAGTTGAAAAACTGAAAGTGTTCACGCTGGCCGAGTCCCTAGGTGGTGTCGAGTCCTTAGCAGGACACCCTGCGAGTATGACTCATGCGAGTATTCCTAAAGAAGAAAGAGAAAAAACAGGAGTTGTGGACTCTCTTATAAGACTTAGTGTGGGCATTGAAGATATTGACGATTTAATAGCCGACTTAAAGCAGGCATTGGAATAAAAAAAGCGGCTTCTAGCCGCTTTTTTGTTTTTATATGGTTATTTATTAATCTAGATAATAAATATATCCAAAATTAAGCCAGATTAAATTGTCATTAAATTTGTTTGAGTTTAGATTATGGTTAAGACCATCAATCCAGTCGTCAAAATAAAATTGCCATCTAAGGTCTAACATCAAATCCGATAATTTCGTAAGCTTATAACGCACCCCAATACTGGTTACCATAGACCAAGCACTGTGGGAGTCTTCACTTATCGGATAATAGTCATTGTTAACATCTGGGTTGTTTACCCATGGGGCAAAAATAGTTTGATAATCATAAACATTGCCACTACCATAATCAGTAGTAGCTTCCGGACTGGAATTTGTCCAATGAGCTCCTAAACTTATAAACGGAGCAAATCTGTACGAGAAAGCTTGAAATGAACGGATGCTTAGTGGGAAATACTCCAACTGCATACCAATATCAAAATTCTTGGCAACACCATGTTGCGCCCGGAGCTTGTCGTATTCTGGCCCTGATGAATTGGCCCATTCGCCATAATGCTCCAACTTTGTATAGTTATATGATAGTTCTGAACGAAGTTTGAAGTGATCGTTAAAATAGTTATCAGTAGTGTAACAATTACAGTCCGCGCGGTAGGAGAAATTGATGTAGTGTATCAAACCGATCCCAATCCCGGTATTTCCAAAATTGGTGCTTTCATCAAAACGTTCACCGTAGTCCGATCGAAATTGAACAGGCCCGACAATAGCACCTATTTCATGTGAAAATCCAAGTTGCGCATTGGAAATGTAAAAGCTAAGCAAACAACAAAGAAGCAGAGCGAATTTCTTTAAGTTAAGCATGATAGGTAGTATTTATGAGGCTATCCCTCAGACAAATATATAAAAACTCGATATAGTAACAAACAAATTAAATTATGTGGCTTTATTTTTACGTTAAGGCAAAAATATCATTTTGTGAATTTTTAAAAAATAAACGTGAAATTTTAAAGATATCGTATATTTGCACTCGAAAAATTTATGTTTATTAATAAAACAACAATTATAAATATTGATGAAAAGTATTATTGAAGCTTTCATGGACCAAGTCAAGGAAAGAAATGGACATGAGCCTGAATTTTTACAAGCTGTTGAAGAAGTTGCTGAAACAGTGATTCCGTACATTGTTCAACATGATATTTATTATGGAAAAAATATCCTATTAAGAATGGTGGAGCCAGAACGTGTCATTTCTTTCAGAGTTTGCTGGGTTGATGACAAAGGCGAAATCCAAGTTAACAGGGGTTACAGAATACAAATGAACTCTGCCATAGGACCTTACAAAGGAGGCTTGAGATTCCACCCAACAGTAAATATGAGCATTCTTAAGTTTTTAGCTTTTGAACAAGTATTTAAAAACAGTTTAACCACGTTGCCAATGGGCGGTGGTAAAGGAGGTAGTGATTTTGACCCTAAAGGAAAAAGCGATAATGAGATTATGCGTTTTTGTCATGCTTTCATGTCGGAATT
The DNA here is from genome assembly GCA_020435705.1 of Mangrovimonas sp. Taxonomy (GTDB): domain Bacteria; phylum Bacteroidota; class Bacteroidia; order Flavobacteriales; family Flavobacteriaceae; genus HKST-UBA85. The sequence continues at coordinate 15,568 of JAGQZG010000031.1, forward strand.
GTTCAGACACATAGGGCCAAATACTGATGTGCCAGCAGGTGATATAGGCGTAGGTGCTCGCGAAATAGGATTCCTTTTCGGGATGTACAAAAAACTTCAAAATGAATTCACAGGAGTATTGACCGGTAAAGGTCTTTCTTGGGGTGGATCATTGATTCGCCCAGAAGCTACAGGTTATGGCAATGTGTATTTTGCTGAAAGTATGCTTAAAACTAAGAACGATAGTTTCAAAGGTAAAAAAGTTGTGGTTTCAGGTTCTGGTAACGTAGCACAGTATGCCGCTGAAAAAGCGATTGAATTAGGAGCTACCGTACTAACATTGTCAGACTCTTCTGGATATATCTATGATAAAGACGGTATAGATAAAGAGAAGTTGGCCTTTGTTATGGATTTGAAAAATGTTAAAAGAGGAAGAATAAGTGAGTATTTGGAGACCTATCCAAGCGCTACATTCCATTCAGGAAAAACACCGTGGGAAGTTCCTTGCGATATCGCACTGCCATGTGCCACGCAAAATGAATTGAATGGAGAAGATGCTAAATTGCTTCTGAAGAATGGATGTGTTTGCGTAAGCGAAGGAGCGAATATGCCTTCCACGAAAGAGGCCATTGCCGAATTCCATAAAGCTAAAATTCTTTTTGCGCCAGGAAAAGCATCTAATGCTGGTGGTGTAGCAACCTCTGGTCTTGAAATGACTCAAAATTCCTTGAGATTTAACTGGACTAGAGAGGAAGTGGACAAAAAGCTAAAAGAAATCATGCACAATATCCACAATGCTTGTATTGAATATGGTAAACAGGAAGATGGCTATGTAGACTATGTTAAAGGGGCTAATATTGCAGGTTTTGTAAAAGTAGCCGATGCCATGCTGGCTCAGGGAATAGTTTAATAAATTTTCTCATATAAATACTAAAGCCTGCTGTTTTGCAGGCTTTTTTTGTTTTCGGAATATTATTTCTGAAATTAATCCGTTAGATTAAATATCTTTGAGCTAATATTTTACTATGACAAAAAAAATAGCTTTTTTAAATATATTATTGATTCCCTTCATTTTATTGTCTCAAGATTATTCCAATTCTTGGAAAGAATATTTTTCCTATAATTCAATCAATGATGTAGTCTTAGGGAACAATAAGTTATATGGCGTATCAGAGAATGCGGTCTTCAGTTATGATTTAACCACACACGAGATAAATGAGTTAACCACAATTAATGGCCTCTCAGGAGAGACCATTACCACCTTGCACTATAGTGAAACCTATGGTCTGCTCATGATTGGACACGATAATGGTCTCATAGAAATTGCCTTCGATTCTAATAACGAAGTCCTATCGGTAGTGGATATTGTTGATAAGCCCACAATCCCTCCCAATGATAAAAGTATAAATCACTTCAACGAATACAATGGATTAGTTTATATTTCTACAGGATATGGGGTTTCAGTATATGATTTGGAACATTTGGAGTTTGGTGACACCTATTATTTAGGAACCTCTGGAACTCAGATAAATGTTTCCCAAACTACCATTTTTCAAGACTATATTTATGTGGCTTGTCAAGATGGCAACGGGATAAAAAGAGCTTTGCTATCCAATCCAAACCTTATTGATTCTCAAGAATGGGAGCAAGTAACCACTGGAGATTTTTATGCTATTCAGGAGTTTGCCGGAAAACTTTATGCTTATAGAACCAGTCGTCATGTTTTTGAAGTATCTATCAATAACACTTTAACACAATTGCTTCAGTATGCTGATCCGCCATTAGATGTAAAAGTATTTGATGGGGTACTTTCGGTAACTACTAAGAATGATAACTTTACATATCTTCCAGATTATGTTTTAATAACGCAAGTAAACGTCAATAGCACAGCTTCTACTCAGTTTACTTCTGGAGTGGCCAATCAAACCAGTACATTTATTGGGACAGTTGATTTAGGGGTTCTTGCAACTCAACTTGCAAACCCTATAGAGTTTGAAGAAATCCACCCCGATGGCCCATTAAGAAATAGCCCCTTTTCTATTCAAGCGGGTAGCAATGAGCTTTGGGTAACATTTGGAGATTACACTTTAACCTATAACCCTAGTCCGCTGAGAAAATGGGGTATAAGTCATTTAGTTGAAGAAGATTGGATAAATATTTCACAGGATAGTGTTCTAGGGGCAAGGGATTTGAATGCCATTTCCATTAACCCTTTTAATACAAGCCAAGTATTTATAAGTTCTTTTAACGATGGAATCCTTGAGGTTAACGATAATGTTCCAGAGATCCTTTACAATGAAGATAACAGCGGATTGGAATCCCTAGTGGTCCCCAACAATCCAAACCTAAAAAGTATAAGGGTGTCAGGAACTACATTTGATAGTGAAGGCCTTTTATGGTCTTGCACAGGAAGGGTTGAACACCCTTTAAAATCTTATAATCCAAGTACTGGTCAATGGCAGGAGTATGGTTTTGATGATTTGATAATTAACCCATTGACAGATGAATTTGGCTATTCTGATATTGTTATAGACCAGAATGGGAATAAATGGATGGGAGGTTATAAACTCGGATTGGTTGGGGTGAATGCAGCAGGAACCATCTACAAAAATGTGGTTTCTGATGAACAAAATCTGCCAAGTTCTTTCATTTCTGCATTAGCGGTGGATAAACGTAATCAACTTTGGATAGGAACCATTAAGGGAC
>JAGQZG010000319.1 GCA_020435705.1 Mangrovimonas sp.
AGGCTTTTACTATGGGCCAAGGAACAAAGTATAAGGAGATAATGGTTCCTACAAATAATAAGATTCTAATGATTTTTTTTGATTTTTTTTTGGACATGGTCTTTTATTTTTCCTTGCAAATTTTCCCTTCAATTACGATTTCTTCACTTTCATAAGTAGATTTTGATACATAAAAAGCACAGTTTCCTTCTATTTTTTTGATTTCAACAAAAATCCCACCATTATCATTCATTCTTTTCATATATTGATCCAATTGCATTTTAGAGTCATCAAAATTAAGTCGAAAAGAACACTTGTCAATCCGATGAATTTTTGAAAATAAAGTATCTGTTGGATAGCCCTGTTCAATATATTTTTCAGGAATTTTACTTATGGTTTCTATTTGATTTGTTCCGTGCTTAGTCATTTTCCATTCCACACCGGGGAATTTTGGAGTTGTCCCAATGAAAAGACCATTAAAAAAATCATCACAAGTTAAATCTTGACTGTAAGATTGCCAAGCTATTAGCCCAATAAGTATAAGTATTGATTTTCTCATGTATCTACAAATCTAAGAGTTTAAAAATTAAATCATACCTAAGCTTTAAGCAAACTATCACTTGACACAAGGTGGTATCCTATCCAAAAGTTTCCTATTTTAGGGGAAATTTAAGCACATGAAAAAACTTTTATTAAGCGGCTTACTTCTTGTTTTTGTCTTTTGGTCTTTTAAACCGGGGAAAGCCAGACAAAGAACGATCAATACAGTAGAAATAGTTACACTTGTACAAGATTCATTATTAAATGTAAGAGCTTTGGAAGTGATTCCCAATGAGGATGCCTGCGTGTTCTTGACTTCTAACGGAATGTTTGGTTCCATCTTAAAGCGTCCCTCAGAAAGCGGTATGAAGCACAAGCCTTTGGTATTTTACCCTGTTGATTTAAACAAGGATAGTCTCTCTTACAATTTCAGGGCCATGGCAGTAACTAAAAATAGGGGTATGGGACTCACTATAGGAAGTCCAGCTTTACTGGTAGACATAAATGTAGATAAACCTGAAACCACGGTTTTGTACCAAGAAAACCACCCCAACGCTTTTTATGATTCCATGGATTTCTGGAACGATCAAGAAGGGATAGCCATAGGCGATTCAACTGATGGTTGCTTGAGCGTGATTATTACTAGAGATGGTGGCCATACTTGGACGAAACTTACCTGCGATCAACTGCCCAAAGGAATGGAAAACGAAGGCGCTTTTGCAGCCAGTGATACCAATATAGCTATTGTTGGAAGCAAAACTTGGGTGGCCACTACGGCTGGAAGAGTGTATTATTCACCAGATAAAGGGATTACTTGGGACGTGTTTGAGACACCCATTATTAAAGAAAAAGAAACGGAAGGCATCTATTCCATCGCATTTTATGATGCGTTGAATGGTTTTGCCATTGGTGGCGATTATTCCAATCCTGAGGGAAATTCAGCGAATAAAATCCGTACTAAAGACGGCGGCAAAACTTGGGAATTGGTAGCCCAAAACCAAGAACCTGGCTACAGAAGTTGTGTGCAATACATACCAGGTAGCAATGGTAAGGAGC
>JAGQZG010000320.1 GCA_020435705.1 Mangrovimonas sp.
CCTTATGTCTTTTATACCAAAGACACGACTACTTCTGAAAGTAATGGCCATTCCCACGCGGTCATTTCGTCAAACCTATTTCCAGACTATCTCAAGCCGGTATTTGACGAGACTATCTGGAAGGTCGTAACACTGCCTCAGAAGAAAATTGAAGGGTTTTCCATTGTTATCAAAGAAACCACAGATATTGACACTTTCATGAAAACTGAATTCGGTAAAAGTTTCAGGCAAAATATCATGAGGTTTTTAAACCGCTTTGAGGGCTGTTTTAATGCAACCTATAAAATGTTTCATGGTGAAATCTCCAAAGAAGATTATGATATGTACATGTCTAAGCTGCATAGGATGCTTACCGTAAGGTTTGATCAAAGGAATGACGATAACAAAATCCTTAATAATTGGAAGTATTATTTGGATACAACATTCAAGATGATCAATTCAGGGAAGGCTTCACTTTTTATCATATACCACAACAACAACCCAGTCCAAATCAGTCTTAACCATCACTACAATAACATCCTTTTTGTATCGGTGCCTTCTTTTGATCTAGATTATTTCAGGTTTTCACTAGGTAATATTTCCATATATAAGTTATTGGAATGGGCATTGAACAACAATTATAGGCTGGTAGACATGGCCTACGGAAAATTGGAGTATAAAAGACGCTGGAGCAATTACAACTATGGTTTTTCACATCATATTGTTGCCTCAAAAAACACCATTAAAAGCCGATTGGGTTTAGCTATGGAAATCAAAAAAATCCAATTTAAAAACTATCTAAAGACAAAAAATATTGATGTGCTTAAAGAGACCCTAAAACAAAAGTTACGAGGGAAAGGCCGGGCCAAAAGCATAGAAGTACATGAAATTGAAGTTGAGCATATCAATGATTTGAATACCAGTTCTTTAAAAAAGATAAATATTGAAAATAGTGAGTATGATTATATAAGAAAAGCTATTTTTGATTATCTTTATGAAGAGAAAGTAAATGTGAATTCAACTCCCGTATTTGAAATCTTACCCCAAAAGAAATACGTCATTGGAGATTCTAATAACCAACAACGGATCATCAAGTTAATTTGATGGTAAACAAAGATTTATCATGACTATTTTAAACGAAATTATAGAGCAAAGCACCTCAATTAAAGAAGTTGAAACGATTGATTCTGCAACTTTAAAAAAAGAATATATCAATAAGCATATACCTGTACTGATTAAAGGGTTTGCAAAAAGTTGGACTGCTTATAAGGAATGGGATTTTGATTTCCTGTTGAATTTAGAGGAAGATAAAGATGTATTCTTATTGTCCGACAATTTCATCCAAGATGAAAACCGCTTTAAGAAGTCCACTTTCAAAGATTTTATATCAAAACTTAAAGCGTCGGAAACTGAAAATACCGACTTTAAGGAATACCTGACCACTCTGGATATTTTCAATTTTTATCCGCATCTGAAAAAAGATATTGATTTTTCTGTCTTTAACGAAAACACGACATCCAACGAAATAACAGCTTGGATTGGCCCAAAGGGTACTGTCTCGGGGTTTCAT
>JAGQZG010000321.1 GCA_020435705.1 Mangrovimonas sp.
TTAGAAAGCGATGTAGTAATTTGCTATAAACAAAGGGCCAAAGCCAACAAAATTTCCTATATGGAATTGATAGGCGATGTAACAGGCAAAAATGTGGTTTTAGTAGACGACATGGTTGATACTGCTGGCACCCTAACGAAAGCTGCCGATTTAATGATGGAGCGCGGTGCCCTTAGTGTTAAAGCCATTTGTACGCATCCTATCTTATCAGGAGATGCTTATGAAAAAATTGAAAACTCTAAGTTGGACGAACTTATTGTGACTGATACTATCCCTTTAAGAAAGGAAAGCAAAAAAATAAAGGTCTTAACCTGTTCTGAACTGTTTGCCGATGTGATGCACAGAGTGCATACCAACAATTCCATCAGTTCTAAATTTATCTTGTAACTTTTTAATTTTTATATAAACACAATTCAATGAAATCAATTACAATCAATGGATCTAAAAGAGAAAGCGTAGGCAAGAAAGCTTCTAAAGCCTTACGTAATGCTGGACAGGTTCCTTGCGTATTATACGGAGGAGATAACCCAGTACATTTCTCAGCTGAAGAGTTAGCATTCTCTAAACTGGTTTATACGCCCAATGCGCATACAGTTGTGATTGCTTTAGACAATGGCGATACGTTCAACGCTATTTTACAGGACATTCAATTTCACCCTGTGACAGACAAAATCCTTCACATTGACTTCTATCAATTATTTGAAGATAGACCAATCATGATGGAGATACCCGTACAAGTTACAGGAAACTCTCGTGGGGTTAGAAATGGTGGTGTTCTTCGTAGAAACAATAGAAAGCTTAAGGTAAAAGCATTACCTGCTGATTTACCTGACTTTATCGTTGCAGATATCACTAACCTTAAAATTGGTGATAAATTGTACATCACTGAGCTAGAAAATGAGGCTTACAAATTTATGCACCCTGACAACACAGTGGTTTGCCAAGTAAGACGTTCTAGAGCTTCAATGAATGTTGTAGACGAAGAAGAGACTGAAGAAAGCGAAGAAACGGCAGAAGCAGCAGCTTCTACTGAAGAAACAACAGCTCAAGAATAAACATTCTTTCGATACTATTTAAAAAGCATCCTTAGTTGGATGCTTTTTTTATTTTTGCAAGAAAGGAAACATTATGTGGCAATTTCTTAAAAATCTGTTTTACAAAGAAACAAATGAAGTTGCTCCTGAAGATACCATGAAAAAATTTTTAATTGTAGGATTAGGAAATATTGGAGCTGAATATCAGAACACTAGGCACAATATTGGATTTACTGTCCTGGATCATTTTGCTAAACAAGAAAACCTGAGTTTTGAAACCCAAAAGTTGGGAGATATCGTCTATTATAAATTTAAAGGCCGAACGTTCATCATGCTTAAACCAAGCACTTATATGAACTTAAGTGGCAAGGCTGTAACCTATTGGATGCAGAAAGAAAATGTTCCTTTGGAAAATGTCCTCGTTATTACCGATGATTTAAACTTGCCTTTCGGAGCTCTTCGATTAAAAACAAAAGGCAGTGATGGAGGGCATAA
>JAGQZG010000322.1 GCA_020435705.1 Mangrovimonas sp.
CCAAGCCCGAGCTATACAATTGGTTTGTAAATGAATTCCCAAAGCACAGCACACGAAAACTTGACATGGGTAAAAGCTGTATTAGATTTAAAAAAGCCGAAGACATCCCATTTGACCTCATTGCCCAACTTTCAACAAAAATGACCGTTGAAGAATGGATAACTATTTATGAAACAAACTTAAAACGATAAACAATTTACTAATGAAACAACGTGTAACTGGATTGGGTGGTTTTTTCTTTAAAACCGAAGATCCCAAGAAAACCAGAGAGTGGTATGGCAAGCATTTAGGCTTACCTGTAGATGATTATGGCTGTTCTTTTTGGTGGAAAGACAAAGATGGTAACGATGCCATGACACAATGGTCTCCATTCAAGGAAGATACCGAGTATTTCAAACCAAGTGAAAAACAGTTTATGATGAACTTTCGGGTTGAAAATTTGGAGGAACTTTTGAAAGCCTTGAAAGAAGAAGGCGTTACCATTGTAGGCGACATGCAAACTTACGATTATGGCAAGTTTGGTTGGATTTTAGATCCTGAAGGCAACAAGATTGAGCTTTGGGAACCTGTAGACAGTGCGTTTCAATAACCTAACCAGCTATGAAAACCTACAAAAATTGCCAAAGTTGTGGCATGCCACTAAACAAGGATCCACATGGTGGTTCTACAAATAGTGATGGTTCCAAAAATTATATGTATTGTAGTTATTGTTATGAAAATGGTGAATTCACAAGACCTGATTGGACAGCTCAAGATATGCAGGCATTTGTAAGAGGCAAGTTTAAGGAAATGAAATTTCCCGGGATTTTGGCCAACCTCTTCGTGAAACGCATTCCCAAGTTGGAACGCTGGAAGAAATAGAGTGATTTTCTGTAACAAAATCTCTTTTTTTGCTACTTTTAAGATAGGCAAACAATAAATCTTAAAAACCATGTCAGACGATAATAAAAAATTCAGTGACGAGTTGGACGACCTATTAGGCGATGCCAAGGAAAGCGTAAAAAAAGCAGCCGACAAAGCCGAAGAATACGCCAAAAAAGCCGCTGGTAAAGCAGAGGAATATGCTAAAAAAGCTTCAGATAAAGCTGAAGATTTTGCAAAAGAAGCTAAAGGGAAGACCAAAGAGTTCAGTGAGGAAGCTAACGAGGCTTTCGAAAAAATCTCTGGTGAAAACAAAAAAGTGTTAGCAGGTATTACTGCAATCCTTCTAGGCGGTTTAGGAGTACACAAGTTTGTTCTAGGCTATCACAAAGAAGGTATCATTCTTTTGGCCTTAACTCTTTTGCTTAATCTTTTTGGATTAGGCTTTTTAGGGTGGCTTACCGGTCTATTGGTCTGGGGATTTACTATTATAGAAGGTTTGATTTACCTTACCAAATCCGATGAAGACTTTTACA
>JAGQZG010000323.1 GCA_020435705.1 Mangrovimonas sp.
AAAAGAAACACACGATTCCCTCCAGAGTTGACCCACTTGTATATTTTTTTTAATTCTAATAACATAACATGTCTTTTTATTCAGTTTTTAAGCTTTTCACGGGATTGGAGATAGCGGCTTTAATTGTTTGAAAACTTATGGTTATTAAGGTTAACAACAAAGCCCCTAGACCAGCTATAATATAAATCCAAATAGAAATATTGGTCCGATACTCATACTGCTGTAACCAATTTTGAATATAATACCACGCCAATGGGATAGCAATTAAACAAGAGATAACCACCAATATGGTAAACTCCTTGGACAGTAACTGCCATAAATTGCCCACAGAGGCACCAAGAACTTTACGCACCCCTATTTCTTTTCTGCGTTGTTCTACCACAAAAGACACAAGACCAAATAGTCCAAGGCACGAAATAAAGATAGAAAGGCACCCAAAAATGCTAGCCAAAGAACCAATGAACTTTTGGTATTTAAATTTGCTTTCAAAATCCTTATCAACAAAATGATAATCAAATGGTTGAGAGACATCTACAGAGGAAAAAACACCTTGAAGCTTGGAAATAGCTTGTTCTAAATTAGCATTGGAAGCAATTTTTATAAATACCATATTGGCATAGTCGGAATTATTAAACATGATTAAAGGTGCCGGGCTAGTAGCATTCATATTGTTATAGATAAAATTCTCGGTAATACCCTTAATGGTCACCGCTTGATCTTGATTTTCGTTCCACCAAATTTTACCTCCTACAACTCCTGCATCGCCCATTAATTTTGCAAAAGACTCGTTAATGATCACATTCAAACTATCAGTTTCAGGATTTTCGGAAAACTCACGACCTTCTTTAAGTTTTATACCGAAGGTATTCAGATAATCAGCATCGGCATTAAGATAAGTGACCAACACATCTTCGGTAGCTATTTTACCTTTCCAATTGAAACCGCCTCCATTATTATACATGGCAAGTGGAGAGTGTGAACCCAAAGACACATCACGTACTCCATTTATCTCTAAAGCTCTTTGCTTCAAGGATGGAAATCCTTGCCTGAGTTCTGGAGTTAAAGCCGTGTAGAGCACATTGTCTTTATTAAAACCTAAATCTCGATTTTTAGTAAACTGTATTTGTTGGTAGATAACAATGACGGCTATTATGATTCCAACGGAAACCGAAAATTGAACAATCACCAATCCTTTTCTCACCAAGCTTACATTGCCAGCTGTTTTGGCCACTTGGTTTTTCAAGGCTCTAATAGGCTTGAAAGAAGAAAGGTATAAAGCAGGATAGCTACCGGCGCACAGACCACAAATAGTACCTACTGTTATCAAAAATAATAAATGTACGGGG
>JAGQZG010000324.1 GCA_020435705.1 Mangrovimonas sp.
TTAAAATTTTTTTATCTGAATTTATCCAGAAGATGGTTAAGTTGTTGGGCTTCTTCTTCTGTCAAGTTATGAGTTAAATCTCTATTGAAGTCGTCCGATATATTAGTCAAAAGTTGCAATCCTTTCTCCGTAATTTCAACGAAAACCACTCGCCTATCATGCTCATAAGGAATACGTTTAATTAAATCCTTCTCACACAGTTTATCCATCAGTCGAGTTGCATTGGGTGACCTTTCAATCATTCTGTCCTTTATTGTTTGAACCCTCAATGGTTCACTAGCACCTCTCAGGATCCTCAAAATATTGTACTGTTGTGGTGAAATACCAAACGGTTGAAAGAACGTATTCTGAAATGCATTGATCCAACTGGCCGTATACAGAACGTTTACTAAGGCTTTGACCCTTTCGTTGGCAAACTTCGAATTCAATTCTTTGGCGAGATCTCCCATTGTTCAATTTTTAAAACAGCACATCGGCATAAGCCTCACCTTTCTTTCTAAAGACAGCACTGGCAAATGGGCACAATGGTATAACTTTCAAATCGTTAGCTCTTAGAAAGTTGACAGCAGCCTCGACTAACTTGTAGCCAACACCTTGCCCCTTAAGCGAGTCGTCTACTCCTGTATGATCAATAATCATTTTTTTGGGCCCTGCATAAGTATAGGTCATTTCTGCAACTTGGTGGCCATCCTGTTCTATATAGAACTTTCCTTTCTTTCCGTTGTCTTCCTGTAAAATCTCCATATTAAAGTGCGTTTTCAAATTCTCTTACTGCGTTTACTAAATCTTGAGCCAAAACCTTATCTATTATTTTTCCGTCATGAAAGTTGTCACTAAACCCAGGCAAGGAAAATGTAGCTATAATGTTGGCATCATGTCTTGGAAATCTACTGGAAGCCATATCAAGCACAAACTTCCCTCCTCTTGCACCATCAGACGTTGCCATTAGCAACATAGGCTTGCCATAAAATGTTTTACCATGTATTCTAGACATCCAATCCAATAAGTTTTTAAATACAGCCGTGTAAGCACCGTTATGCTCCGCTAAAGAAACCATTATGCCATCGGAAGCTTCAATTTTTTTCAGAAATTTCCTGGCATTCTCCGGATGCCCAATTTCCTCTTCTCTATCCACACTGAACAAAGGCAATTCGTAATCATTTAAATCCAACACCTCGAACGCTGTGTTTTCCAAAAGTGTAGTAGTATATTCTACCAATTGCTTGTTGATGGACTGTTTGCTGCTACTGCCTGCAAAAGCTATGATTTTCTTCATTCTATAGTATTTAATGAAGCAAATTTACGAATAATATTATTATTTTCCAAGGAAAATATTTCCATG
>JAGQZG010000325.1 GCA_020435705.1 Mangrovimonas sp.
GGCTAGATACTTACGCATGATCCACATACGTTGAATCGTGTTTTCATCCAACAATAAGTCATCTCGGCGTGTGCTTGACGACATCAGGTCAATAGCTGGGAAAATTCTACGGTTAGCTATACGTCTGTCTAATTGAAGTTCCATGTTACCGGTTCCTTTGAATTCCTCAAAAATAACTTCGTCCATTTTTGAACCGGTCTCGGTTAAGGCAGTTGCAATAATGGAAAGTGAGCCCCCACCTTCAATATTTCTAGCGGCACCAAAGAAACGTTTTGGTTTGTGAAGAGCATTGGCATCTACACCACCACTTAATATCTTTCCTGATGCAGGTTGCACTGTGTTGTAAGCTCTGGCCAAACGGGTAATGGAGTCTAGAAGAATAACCACATCGTGGCCACATTCTACCAAGCGCTTCGCTTTTTCAAGAACAATATCGGCAATTTTCACATGTTCATGCGCTTCTTTATCAAATGTTGAAGCGATAACTTCTCCTCGAACATTGCGTTGCATATCGGTTACTTCCTCTGGGCGTTCATCAATTAATAAAATCATTTGGTAAACTTCAGGATGATTGGCTGCAATAGCATTGGCAATATCCTTTAGCAACATGGTTTTACCTGTTTTGGGTTGCGAAACAATCATACCCCGTTGACCTTTACCTATAGGGGCAAACAAATCCATGATTCTGGTGGAAATGGTACTTTGCTTCTCAGCCAAATTGAATTTTTCCTTTGGAAACAAGGGCGTTAAGTGCTCAAAAGCTACACGGTCACGAACCACTTGAGGGTCTAGACCGTTGATTTTGTTTACCTTGATTAAAGGGAAGTATTTTTCGCCTTCTTTAGGAGGGCGAACGCTTCCTAAAACAGTATCTCCTTTTTTGAGTCCGAACAAACGAATTTGCGATTGGGATACATAAATATCATCAGGAGATGAAAGGTAGTTGTAATCAGACGATCTCAAGAAACCATAACCGTCCTGCATGATATCCAAAACACCTTCGCTTTCAATGATAGCATCAAATTCATAATCGGGTTCTCGGTAACGGTTTCTGTTATCTTTATTCCCGTTAGGTTGGTTGTTACTACCGTTATTTTGGTGGTTGTTGTTATTGTTTTGTTGATTGTTGTTATGGTGCTGCTGACCATTTTTTTGATGATGCTCCTTTTTGGGCTGTTTTTCAGCTTCGGGTTTGTCATCATTAGTTTGTTTTTTATGGGGAGCCTGTTGTGGCTTTAGATCCGTTTTTTGGTTTTCGGCAGCAGGTTTTTGATGCTTCTGCGTTCTAGGCCGCTTTTGGTTATTGTTTGGCTTGTTGGTTTTTTGTGGCTGGTCTTC
>JAGQZG010000326.1 GCA_020435705.1 Mangrovimonas sp.
CGTTGGGAATGACCATCAATTCTTTTTGGGTCACGGTTTCTAACGTTTTTACACTGCTGTTCAAATCTTTGGTATGAGCCAGTAATTGTAACTTCCATTTGGTTAAGGCTTCGGGTGAGGTAAAACTAAAGGTCACATTGCCTTTGTTGTCTGTTTGTAACTGGGGAAAGAAAAAGGCCGTTTCCTGAAGGTTTTTGCGAACCTGAATAGATTCTGATTTTTCTCCTTGGTCATTTTCTTCTTTATCATCTAATGAATGGTAAGTTAGAGCTTTTTCGCTTTTAGAAACAAAAGCAACTTCTTCTCTAAGAGTGGAATCCTCAGCTTCCATTGGAGCTGTTGCCATTAAATTGTCAGCTTCAACTTCAATTCCATCTGCATAGCCTCTTGCTAAATAATTTCTTCCATAACGAAAACTCAACCCATACCAATTCCATTCTTCGTGATCCTGTGAAATGTTTAGGAGTCTGGTTCGGTTAAATTGCTCTCTTAAATAAATAGATATAAACTCACCTGAACCAAAGCTGTTTCTTCCATTTTTTGAAATTGCTGAATAGTAAATAGGTTGGTAAATTGGGTCAAAAGACCAGGCATGTGGCTTGAATTGGTCTAAAGACGCATCGTACATACTCGCCAAAAGCTCGGCTGAGACTTGCTCGCCTTTAGGGCCTTTGATTTTAAAACTCCAAGTTTCATCTTGTCCGGGCTGGAGTTTGTCCCTGAACGTGCGTGTTTCAATATCCAAATCGGTTTTAGGGTAAGGCACCAATACATCCAGTTTTTGGTACCCAAAATGGTTGTAAATGGTGTAGTAAAGGTGAATCACAAAACCGCCTAAATCAGCAGCGTCAACAGGGATTTTTACAGTCTTGACTTCGTTGTTCAATAGGACTTTTTGATTGCTTACTAGGGTTTTGTTTTTTTCAATTTCAACATAAACAATTAAATTCTTGGCAGCGGAAGCAAGGGATACTTCTACCGTGTTTCCTATTTGATACGCTTTCTTGTCCAAACTAGCAGCAAAGAGCGTATTGTCCAAAACTGATTTGTTCTTGGAATCAAAGATGGTCACTAGAAGTTGGTCCTTAACCGCTTGTCCAAATTTATCCTGACTTACCAATTCAATTTTGTATAACCCAGTTTGCCATTTTTTCATGTTGCCCAAGTCTAGGTCTTTGGATTTGCCTGTATCAAAACTTTTCTTGAGCACTTGCTCGCCTTTTTCCCAAGTGTTGGGATTGTTTTCATCTTTATAGGGGTCATGGGGAAAGAGCGCCTTGAACTCGTCTTTACTCA
>JAGQZG010000327.1 GCA_020435705.1 Mangrovimonas sp.
CCATTCACACCATGACTTAGTGTGTGCCCGTGGTGTGTGAAGGCAAAAGCCTGCTCATGGCAAAAGGCACAGGGAATGGAATTATTGGCCGAAAGCCGGCCATCATAAAACAACTTTTTACCCAATTCGAAACCATCTTGGGTAACCGGATTGTTATTCAAATTATATTGTAGTTCAGGAAAATTGCCCGGTACATTTACCTCCAAAGGCATTGGCACATAAATCTCATTGCCATCATCATTTGAACATGACAGCAAGACTAGAGCAACACCCAATACTAGTTGTATTGATTTCATCTTGATTTGAATTAAATGAAAAATAGCCTTGGGAAACTTCAATGCATCCATTTCCCAAGGTTATATTGGTGCTTACTCGTTATGTACATGATGCACAACAAACATGCCCATCATGTTGTTGGCAATTACGGGTGTCGTATTTTGGTCCGTATGTACTTGGCTGTAACCATCAGCAAAATTTACCGAGGTAGAGCCGTCAAATATTTTGGACAAATCTGCTTCAATATGAATTTGTGGTTCAAGACTTGGCCTCACTTTCACCGTATTGGGGAAACTAAGTGTGACTTCACGATAATTATCTAAAGACGTGCCAACACTTCCCATGTGAATGTTCAAGGCTTCATCGGTTGCCGTATTACTTGAATACGTACCGTCTAAACGAACAAATCTAAAGCCTGTTGCCCATGACCATAGCATACCGGCCGTTTGCGCCTCTTCAAGGAAATCTCCTTGTCCTTCGGCACCTAGACTGTAACGATCTTGGTCAATCCCAACCCCAAAAGTGATACTGGTGTAATCGGCAGCAGTCACATTGTCTAAGGTGATCCAAATTTCACCGGCAGCATTGGCATTGGCTTCATCTATAATAAACACATTATTTTCAGCAGGATACATGAATGTATTTCCTTGGTTATCGGTTACTCTAATATTACTGATAATGTATTTAACGGTTTCCAATTGATAGCTTTCGCCATTGGATTTGTTGTAGGTATTGCCAAAGATAAAATCTTGATCGCCCACACCATTGTCAAATTTAACCACCAATGGGCCTTTTTGCCCCGATAAATCTTCTCCTGAATCATCATCTGACGAGCAGGAAAACATAGATATAGCAAGCACTAATGAAAGTGCCAATTTTGTAATTTTCATTTCTTAAAAAAGTTTAGATATAGACTTTTTCAGGTAAGTCCTA
>JAGQZG010000328.1 GCA_020435705.1 Mangrovimonas sp.
TTGGCACCCTTGCACAAAAAATACAAAATCAAACGCATCGTGGTTTCCACTTACCAATCGGTTTCAGGAACAGGTGTCAAAGCAGTAAAGCAATTAGAGAATGAAGTAGCGGGAATTCAAGGCGATATGGCTTACCATTATCCCATCTATAGAAATGCGATTCCGCACTGTGATGTGTTTGAAGACAATGGTTATACCAAAGAAGAGATGAAATTGGTTCGGGAAACACAAAAAATCCTTGATGATAAAACCATTGCAGTTACTGCAACGGCTGTTAGAATTCCAACCGCAGGTGGCCATAGTGAATCGGTTAACCTTCAGTTTGAAAATGAGTACGATGTTAACGAGGTAAAACAGCTTTTAAGTGAAACCCCAGGGGTAATCTTATACGATGATGTCACTGCCAATAAATATCCCATGCCTATTCTTGCACACCAAAAAGACGAGGTCTTTGTAGGCAGGATAAGACGTGACGAATCCCAACCTAATTCGCTCAACCTCTGGATTGTAGCCGATAACCTTAGGAAAGGAGCTGCCACTAATGCAGTACAGATAGCCGAATACCTTGTAGAAAACCGAATTTTATAGTGTTTTAACTATAAATCACTCCTTTTGTGCTGATTTAGTGTTAATTTTCCTATATTTCCCAAATATTTTTTGTGAATGAAGAAAAATTACACGCTAACCGGTGTATTTATAATCTTAGGGCTGCTTACTTCTTGTTCTTCCGACAACGGTTCGGAATATACTCCTTTGGCTACCCAAGTGATTGCTGATGCTGTTGAAACAAATCAAAACACATCGGTTGTTGTGAACATATTTTCCAACGATGTTGATGTGCCTTCCAATGGAATTTTAACGGTTACCAACCCTTCACATGGTTCGGTAGAAATCCAAACCGGTAGTACTGCAAACACCATTCTTGACGATACTGTTCTGTATACCCCTAGTAACGATTATTACGGAACCGACACCTTTCAATATACAATCTGTTCGGCATCTAATGCGCAAGATTGCGTTTCTGGGACCGTTACCGTAACGGTATTGCCCCTGTCTCCTGTTAATTACAGTTTGACAAACATCCCCTATGCAACCCTTTCTGAGTATAACTTTTTCTCAGGAAATATGGCGGATCAAATTCCTGTTTATGGAGTGATACCTTATGAACCCATAAG
>JAGQZG010000032.1 GCA_020435705.1 Mangrovimonas sp.
ATCAAAAAAACTGGCTCCAGGCAACGTAGTGATAGTTTGCTTTCCTGCATTTATGATATCGGCATCTTCTTCACCTTCAAAGGGGAATGGCCCCATGCCCAAGACACCATTTTCACTTTGAAATTCAACTTGTATATCGTCACGCACAAAATTGGCCACCAAGGTTGGAATCCCTATCCCAAGATTTACATAATAACCGTCCTTGACTTCTTGTGCTATTCGTTTTGCTATTCCGTTTTTATCTAACATAACTTTACCTTCAATTTTAATTCTTCTGCCTTACGGTTCGTTGTTCAATTCGCTTTTCATAGGTCTGCCCTTGGAAAATCCGTTGCACAAAAATGCCTGGAATATGGATTTGATTGGGATCCAAAGTTCCCACTGGAACCAATTCCTCAACCTCTGCCACGGTTATCTTTGCGGCACCACACATGGGAGGATTGAAATTTCTTGCAGTTCCTTTGAAAACAAGATTGCCTGCTTCATCGCCTTTCCATGCTTTAACAAATGAAAAATCGGCTTTGAAAGCATGTTCCAAAACATACATTTTACCATCAAACTCTCGTGTTTCTTTACCTTCAGCCACTTCTGTGCCATAACCCGCAGGCGTATAAATGGCCGGAAATCCTGCTTGTGCTGCTCTGCAACGTTCAGCTAAGGTTCCTTGCGGGATAAGTTCAACTTCCAATTCGCCACTTAGCATTTGGCGTTCAAATTCGTCATTCTCGCCCACATAAGAAGATATCATTTTCTTGATTTGTCTTTTCTGAAGTAAAAGTCCCAAACCAAAATCATCGACCCCTGCATTATTTGAAATACAGGTAACCCCTTTAATATTTCGCTTTACTAATTCGGCAATAGCATTTTCTGGGATACCGCAAAGACCAAACCCACCTAACATGAGCGTCATATTGTCGGCAACGCCTTCCAAAGCCTGCTGTACGTTTTCTACTTTCTTGTTTATCATTTTAAAAGATGCGTTTTGAAAGTGAAAAATACGAAACGATTAAGGAATTGGCAATTTAAAAGTGAAATATTAAACTATTCTAAAAATACCCGCTTTTCTTTCGGCGAATTGATTAAAGCCCATCAAGCTCTTCTGGAACGTCGCCATCAGGAAGAGAATTGTCAGGATTGTCTTCAGGTATATAATTTTGGCAATCTACCTCAATACTCAATTCGCTTGGTGGTACAAAGTCGTCTTTGGAAATACTAAGTGTTTCGTCTTCATAACAGCTTCGCATGTAAAGAGCCCAAATAGGCAAAGCCATAGAAGCCCCTTGACCATAATTAGTAGTGGCAAAGTGTGCCGCACGGTCTTCGGCTCCTACCCAAACACCTGTAACCAAATTGGGTACCATGCCCATAAACCAACCATCACTTTGGTTTTGTGTGGTTCCTGTTTTTCCGGCAATAGGATTAGTAAATTGATAGGGATACCCTGTAATGATATCTTTATATACGGGATTCCATTTTTCGGCACCGGTAGTTCGTAATCGTGTACCTGAACCCCCTTCAGTAACCCCTTCTAAAAGTTTTACCGTAACATAGGCTGTTTCTTCACTTAAAACATCTTTGGTTTCGGGCGTGAATTGGTAAAGGATAGTCCCATTTTTATCTTCAATAGCTGTTACCAAAACAGGTTTTGTATAAACCCCTTGATTGGCAAACGTACTATAGGCGGCTACCATTTCATAAACACTTAAATCTACAGTTCCTAAGGCTATGGAAGGCACTTCAGGAATTTCAGTTTCTATTCCCAATTTATTGGCAAGGGTGATTACGTTTTTAGGCCCTACCATATCCATGATGCGTGCCGTTACTGTGTTTACGGAATTGGCCAAAGCATTTTTAGCCGTTCTATTTCCGCCATAAGTTCCATCGGAATTTTTTGGGCACCATTCATCAACATTGCCCCATTTTCCTGCTTCGATACAATACGGTGTATCCGGTAATTCCTGACAAGGCGACAAGTGCAACTGGTCAATAGCCGTGGCATATACAAATGGCTTAAAGGTAGAACCTACTTGACGTTTCCCTTGGTATACGTGGTCATACTGAAAGTGTTTGTAGTTCATCCCGCCAACCCAGGCTTTTACATGACCTGTTAACGGGTTCATGGACATCATTCCTGGTTGAAGAAAGGATTTGTAGTACCTCATGGAATCCATAGGTTTCATAATGGTGTCTATTTCGCCTTTCCATGAGAAAATGGTCATTTCAACCGGCTTATCAAAAGAAGCTATAATTTCTTCCTCTGATTTTTTTAAGTCGTATTTCATGTGTCTCCAGCGCTCGGATTGTTTCATGGAGCGCTTCATCAAAGCATCAATTTCACTTGGTGTCAACCCCAAAAACGGTGCTGTTGCATTGCGTTGCGGCGTATTTTGGTGAAAGAATTCGGCCTGCAGTTTAGGCATGTGCTGTTGTACGGCATCTTCGGCATATTGCTGCATTCTGGAATCAATGGTGGTGTAAACTTTCAATCCGTCACTATATAAATTCCATTTGGAGCCATCGGGTTTAGGATTCTTTTCTATCCAATCTTTCATGAAGGCTTGCAGGTACATTCTAAAATAGGTAGCAATCCCTTCACGGTGGGATTCTGGCGAAAAATTTAAGTCTAGCTCGGTTTTCTGCAAAGAGTCCTTAACTTCTTCTGAAATATAACCGTACTTTTCCATTTGTGCCAATACTACATTACGCCTGTTTTTAGTTCCTTCAGGATTTCGTCCGGGTTTTGGATTGTAAAGCGAAGAGTTTTTGAACATCCCCACAAGCATAGCCGATTCCTTGATATCCAAATCTTTTGGTTCTTTGTTGAAATAAATTCTTGAAGCACTTCTAATCCCATCGGCATTGTTCCCAAAATCGTAAATATTGAAGTATTGCGCTATAATTTCTTCTTTGGTGTATTGCTCTTCCAAACGAATAGCGATAATCCATTCCTTTACTTTTTGTGTTAATCTGGCCACAATATTTCTAGAACCTTCCCCATGGAATAATTGTTTTGCCAACTGTTGGGAAATGGTACTTGCACCGCCACCGCCGCCCAATTTAACAACAGCTCTTAAGGTACCATACCAGTCTATTCCCGAATGCTCATAAAAACGAGCGTCTTCAGTGGCTATTAAAGCATTTACCAAATGTTCAGGCAGAGCGTCAAACCCTACGGGAGTTCGGTTATCGTTATAGTAGAATTTCCCTAGGGTTTTCCCATCGGAAGAAATAATTTCTGTGGCCAAGTTGGTTCTAGGATTCTCCAAAACGGTATGGTCTGGCATGTCTCCAAAAATGCCCCATGATGCTAAAAGAAAAACAAGAATGACGGCTAAAATTCCTCCTATAAAAAGTTTCCAAAACCAGCGAATGTATTTCCCGAAATCTTGAGATTGCTTTTCTTTAGCTTTCTTTGTTGCCATAGTTTATTTCGTTTGGGTATTCTCTATTCTAAAACCAACGTCGGTGATGCCTTCCAAATTGTTAACGCCTTGCACTTTTCCGCTTTCTCTCATGGCTTGCTGAATCTCAATTTGGTAATCTCCGTTTTCGGAAAACACAAAAGGTTTATCGTACCCTTTATACCATAGCTTATTCTCTTTGACATCAGAAAATCCTTCGCCTAGAAACTCGCCATTGGGTTTGGCCATTTTATATTCCAAAGTGTCTTTTTCAACTTTCCCGTGCGGATATCTAATACTTGCTATAAGAAACAGGTTGTTGTATTTGTAATCACTATTGTTTCTTAAGTTGATGAATAAATTGTAAGAATTCAGCGTGTCTGGAGCTTTAAAATTGAAGCTTACTACAGAATCTTTATTCCATTCATTGGGCACCGATTTATACGCATCATAAACTCTGGTATCATCACAGGAAAACAAACTAAAAGCAAGTCCGAGACAGCCAAACAAAAAGAGTCTATTTCGCATTTCTTGATCTGCTTTTATTGCGTTTCTTATTGTTGTTACGTTTTTTGTGGCGTTTTGGTTTATCAAACCTTGTTAAACTGTCTTGCCCAACCACATTTTCAAACTCAGTCTTAGCTTCTTCAGTCAAATTGATAGCATATTCTTCTAAGCTAGCCACTGCTTTCCCTTGTTTGTTAGACGCAATAATTTCATTGGCTTGCTGTGGTGTTAATTTATGCCAATTCATCCATTCGCCATCGTAGGCATACCACATAAGTCCCTTGAATATATCTGTCTTCTGGCAAATAGCAATTCCTTTTTCAGTTTTGAGTTTAATTTCGGGCTTGGGGAATTTTTCCAATTCTTCCAGATAGGTGTCCAATTCGTAGTTTAAACAGCACTTCAACTTTCCACATTGTCCAGCCAATTTCAACGGGTTTAGAGACAATTGCTGGTATCTCGCTGCCGATGTGCTTACCGAACGAAAATCGGTTAACCAAGTGGAGCAGCACAATTCTCTTCCACAGGAGCCTATGCCTCCCAAACGTGCAGCTTCTTGCCTGAAGCCCACTTGTTTCATTTCTATTCGGGTCTTGAATTCCTTGGCAAAAACCTTAATCAATTCGCGGAAGTCCACCCGATCTTCGGCGGTATAATAGAAAGTAGCCTTGCTTCCATCGCCTTGATACTCAATATCGGAAATTTTCATTTCCAGCTTGAGATCAATGGCAAATTGGCGGGCTTTTACCTTCATAGGTTCTTCCTTTTCTCTAGACTTTACCCAGATATCAATATCCTTTTGTGAAGCTTTTCGGTAAATTTTCTGCTCGTCTGTCTGATCAAAATTTTTACGCTTCATCTGGACACGAACCAATTCGCCTGTCAAGGTTACCATACCTACATCATGACCTGTTTGCGCTTGCGTTGCAACAATATCACCAATAGTTAACGGGAGGTAATCCGTATTTTTATAATAGTGTTTTCGGCCATTTTTAAACCGCACTTCTACCCAATCAAATGGTTTTTCACCATTGGGCAAAGACATGTTGGAAAGCCAATCGAAAACTGTTAATTTATTGCAGCTATCGGTACCACATGTACCGTTATTTTTACACCCTTTAGGTTGTCCGTCTTTAGTAGTTGTACAACTTCCGCATCCCATAAAATTCAATGTATATATTGATTCTGAATAGATTAAACGTTCTAAATCAGAAGACTATTGTTTTTTTCTTTAATTTGTAAAGATAAGATTATTCTCTTGAGATAAAAACCTATTTTTTTCCTCAAGGAAAAGTGTGTTTTAAGATTCTAGTGCTCACATTTTTATTTTGTTTCGATATAAATAAAACAACCATTATGAAAACAACTACACTGACCTTATTATTGAGCCTGGCATCTATCGTGCCCATTAGCTCTCAAACACCTGACCCTGCCTATCTCCAGCCTGAAGGCGGCCCATATGTATTTAATGAAACGCATGAAACCTGTTTAACCGAAGACCAAAGGCAACTCGCCTTACAAAGCATTAAGCAAAACATTGCGTTATTGAGACAAGACAATAAATTAGCAACCGATCATAACCGTTTGGGTGGCGCTCATATTTTGTTTTCTTGGCCCATTAAGAAAGCAGACGGTTTAGATTATAATGATGTCTGGTCTATTTCAGGATATTTAGATCACAATACAGCGTATCCAAGTCAGTTAACGGATTATAATTGCGGAACCAAAACCTACGACACGGCTGCTGGATACAATCATGCGGGCGTAGATATCTACACCTGGCCATTTGGCTGGAAAATGATGGATAACGACGAGGTAGAAATTATTGCGGCTGCCGCTGGGCAAATCATTTATAAAAATGATGGGCAATACGACAGAAGCTGTAGCTTTAATAACAACGTTTGGAATGCCGTGTATGTTCAACATGCCGATGGAAGTGTTGCATTGTACGGCCACATGAAGAATGGCTCTTTGACTACCAAAAGTGTAGGCGACATGGTTGCCGAAGGTGAGTTTTTAGGCATTGTGGGAAGCTCAGGGAATTCTACTGGCCCACATTTACATTTTGAAGTCTATTCCCAAATAGACCCAGACATTCTTATTGATCCCTATACCGGGAGTTGCAACAGCCTGAATCCAGACACTTGGTGGATTGATCAAAAGGGATATGCAAACCCAAACATTAATGCCCTTTTAACACACAACACGCCACCCGTTTTCCCTGCTTGCCCAACTACAGAGACGCCCAACGAAAGCACCCAATTTGAACTGGACGATACTATTTATTTTGGGTTGTATATGAGAGATCAAGTGGCGGGAACGAGTATAAACCTGAAAATTATCAAGCCAAACAACACGTACCTTTACAACTGGTTTTTTGATTTTACTGCAAATTACACCTCATCTTGGTGGTATTGGTACTTCACTGGCGTGTTTGATATGGAAGGCACTTGGAAATGGGAAGCTACATATCAAGGAGACACTGTTACGCATGAATTTGTAATAGGCACTTTGGGCGTAAATGAAAACGCATTGGAACATATTGCCGTTTTCCCGAATCCTGTGAAAGACATTGTTAACATAAATTCAAAACTCCCCTTGGAACAAGCTGTCATTTATGATGTGAGCGGAAAGAAAATCATGAAAATTTCTTTTAACGGGAATGAAGGACCACACTATAGCATCAATACGGGTTCACTTTCTGAAGGGATGTATTTCCTAAGTGTTTATTCTGAAGACGGACAAAAAGAAGTGTTCAAATTGATGAAACGCTGATTTTAATTAAAATCAATTTCATAATTCAACCTGTTTGCCATCGATTTCAAAGTGCTTTTAGACTTAAAAACGTTGGCAAGCAGTTGTTTGTCCCATCCTATTTTTTTGGAAAAAGCGGCAAAACTTTCTTCTTTCCAATTAAAGCCTTCTTTCCAAAACTTTTGAGGGGAAACGTAACAGAAGGTATAATCAAAAATCAAGCTGGATTCATTTAATGATTCTTTTTTTGGAATTTCATCTGATGCCAACAAGGTAATCTCATTCATTTTACATTGCTGTCGTATAGTTTCCATCACTCTAGGATAGTTGGAACGCAGGCTTTCCAGATCAAAATCACTATACTCGGTATTTCCTATTTTTTGAATAGGACGAATCTGAAGAATATCAAAACTCTTGCCGTTAAAATGGTTGAAGATTTCTTTCAACTCGTAAAAATTGTCCTTGTTGAACGTATAATTAATTCGAACTTTAAAATCATAATTCTTTTTCAACGTTTCAAAAGCCTTAAACGCTTGATGGAATTTCTCATAACTGGCTTTTTTCATGAAGTTCTCATAACTTTCCTTGGTGATCCCATGAAGTGAAATCGTAAATTCATTTAAGCCTGCTTTCAACAAACTTTCAATTTTCTCTTCCGTTAGTAAATTGGCATTGGTTGTCAAGGAAATATAGGGCACCTTATAGCGTTTCCCTAAAGCCACAATATAGTCCAAATCTTTGTACAGTGTGGGTTCGGTACCACAGCCTATTTGGAGTTTTAGAGCTCTGTTGAAAATAGTTTTGGCAACTTTGTCCAGTTCTTCTCTTTTGAATTGACCTTTCAAGGTGCGCACATAATCTTCGTCGGTAAAATAGCACATCTTGCAACGCAAATTACAAGCCATGACCGGATCTAGATTGACTGCCAAATATCGTTTCCCAAGTTTATGCAATAAAAAAAGCCCTAAGAATTTAATCCTATGGTCTTTAATTTTTCTATTGAGTCGCAAAAGCTTGTAGATATTCATTTTCACTTAAATCTTTTTCACATCAATAATATGAACAGGACATGCTTTGGATGCTTTTTGGCAGTCGTCCAAGATAAAATCATCGGGGGATTTCATGGTGTGAAACCCTTTCTTATTGGATGAATGCAGCAAAACAGACTTACCGTCTTTCTTGGACATTCTAAACTGTCCCGGTGCCATTTCAACACAATAATTGCACCCAATACATTTTTCACGCTGTAAGGTGACAACTACCATTAAGCTTCAACTTTGTTTTCTACTACTTTATAAAGTTTGTCTGATGGACGGATTCTAAAATCCAGTGGAATAGTTACAGAGTCTCCTTTGGAAGCCTTTATGAGTTTTTCATCATTGACCAGCATTTCGGTAAGCACTATTTCTTTGACTCCAGTTGTGGGGCCTGTAATCAACAACGTGTCTCCAATGGTCATGTCGTACGCTTCTATCTTGAACTCGGCAATATTGGTTTTTGGGAAAAAATGCATGCCTTTCCCTATGTAAACTTTCTTTTGCGTAGCATGAGAACCAGAGCCTTTACTCCATTCACCTAATTTTTGACCTAAGTAATATCCGCTCCAAAAACCTCTGTTGTAAACTTTCTCCAGTTCCAACATCCATTCTATAACCTTCTCCTTGTCGTAATTGCCGCTGTAAACACTGTCTATGGCTTCACGATAACATTTGATAACCTTGGCCACGTATTCCGGTGCACGACCCCGCCCTTCAATTTTCAATACTTTAATACCCGCATCGGCTATTTGGTCAAGGAAGTCTATTGTACACAAGTCTTTAGGAGACATGATGTATTCGTTATCAATCTCCATTTCAAATCCGCTTTCTTGATCAATAACGGTGTATTTTTTTCTGCAATTCTGCTTGCAAGCACCACGATTGGCCGAAGAATTATGAGAGTGCAAACTCAAATAGCATTTTCCTGAAACTGCCATACAAAGTGCTCCATGGCCAAAAATTTCAATCTCCACCAATTTGCCAGACGGCCCTTTGATTTGTTCTTTTTCTATTTGCTCTGTGATTTTCTTCACTTGGCGCAAACTTAATTCGCGGCTCAATACCATCGTGTCGGCAAACATAGCATAGAATTTCACCGTTTCAATATTAGTGATATTAATTTGGGTAGAAATATGGACTTCCATGCCCACTTCCCTTGCAGTAGCTATGACCGCTTGGTCCATTGCAATCACGGCCGTGATATCGGCTTCTTTTGCTTTTTTAACCAAGGTTTTAACAATGGATAAATCGTGGTCGTATATAATGGTGTTCAAAGTAAGGTACGTGCGAACCCCCTTTTCTTTACAGCGTCTGGAGATTTCTTCCAAGTCGTCCAAAGTAAAGTTCATCGTAGCTCTGGCTCGCATGTTCAACTGCTCCACGCCGAAATACACCGAATCGGCTCCACTATCCAAGGCAGCTTGCAGGGACTCAAAGTTTCCTGCCGGCGCCATTAACTCAATATGCTGCATACCTGATAATTAAACTGTTTCTTTTTCAGTATTTTGTGGCAAAGGTACTATTTTTATTTCAGTTTATACGTTTATCAATAAGCAACAAAAAAGCGCTTCAGCAGATTATTGAAGCGCTTTTTTTAGACTAATTCGTTAATACTAAATTTTAAATTCCAAGAACGTAAAATCTTAATTAACGATTTAACCTCCATCGGCTTTACAATTACCATTCACAAGAACCGTAACTGAAACACCCAATGCATTAATGAGCAATGTTTTTTTAAAAAATTTCATCTGTCTTTGATATTACGTTAAACAAAAGTTCAGATGAAAAAGTGCCGTCTAAGCGGCTTTTTCATAGCAAAAGTTTCCCACTTTATTACATAGATGCAAAATGTTGAAAAAGGTTGCGTGAGAAAATTGTAATATGTATAAACTTATAGTATTTTAGCATTCACTTTTTACTGAATTTACGAGAACTATGAGCAACGATAAAGACGCAAAATTAAAAGCATTAAAACTTACTTTAGATAAACTGGACAAGGCCTACGGCAAAGGAACCGTCATGAAAATGAGCGATTCTTCCGTGGTAGATATTGATGTGATCCCTACGGGCTCTTTAGGCTTGGATTTAGCCTTAGGCGTAGGTGGATATCCCAGAG
Organism: Mangrovimonas sp.; assembly: GCA_020435705.1. GTDB lineage: Bacteria > Bacteroidota > Bacteroidia > Flavobacteriales > Flavobacteriaceae > HKST-UBA85. The sequence continues at coordinate 9,816 of JAGQZG010000032.1, forward strand.
GACGAGTCATTGAAATTTACGGCCCAGAATCATCCGGTAAAACGACTTTGACGCTTCATGCTATAGCGGAAGCTCAAAAAGCTGGCGGTATTGCCGCCTTTATAGATGCCGAGCATGCCTTTGATCGCTTTTATGCCGAAAAATTAGGGGTTGATTTGGACAACTTGATCATCTCACAACCTGATCATGGAGAACAAGCCTTGGAAATTGCCGATAACTTGGTACGTTCTGGAGCTATTGACATTATTGTGATTGACTCTGTAGCGGCCTTAACGCCTAAAAGTGAGATTGAAGGTGAAATGGGCGACTCCAAAATGGGGTTGCATGCCCGTTTAATGTCTCAAGCCTTGAGAAAACTTACTGCAAGTATTAGTAAAACCCATTGCACCATGATTTTCATTAACCAGTTACGTGAAAAAATAGGAGTCATGTTTGGAAACCCAGAAACCACAACCGGCGGTAATGCCCTTAAGTTTTACGCATCGGTGAGGCTGGACATTAGAAAATCAACGCAAATTAAAGACACCAGTGGCGAAGCTTCAGGTAATAAAACCAGAGTGAAAGTTGTGAAAAACAAAGTGGCACCCCCTTTCAAGACCACAGAGTTTGATATCATGTATGGCGAAGGCATTTCCAAAGTTGGTGAAATACTGGATATTGCCGTAGAAAATGAAATTATTAAAAAGAGCGGCTCGTGGTTTAGCTATGAAGACACCAAATTGGGACAGGGTCGTGACGCAGTCAAAGAGCTCTTGAAAGACAATCCGGAACTCATGGAAGAACTGGAAACCAAAATAAAAGAAATCATCAAAGCCAAATAAGACAAAACCCCTAAAAATAGGGGTTTTTGTTTTTTATGACGCAACCTTTTGCGCCTATATGCATCTAGAGTATGAAGCGTATTGATTTTACCCCTAAATTTAACAAAAATGAAACAACTGTTTGTTGGGTTATGTGCCTTATTGGTTTTAGTATCTTGTAGTATTAACGATGATTCTCCTCAGCTGTACTACGAATTCATGCCTGTAGATAGTGTTGATATTCCAGAGGAATTTCAACTGAATCACATTTATGAAATTACCATGACCTATACAAGGCCTGATGATTGTTATGCGTACAGTGATGTTTACTATGCCAATGATGGTGGCAATACAAGAACAGTAGCTGTCATTTGTACCGTATACCAAGATGACAACTGCCTTCCTTTGGATTATCCTGAGTACGAAGTGTCATTCAATTTTAAACCAACCTCGTTGGGAACTTATGTTTTTAATTTTTGGCAAGGAGAAGATGAAAATGGAGAAGACCAATTTATGGTCATAGAAGTTCCTGTAACCGAATAAAGGGTATAACTAATACGTGATAAAATGTGAGTTTAAACCAACTCATACAAAAGTGTAAAAATCATGATACTAAAGCGCAAAGTGAGCTCTATCAACTCTTCTCCGGAAAGTTGTTTGCCATTTGCCTGAAGTACTCAAGAAACTATGCCGAGGCAGAAGATAATCTGCAGGATGCTTTTTTGACCATTTTTAAAAAAATTGAAACGTACAAAGAAACAGGTTCTTTTGAAGGCTGGCTTAAACGGGTAACCATCAATACCACATTGCAAAGATACCGATCAGACAAAGGTGTACTTAATTTGGTAAATGAAAACATCCCTGAAGAAGAAGTTTATGTAGAAGATGATGCCGTGCCACTGGATTATTTGCTGAAAATCATTCAGGAGTTGCCCGATAGATATAGATTGGTTTTTAACCTTTATGTTTTAGACGGCTATTCCCATCAGGATATTGCTTCTTTATTGGACATAACCGTTGGGACATCAAAATCAAACCTGTCAAGAGCCAAGCTCTTGTTAAAAGAAAAAATTGAAGATTACAAAACGCGATCGCAATCGCAAACATTATAAATGAAAAATAAAAAACATATAGAACGTCTTTTTCAAGAAACGTTCAAGGATTTTGAAGCAACACCCAGCAACAAAGTATGGGATCATATTCAAAATGAATTGAATAAAAAAGAACGCGATAGAAAGGTACTGCCCATTTGGTTTAGATATGCCGGTATTGCTGCTATATTATTGCTGTTTTTTGTAGTTGGAAAAAACTTGCTTTTTGAGACTTCTAGCCCCTCGCCTGAAAATTCAGTGACTGATGTTGAAAAGAATACCCCTGTTCAAAATGACACATCCTCAACCAATAATGCTTTGGTAAATTCTAAAAAAGAAGAAAATAAAAACTCACCTAAGGAGTCAAATTTGGAACCTTCCAATACCAAGGTGACTTCTAATGAGACTACCTCATCTGATGCTTTACGAAACCCAAATACTAACTTTTCCAGCCCATCGCAAAAGGGCGTTTCCAATACTGCTATTGCCACTGGCCAGAAACTGAAAAACAATCATGACAGCTATAATAAGACATCATCAATATCCAATATATCGGCCAGTAACAACACGTCTGTAGCTAAAACCAATGATTCAAAAAACGAGCATTCATCCTTTAACAAACCTGTTGAAGCCAAGTCTGCTCAAAAATCAAAAGAAGCATTGGCTCTTAATGGTGATGGGAAACAGAATATGGTTGACCCAAAATATAACCAAAGTAACACCCCTCAAGACCATGCGCTTTCAGCAAAAATGGCTAACGTCGTTGCAGCAACTAATGACAGCCTCATCAACAATGAAAAAGAACAAGATAGCATCGCCGAGGAAATTGCTCTTGTTAAAGAAATGCCCAAAGACTCTCTTACCATAGAAGAAGCTATAGCCCAAACTGAAAATATTATAGATGAAAAGGAAAAATTGGTAAACAGGTGGCAAGTGTATGCTAGCATTGCCCCTGTTTACTACAACACGCTTGGCGAAGGGTCGCACTTGCATGAACAGTTTGTGCACAATCCCAAAAACGGGGAGTTTAACACAAGTTATGGGGTAAATGTTGGTTATGCTCTAAATGATAGGTTTACAGTGCGAACAGGTATTAGCTCCCTTAACCTTAGTTATGACACGGCCAATGTAATCTTGTATGAAAGTGTTGGTGAAGCATCAGATCCTAAAGCTCTTTTAAGGAATGTTGATTTTGCTGATAATATGACCCAAAATATTTCGGCTTTAAGCGCCGATAATTTGGTGGTTCAACAAATAAACAGCGATTTGGATCCAAACTTCAATGCCGCAATAAGTCAGCGTATAAGTTATTATGAAGTGCCTCTTGAGGTTGAATACAACGTCATTAATAGAAAATTCAATGTGCAAGTCATTGGTGGCTTTAGCACCTTTTTTCTAGACAACAATGAGGTGTATACCGAATTTGAAAACAGGAAAAATTACATAGGCGAAGCCAATAATATTAACAACGTGAGCTTTAGCGCCAATTTAGGTTTGGGTTTAGATTACAACTTTTCGCCCAGATTCAAATTTAATTTTGAGCCTACTTTTAAATATCAATTGAATGCCTACAGCAACACCTCGGGCAATTTTAGACCCTATATAATAGGTGTTTACACAGGCTTTAGTTATAAATTTTAATTTTTGGTTTTTAGTTGGTTATGATTATTTTCGAAAGAATTGCTATGAAAATGATCAAGAAAAGCTGCCTCAAATGGGGCGGCTTTTTTATTTCTTCAGATCGTGCAAAAGCTCTTGAAGAATAGAGTCTCTGGAAAGGTTGTTCAACTTTTTAGTGTCCTCAACACGCATTCCTTCAGTAGAAAGGAATTTCTTTATTTTGCTTCTCATTTTTCCCGGACCTCCACTAAAAAACGTGTAGGAAAATCGTTTCTTATTATCAAAAAAGACAATTGGAACTACAGGAATTTGATGATTAATGGCCAATCGAAAAGCACCGTCTTTAAAATCATCCAAAACAATAGCTTCATCAGGAACGCCACCCTCTGGAAAAATACAAATGCTCAAGCCCTGTTTGAGTCTCTTTTGCGCTCGTAAAAAAACAGCTTTTCTACTTCGTTCTGAACTTCTATCCACCAAAATACAGGTCCGCTTATAGAAAAAACCAAAGAGCGGAATTTTGGCCAGTTCTTTTTTCCCCACAAAAACAAAGGGGTTTTTTACCGAAACCAGCATGAGCATAATATCGGTCATGGAGGTATGGTTGCCAATGAACATATAGCTTTTATGGCGTTCGGGAACTTGTTCTCGTTCAATTTTAACTCTGAAACCCATACCAAACAAGATGAATTTTGCCCAAAATCTGGCTAACTTGAAAAAGAAAGGATACCATTGTTCCCTTGAAATAGAAATGAGGAGAATGGGAAGTAATACAAGTATGGGCAAGGCTACCAAAATGTAAAACCAAATGCGATAAACAATCCAGAAAAGGTATTTGAACACTCTCATGACTCGCCAAAACTACTCATTTTAATTGAGCTATTGTATTAAAAAAATTACCTTTGTCGTTTACTTAACATTTATTCTATGTCTCGAATTCTTACAGGTATACAAAGTACTGGAACACCCCACTTAGGGAACATACTGGGGGCGATTTTACCTGCCATAAAAATGGCCGAAACTCCTGAAAATGAATCTTTTTTGTTTATAGCCGATTTGCATTCGCTAACACAAATAAAGGATGCTCCTACCCTTAGAAACAATACCTACTCAACTGCCGCAACCTGGTTGGCCTTTGGATTGGACATAGAGAAAACCGTTTTTTACCGTCAAAGCGATGTGCCGCAAGTAACCGAATTGTCTTGGTATCTCAATTGCTTTTTCCCTTTTTCCAGATTGGAATTAGCACACAGTTTTAAAGATAAAGCATCACGCTTGGAAGATGTGAATGGAGGTTTATTTACCTACCCCATGCTTATGGCGGCAGATATTTTATTGTATGATGCCGAATATGTTCCGGTGGGTAAAGACCAATTGCAACACCTGGAAATGACTCGCGATGTCGCTTCCCGCTTTCATGCCAAAATGGGAGAAACTTTTGTGATGCCCGAAGCAAAAATAGACGAGCAAGTAATGATTGTTCCCGGTACCGATGGTGAAAAAATGAGCAAAAGCAAGGGTAATATTATTGACATTTTCCTTCCAGACAAGCAATTGCGCAAACAAATCATGTCTATTCAAACAGATAGCACTCCGCTTGAAGATCCTAAAGATTGGAAAAGCTGTAATTGTTTTGCAATCTATAAACTCCTGGCAGACAAGGAGGCGGTAGAAACCATGAAAGCCAATTATGAAAAAGGCGGATACGGGTATGGCCATGCAAAGCAAGCACTGTACGAATTGATACTGGAAAAATTTGCCCTGCCAAGAGAGCAATATCACTTCTATATGAACCATTTGGAGGCAGTAGATTCGGCGTTAGCCAAAGGTGCTGAGAAAGCAAAAGTTGTTGCCAATGATGTACTTAAAAGAGTAAGGAGCAAACTTGGATACTAAGTGAAAAAAGAATACTTGTCTCCGCTCTTAAACATGATGGCAATGCTTTTATTGGTTGCTTCAAGATGGCTTTCAGAAAAAAGATTGGATTGGCTTGCCGCTATTGCTTTAATTATATTTTCCCTTTCAGCATTTAGCCTATACAAAGCTGTAAGAAAGTCTAAATAACCTCAAACAACTTCCCAGGCAATGGTCTAATAACACCTTTTAGTTCCATACCCAACAAGACACTGGCAGTTTGAAAAACCGGCAAATGGCAATTTAATGCAATGACATCCAAAAGCTGCTTCTCATTTTCTTTAAGGAAGTGATACACTTTCTTTTCTATTTCATCCAATTCTACAAAAAGCTGTTTCTGAATAGGTTTTGTTTTGAAATCCTCCAATTGCCAGTCCAGCATGTATGGGATATCCATTGGATGAGTTAAAACGTGAGCCTTTTGTTGTTTAATTAAATTATTGCATCCCGCACTTAAAGAGTCAAATGCTCTCCCAGGAACGGCAAATACATCCCTGTTATAGGAATCGGCAATATCGGCGGTGACCAAACTGCCTCCTTTTTCGGCTGATTCAATCACAATAGTGGCTTCGCTGAGTCCGGCAATGATTCGGTTTCGTTTTAAAAAATTGGTCCTATCAAAAGTAGCACTACTCCAAAAATCCGTAAAAAAACCACCATTCTCTTCTATTGGTTTCATATATTTCGCATGCGTTTTGGGATAGACTTGATTCAGCCCATGGGCCAAGCATCCTATGGTTTGAAGCCCCTGTTTGATTGCTTCCTTTTGTGCTGTAATATCCGTACCATAGGCAAACCCTGAAACTATTACTGGATTGTATGGTTTTAATTCCTGCACTAATTTTTTACAGAATTCTGAGCCGTAAGTGGTTATCTGTCTAGTCCCAACAATACTGATTATCCGTTTCTTTTTCAACTTAATTTTACCTCGTTGGAAAAGCAGTATGGGCCCATCTATACAGTGCTTCAATTTTTCAGGGTAATCTTCATCTTGAAAAAAATGATAAACAATGCTGTTATCTTGAATGTACCTTAATTCTTTTTCTGCATTAACAAGATGGTCTTTACTAAAAAGATCGGCAAGAATAACGGTACCAATACCATCAATTTTTTGAAGTTTGTGTTTTTTTTCGCTAAAAACAGCTTCAGCCGATCCACAGTGGTGAATCAACTTTTTTGCTGTAATGTCTCCAATATTAGATACATTCTGCAATGCCAAGGTATATAGTAGCTCATTTGAACGCATGCCTATTTTATTGATTTGTAGGTTTTTTCGTGCAATGTTAATAAAATGTTCTGGGTAAACCACATTCCCTATCAAAAATTTTTAACTTTGTTTTTATGCAACTAGAGACCTACATAAGCGATTTACTTTACCGTTACGAATGTGTGACTGTGCCTGAATTTGGCTCCTTTTTGACCCAACGGGTATCTGCAAAAATCCATGAATCTACCCATGCTTTTTATCCCCCAAAAAAGGTATTGTCTTTCAATGAACAAATCAAGCAAAACGATGGCCTTTTGGCCCGTTATATTGCTGATGTTGAAAAGATTCCTTTTGAAACTGCTTTACAGGCCATTGGCAAACGGGTTAAAACCTTAAAATCCTATTTGGTTCAAGGTGAGACACTCTCTTTTGATAATATAGGAGAACTATCGCTGAACAATGAAGGCAAGATTTTGTTTCAGCCTTCCTACCACCTCAATTATTTAACCGATGCCTTTGGATTAAGTCAATTTGTTTTACCTGAAGTAACTCGGGAAGTTCTAAAAGAGGAAGCGCAAGAAGTTGAAAAAATAATTCCTATTGCTGTTACCCCCGAAAAACGCAAATCCAAACCTTATCTACGCTATGCAGCTGTTGCATTGATTGCCTTAACATTGGGTGGGTTTGCCTCGTCATATTATTATGTTGACCAAGTTGAACAACATAATTTGATGGCCGAACAAGAAGCACAGCAAGCTCTAGAGCACAAAATACAGGAGGCTACCTTTGTGATTGAAAACCCTCTGCCTGCCATTACCTTAAATGTGAGCAAGCAAACAGGGAATTACCATGTTATTGCAGGTACAGGTGCGTTTCGTATAGAGGAAAATGCCCAAAAGAAAATTGACCAATTAAAAGACTTAGGCTTTAAAGCACGAGCTATTGGTGTAAACAACTACGGACTGCACGAAGTGGCTTATGACAGCTACCAAACCCGTGAAGAAGCGCTTAAGGCGCTTCACCAAATTAAAACCAGCAACAATAAAGATGCTTGGTTGTTGGTGAAGGAATTGGATTAATTCCCCTTCCTTTATTGATTTTACCATTGCCAACTTGTTTGGGAAACTAATTTCAAAGATGCTGAACTTGATTCGGCAGGGCAATTGTATTTCTTTTTACCTTTGCACTTCATTTAGCACAAAAGGATGACAGCAAAAACCCCAGAACAATCCAAAACCATCATGACCGATATGGTCTTACCTGGTGAAACAAATCCATTAAACAATTTATTTGGAGGCGAACTCTTAGCCCGTATGGATCGTGCCGCCAGTATAGCCGCAAGACGTCATAGCCGCCGCATTGTGGTAACGGCCTCTGTAAACCATGTGGTATTTAGCAAGGCTGTTCCTTTAGGCAGTGTAGTCACTGTGGAAGCCAAGGTATCCCGTGCGTTTAAATCGTCCATGGAAGTGTTCATTGATGTTTGGATTGAAGACCGTGAAAGCGGCAATCGCTCCAAGGCCAATGAAGCTATCTATACTTTTGTTGCTGTAGATGAACGTGGAGAAACGGTTCCTGTACCTGAATTGATCCCTGAAACCGATTTGGAAAAGGAGCGTTTTGAGGGTGCTTTAAGGCGCAAACAATTGAGTTTGGTATTGGCGGGCAAAATGAAACC
>JAGQZG010000329.1 GCA_020435705.1 Mangrovimonas sp.
TAAAAGTATCGTTATTTTGGTTTAGTTGAATGTTGATGTGCTGTCCGCCATATTTTATGGCATTATCCAATAGATTGTTGATGGCATTTTCAAAATGAAAAGCATCCACCGTGGCAAAAACCGAAGTCTTACCGGAAGAGAATTCAATAGTCTTTGAAGTATTCAGCCGGTGTTTTTCCGCAAGGGCTTCCAACATGTTCAGAATATCTACAGAAGACTTGTTAAGGTTGAGCTCGTCACTGTCTAGCGTGGCAGTTTCCAAAAGTTTTTCCACCATTAGGTTAAGCTTGGAAAGTTGGGTATTTGAAATAGTCAAATAATTTTTTGTTTTGTGCTTGTCTTCCAACGCCTTAAAATCTTTCATGCTTTCCAGAGCCACGCCAATGGTAGCAATAGGGGTTTTAAACTCGTGGGTAATATTGCTGATGAGGTCGTTTTTGAGTTCGGATAATTGTTTTTGATGCTTGATAATAGTCAGCAAATAAAACAAACTGCCAATTACCGCCAGCACTAGCAAGGTAGAAATGACTATGCTGCCCAACATGCGTTTAAGGACTATTTTGGTTTCGTTTGAAAAATGGACTTTAAGTGTGCTTTTTTTAGGTAAAAAAGTAGACTTTGAAATGGTTTCCAAGTGGTTTTTATTTACTGTTGTCGAATCCAATTCTCTTTGGTCGCCATTAGCGCTGGTAAATTTTAGGTTATGAGTTAAATCCAGTTTTTTCCGGTGGAGTTCATTTGTGAAAAAGCTATCCACGACCTTTAAGTTCAAGGTGTCACTGGTCATGGAAATGATAACTTTTGTGGTCAAAGATTTAATGTCTTTTTCGTCTAAATTCACGGTAGATGTCTCAAGAAATGCATTAGATGGTAGGGTGTCATGTTTCCAGTCTTTCATAATAGAATCCGCCTTACGGCCTCTATATATAGCGATACCGTTAACAGGTTGGGCCGCTGTTAAACTGTCCAGGTTTTTAAATGTTTTGGAGGGGTTATCTATGGAAAGCTTTGCTATTGTTGAAAATAAACTGGAGTCGCCACTTTTCAAGACATTGCCAGAGGGTGCATCGGAGTAGGCAAAAGCTACGGTGGTGCGTTCGGCCAGTTGGGCATAGTAATCGTCTACGGCTTTGTCCAAACTCACTTGCAC
>JAGQZG010000330.1 GCA_020435705.1 Mangrovimonas sp.
CCGTTTGGTTTACATAGTTGGGTAAATTATCCAGTTCTATGGTATTTCCAAAAACTGTGGAAATGTTTGGATAGGGGTCTGCATCTTGATAGTTATCTGTAGAGTTGGAATTACAGGCGTTTAAAATAGTTAGAATCAACAGTGAAGGTATCAATAGTAAACAAGTAGATTTTGGAGATTTGGTTTCGGTTGGGTGGTTTGTTTTTATTGGCATATGTGAAACTTTTCTTAATAAGACCTTAATAATCTTAAAAGGTTTAAAAGTTGAAGTTTTTCACAAACTCAATTACTATATTTGTTTAAACTAAAACTTACACATGAAATTACTAGACGGTAAAACAGCAATTATAACAGGCGCCAGCAGAGGTATTGGTAAAGGGATAGCCTTGGCTTTCGCACAGCATGGAGCCAATGTAGCATTCACGTATAGTTCTTCTGCAGAAGCAGCTAAGGCTTTGGAGAATGAATTGAATAGTTTGGGCATCAAAGCTAAAGGCTATCAAAGTGATGCGGCAAGTTTTGACCAAGCTCAACAATTGGCTGATGACGTGGTAAAGGAATTTGGAAGTATTGATATTCTTGTGAATAATGCTGGTATTACCAAAGACAATCTTTTGATGCGCATTAGCGAGGAAGATTTTGATAAAGTCATTGAAGTGAATCTAAAATCCGTTTTCAACATGACCAAAGCCGTACAGCGTACCATGCTCAAGCAGCGTAAAGGCTCTATCATTAATATGAGTTCAGTAGTGGGTGTGAAAGGGAATGCAGGGCAAACTAACTATGCGGCTTCTAAGGCCGGTATTATTGGTTTCTCCAAATCTGTGGCATTGGAGCTGGGCTCAAGAAATATCAGGAGCAATGTAATTGCCCCAGGTTTTATTGAAACGGAAATGACTGCCAAATTGGATGAAAATACCGTAAAAGGGTGGCGTGAAGCTATTCCGTTAAAACGTGGTGGAACTCCTGAAGATATTGCCAATGCGTGTGTTTTTCTAGCGAGTGACATGAGTGACTATATTACTGGACAAACCTTGAATGTTGATGGTGGAATGTTGACGTAAGCTTTTGTTATG
>JAGQZG010000331.1 GCA_020435705.1 Mangrovimonas sp.
TTCGGATGGTATAGACAGTGCCCCAGGAGGGCAATTCGATTTATATTCATTTGATGATGGTTCCAATGCCCTCATTACTGAATTCGTTAATAATTTGAATTCCCAATATTTCTGTTTCATACCTACTTTAAGCGCCTTGGCAACGCCTGATGCAGACTGGTATAGTTCTCCTAACTTGGGGACTTCCCCTTTTGCTGCTACTTATGTGCCCACAGCCAATGAACCCCATGTAACACTAACAACTGCAAATGTTGCCTTTGCTTTAGATGAAATTTTGAATCCTACACTTAGTATTGATCTATCTGAAATAGCTCAAGTTAGGTTACAGCAAAACCCCGTGAGCAACAACATCACCTTAGTAGCCCCTCAAAACTGGGGCACGGCTAGAATTTCAGTTGTAGATATGACAGGAAAAATAGTGCTGAATACTTCTCAAAATCTCAGTGGTCATACAACCATTCCAATTACTTTGGCTTCGGGCCTGTATATTTTGACTGTTGAAAGTGCCAATAACCGTAACATGAAAACAAAATTTTTGGTGAGATAATATAACCTTATCCATCACCTGAAGTGCGTTTGCTTTAATAAGCAAATGCACTTTTTTATTATAACATAAATTTAAAACCTTTCTTCAGCAATTCTCCTAATTTATCCGTAAATTGAGTGTCTTAAAAAATAATCAAAAACATTCATTATGAGCAACACAAAAGGCTATGCAGCATTCAGCCCCACTGAAGAGATAAAACCCTTTGATTTTGACCGTCGCGAGGTAGGCCCAAAAGATGTAAAGATTAAAATTGATTATTGCGGGGTGTGCCATAGTGATATTCACACGGCTCATAATGATTGGGGCATGTCTCAATATCCTATTGTTCCTGGACACGAAATTATTGGGCATGTGACCGAAGTAGGTTCGAAGGTTACCAAATTTAAAGAAGGTGAACTTGTTGGTGTGGGATGTATGGTTGATTCCTGTGGCGAGTGCCCGTCCTGTAAAGATCATATGGAACAATTCTGCTT
>JAGQZG010000332.1 GCA_020435705.1 Mangrovimonas sp.
TGTTTGAATATCGGCAAAGGTAGGGTTGTAGTTTACATCGGTCTCTTTGGCATCTACTAGCAAACTGTTGTCCCTGTAACGCACACCAACAATCCCAGACAATTTGGAGTCTTTGCTTACGCCTTCCACAGAAAGGCTACCGCCTAAGAGACTTAGATCCAACGAGGCACCAAAGCGGTAGGGTGTTTTGTAGGTAATATCCAAGACCGAAGAAAGTTTGTCGCCATATTGCGCTTGGAAACCACCGGCCGAGAATTCTACATTCTGTACCAAATCGGTATTGACAAAACTCAAACCTTCCTGTTGACCAGAGCGCACCAAGAAAGGGCGGTACACTTCCACGCCGTTTACGTAAATAAGATTTTCGTCATAGTTTCCACCACGAACGGAATACTGTGTACTCAATTCGTTGTTGTTGCTCACGCCAGGCAAGGTCATCAAAAGGTTCTCAACACCGGCATTGGCCCCAGGTATTTTCCTGATTGTTTCGGGTTCAAACGCAACAACACCTTTTACATTTTCTCTAGTTTTACTGCTGATAACCACAGTGGGAATTTGTTCAACAGAAAGACTCATCACAGGATTGAATTCCAATTCTTCACCATTTTTAAGGTTGAAAGTGGCTGTGATTTTTTTGTAAGTAATGTGAGTGAATTCAACGGTAATATCATGATTTGAGGGAATTTTCAGGATGAAAAAACCATTCGTATTTGTGGTGGTACCTGTGTCTCCGGAATTGATATTAACACCTTCAATGGGCTTCTTGTCTTCATCCAGTATGATTCCTCTAATAATTCCTGTTTGTGAAAAGCCATAAGAAAAGAATAACGTAGTAACTAGGACGAATAGGATTTTAGCTGATTTCAAATGATATAATTTTATTTCCTAAAGAATGTAGCTTCAAATGTAGTACTATTTCCAACATTATCAGTAACAATCACTTTCAATTTGTTCTCTGTTGAGGTTCTGCCGTCATTGAAATCGTAGGTTAGCATTTTTTTCTTGTAATCGTATTC
>JAGQZG010000333.1 GCA_020435705.1 Mangrovimonas sp.
TCTTTAAGAGTTTCTTCACTTAAACGGGTGATTACCTGCTCGTTATTTTGGTCGCGTTTGTAATATTGAAGCACGCCATTTTCTTTGATAGGAATTGGGCCACCCTCCAAAGTTCCCACGCCTATGGTGAAAATACGGATACCTTTTTCGGCAGCTTCTTCAGCAATTGTTGAAACATTACCTTCATGATCCTCTCCATCTGAAATGATAAACAACACGCGATTGGTCTGCTCTTCATCATCATAAAATGTTTGTGCCATTTCAATGGCTTGGGTAATGGCGGTTCCTTGTGAAGAAACCATATCGGTATTCATGCCACTTAAAAATAGCTTTGCGGATGAAAAATCTGAAGTAATTGGAACTTGCGGAAATGCGCTCCCAGCGTAACCAATGATTCCAATTCTATCTCCTGCAAGCCCATTGATTATTTGGGTAATGAGCTGTTTTGACTTTTCCAAACGGTTTGGCGCAATGTCTTCCGCCAACATACTTTTTGAAACGTCCAACGCAAAAACAATGTCAACGCCTTCACGCTTTACCGTTTCGAGCTTGGTGCCTATTTTAGGATTTACCAATGCAAAACTTAAACAGGCAATGGCCAAACAAAGCACCAAAACTTTTAAGACAGATTTAAAGAGCGAACGGTTTGGGCTCAATTTTTTCAGAAGTTCTTTATCAACAAATCTTTTCTGAACCGTTCTTTTCCAAATCAAAAGCAATAGAAAAACCACCACTATCACCGGAATGGCGAAGAGAATGTAGAAGTATATGGGTTGATCTAAAACTATTTGATCCATTTCTATAAAAATCCTTTAAATATTGTAGTTCGCAACAAAAACTCAAACCCAATCAATATTAATGCGAAAATGGCCCACGGGCGGAACATTT
>JAGQZG010000334.1 GCA_020435705.1 Mangrovimonas sp.
ATAGTCATCGTCTTCTTCCTCAATACATTTCATAAAGTAGTACTTTGCTTCTTCAAATTCATCCAAAAACAGATATTCCATACCAATAAGGGAATAGATATCAAACGTATCGTCAGTAAACTCCAGGGTTTTTTTCAACACTTCAATGGCTTTTTGGTGTTCATCTTGTTTGGAGTAAATATTGGCTTTCTGGATGTAAATTTCTTCGTTCAACGGTTCTAGACTGTAGAGCTCGTTCAGCAACTCGTTCGCTTCCTCAAACTTGTTTTCAAACACGAAGATTTCAACTTGGAATAGTTTAAGGTTCACTGAAGTTGGATGTTGGTCCAAGCCCAGTTTAATGGCTTTTTTTGCCAAGGCAACTTTTCCAAGATTTAGATAGTGATGGATAATGGTTTCAAACTCTTCGGAATCAAAAAACAAAACATTGTTTGTTTTTAACATGGCTTCAAATTTGGTAAGCGATAGTTCGTTGTTTTCGTCTTGAGGGCTTAACTCCATAGGCAACGGTAAGTAGTTTGTTTGAATAAATTTAAGGTTATCATGGTTTTATGTTGGTGTTAACTGCAAATGTTTTTAACAAATTAATCAACAGGGCGTATAATTCTTGATGGCTTAAGCGATTTTTTTTGATACTCAGTTTCTTAGGTTGAAAGTTTTTAGGAAAGTGAATCCAAAACAGAGAGAATGATATCACATCCTTTGATAATTTCTTCTTTTGAAATAGTTAAAGGCGGAGTGATGCGAATGGCTTTGGGCTCAAAAAGCAACCAAAAAAGAATAAGCCCTGCGTCTTGACATTTCAGGATCACTTCGTTGGTAATTTCGGCCGAAGGCGTCATAACGGCGAGCATTAATCCTTTGCCTCGTATTTCGGAAATAA
>JAGQZG010000335.1 GCA_020435705.1 Mangrovimonas sp.
AGACCGTGGTTTAATTGAACGGAAACCCAACCCTTCCGATGGAAGAAGCGTTCTTATTCATCTTACCCCCTTCGGAAAGGAAATGCGTGAATTTTCTAAAGGGGTGGTTTTGCGTTTTGATGAAGCTGTAAAAGTACACATTTCCGAAGAAGATTTAAAAACCTTCAAAAAAGTAGCCCATACCATTATGGAAATGGTACAGACAAAAAATATGTATTCGACTGAAAAAATTTCATAATATGTCCAAAAGAAGAATCAATAAAGTCGCTGTTATAGGATCCGGTATTATGGGAAGCGGTATTGCTTGCCATTTTGCCAATATTGGTGTAGAAGTTTTACTGCTCGATATTGTCCCTCGCGAACTTAATGACTTAGAAAAAGCAAAAGGGTTTACCATTGAAAACAAACAAGTACGTAATAGAATTGTAAACGATGCCTTAACGAATGCCATAAAAAGTAACCCTGCGCCACTCTATCATAAATCGTTTGTCAGTAGGATCACTACCGGAAATCTTGAAGATGACATTGCAAAAGTGAAAGATGCAGATTGGATTATTGAAGTAGTGGTAGAGCGTTTGGATATTAAAAAACAAGTGTTTGAAAACCTTGAAAAACACAGAACTCCGGGAACTATTATTACTTCGAACACTTCCGGTATTCCTATCCATTTTATGAGCGAGGGAAGAAGTGAAGATTTTCAGAAACATTTCTGCGGAACACACTTTTTTAACCCGCCGCGGTATTTAAAATTATTTGAAGTAATTCCGGGACCTAAAACCGACCCCGAAATTTTAGATTTCTTAATAGGATACGGTGAACAATTTCTT
>JAGQZG010000336.1 GCA_020435705.1 Mangrovimonas sp.
TAGTGACGATGGAACAACACTAGTAGTTGAAAACAATAATACTGAAGATGTTATTTATGACGGATTGGAATCTGGTACTTACGCCTGCACTTACCTTACTACTGATGGCACCACAACTTCACTGATTATAGGTGAAACTCTAGATTTAGGCATACTAACCATTAATGGCAGTACCATGACACTAGATGAAAATGTTGCCGCCGATGGCTTTCTATTGACCTTTGAACGTTGAACCTTCTGTTTTAAATTCATGTTAAGCTCTACAAGTAAGAGTTATTTATTACCTATCTTTGTGCTTTAAAATTAATTGGTAATAAAAAATTAAGATATGTATCCAGCAGAATTAGTAAAACCTATGCGCGAAGACCTAACCAATGTTGGGTTTGAAGAACTACATACATCTGAAGCTGTAAATGCAGCTTTAGCCAAAGAAGGCACCACGCTTGTGGTGGTTAACTCGGTGTGCGGCTGTGCCGCTGCCAATGCTAGACCAGGTGCACGAATGAGCTTGCAAAATGCTAAAACCCCAGATCATTTAGTAACTGTTTTTGCGGGTGTTGACAGAGAAGCTACTGAAACTGCCCGTGAACACATGATTCCATTTCCTCCAAGTTCGCCAAGTATGGCCTTGTTTAAGAATGGTGAATTGGTTCACATGTTAGAGCGCCATCATATTGAAGGACGTCCAGCGGAATTGATTGCCGAAAACCTCGTCAATGCTTACAACGAGTTTTGTTAGAAGATCTTTCT
>JAGQZG010000337.1 GCA_020435705.1 Mangrovimonas sp.
TCCATAGATGTCCTGTGGGTTTTCAGTGGGTTTTTCGGCTTTAATTCTGCTGAAACCGGCTTTGTCATAATCGCCTATTTTATCAATAATGTTCTTTATGGTGTCCAAAGCCTCTTTATCGTCTTTGGCTTTATAGTCGGTCACTCCTGAAATCTCCGTGTGTGTTGTGGCACCGCCAAGTGTTTCATTATCAATAGTTTCACCAATGGCTGCTTTAACTAAGTAACTTCCTGCTAAAAAAATACTGCCCGTTTTATCGACAATCAAAGCTTCGTCACTCATAATGGGCAAGTAGGCACCACCGGCCACACAGCTGCCCATAACAGCGGCAATTTGAGTAATGCCCATACTGCTCATGACTGCATTGTTTCTAAAGATTCTCCCAAAATGTTCTTTGTCCGGAAAGATTTCATCTTGCATGGGTAGATAGACGCCGGCCGAGTCTACCAAATAGATAATAGGCAATTTATTTTCAATGGCAATTTCTTGAGCACGCAAGTTCTTTTTACCCGTAATAGGGAACCAGGCACCGGCTTTAACAGTTGCATCATTGGCCACCACAAGACACTGCTTGCCTTTAATGTAGCCCATCTTCACCACCACGCCACCCGAAGGACAACCGCCGTGTTCTTGGTACATTCCGTCACCTGCAAAAGCCCCAATTTCAATAACGGGTT
>JAGQZG010000338.1 GCA_020435705.1 Mangrovimonas sp.
CAAGGATGCTTTTCATCGCATACTTCTAAACCTAAACCACAACCTTTATAAATTTTATCACCATCAATAGCATTTACTATTTGTGCTAGTTTTATGGAAGGTATTTTGCTTTTTTCTATTTCAAATCCACCATAAGCACCTTGAATTGAATTGATAATGTTATGCCTTACTAAATCTTGAAGAATTTTTGCCGTAAAAGCTTTAGGCGAATCAATCTCTTCAGAAATTTCTTTTGGACTAACACGTTTCCCTTTATACGAGTTTAACGCAACAAAAATGGAAGCTTTAATCCCGTATTCACAAGCTTTAGAAAACATATAATCTTTAAATTTACTTCAAAGATATAGAAAATTTTTTAATTGAGATAGTTTTATCTTATTTAAAACAATGAGAACAACTGTCAATTATTGCAAATATCAATATTCTAATGAATAAATGTAATCTATTAGAAACATCTTTTGAAAAAAACAACTAAGTGGAAACTAAAAAAGCCTACGCTCAAAGCCATACACATTCGCAATTCGCTACAGCCAACACACACCAAAAATTGCAAAAGAGTATGTCTTTGCCAACGCTGAAAACCAAGCTGAACGGAATAAAGCCAGTGGGTAACAACGTATATAAAAAATAGCGGTTTAGGTGCTAAATCAAAATGGATTT
>JAGQZG010000033.1 GCA_020435705.1 Mangrovimonas sp.
CCACCAAAACCTATGGAACTATAATCAAATTCCGTTGCAAACGAGACGTTGGCATTCCAAATTAAATTTCTGTCATCAGAACTATGCGAATAATCTACTGTACCACTCGCCCATACATCTTGCCTTGAGGCTCCTGAAGATGCTACCCAAGGGCTTCCAGTTACGTCACCAGGAGCCAACCTGTCATCATCATGTCCCTCGCCTCCATTAGAAGCGCCAGTTTTATCAAATGGATTGAGGTTACTGGAAGACGCCGAAGTGTAACTGGAAATGCCTGCATCTACAGTCAAAACATCATCTTCGTTTAATGGAACAGAAATAACAATGGTGGGTGTGATATCTGTTAACTCTTCAGTACCAATACCTCCGGTTACAGCTGCGTTATCACCGTCTTGGGCATAATAACTAATCAAAAAATCAACTTCGGTTTGATCCAAAACCCGCTTCTTGTAAACCAATGTTGAATCCTGTTGGGAAAATCCAAATGCTGCTACAAATAGAAATATTATAACGACAACCTTTTTCATCTCAATTACAACCACAGCCCCCACCTGCTTTACCACCATTAGCACCAGCTGCACCTTCACGATAGACTTGATAACTGGTTTCAAAACGATCTATTTTTTTCTGTGACAAACTCATATCCGGATCGTTAAGGTTTATTTTTTCATATTCCTTTACAGAAACACAGGAATTTAAAAATAAGGCTACTAAGAGCACTGCTACTAATCTCATATTAATTTGATTGACTTAATGTTATATTACTAGAGGTATGAATTTTATTGTTTTCATCAACAATAACGCATTCAACCCCTTTTAATTGATTGATAAAATCCAAACCCGTTTCCAATCCCATAACGAAAACTGATGTCGCTAGAGCATCTGCCAGCTCGGCCGTTTTGGTAAATATAGACGCACTTAGTATTCCCGTAGCGGGATACCCCGTTCTTGGGTCTATAATGTGAGTGTATAAGGTTCCGTTGAATCGAACATATTTTTCATAATTGCCAGAAGTAACCACGGCACTGTTTTCTACCGGAAACCAAGAAAATACTTTATCCTTATTCAATGGATTTACGATAGCTACCATCCAGTCTTGCCCATTGGGTTGTTTTCCCCAAGTATTCAGGTCACCTGAAGCATTGATAATCCCTGCCTTTGCCCCTTTTTCGATCAGTAATGCTTTAGCTCTATCGGCTGCATACCCTTTCCCAATAGCTCCAAAACCAATCTTCATGCCTTCCAGTTTTAAAAAAACGGAGTGGTTTTCAGGGTTAAGTACAATATTTTGGTAACCAACTTTTGAAACAGATTGTTTAATTGCTTCTTCAGAAGGCATTTCTTTCATGCTGCCGTCAAACTTCCAAATTTTATCCATGGAAGCATAACTGATATCGAAAGCACCAGACGTTAATTTAGATATTTTAATACTACGTTCAATTAAATCGTAGAGCTCTTGATCAACCACTACAGACTTTAGTCCAGCATTTCTTATAATTTCTGAGGTTTGGGAATTAGGGTCCCAGGACGAAATTAACTTTTCGATTCTGGAAATTTCACCAATGGCCAAATCAATATAGTTGTTTGCTTCCGTTTGATTTTCACCCACAACGGTTATATCAAACCGACTTCCCATGAGTTTTAAGGTACGATTGTACGTTTGTTGTGCAGAGGAAATAAAACCCAACAAAAGAAATAGAATCAAGATTTTTAAATTACTTCTCAAAAGCAATCAATTTATTGAAATATGCTTGTGGTGCTAAGTGCTCATAACCTATCTGTCCCAAGACCTTACCTTCCGGGGTCAAGACCACAGCCAGTGGAAAAAAACCTTGAGGATTGTATTTTTCAGCTAGAGCATTGTTTTGTTTTTGCAGTTCATCAGCAAGTCGATTAGCCTTTTTTTTAGGAAAATCGGCTTTTAGCATAACAAAATGGTCTTTGGCAAGTTTCTGATATTCAGAGTTGCTCCATATTTCCTTATCCAATTTCATACAAGGAGCACACCAATCCGACCCTTGAAAAACCAAGAGAATATTGTGATTGTCTTTTTTAGCAGTGGTTTTAGCCTCTTCAAAATTGGTGAGCCAATTCTGTGAAATTCCTGAAAAAGAAAAACTAAAGAAGATTAGGAAAGCAATTATTTTCATCAAAAGCAATTTTGTTCAAAAGTACTATTGAATAACTCAAAAATGGTTCATTAAATTGTCTGATATAATCAATTTATACCAAATTTAACTTAAAAACCTACTGTGCCAACTCTCGTGAGCGGGCACTTCCCAATGCTCATTAAACTCGGCAATGTTTGTGACCAGATTATTAAAAACGATGGTGTTTCCAGAAACAGCTTTTTGCTTGGCCATCTTTTTAAACTCCAAAAGAGGCTTGTATGCTATGAATTCACCTTGTTTATAGGAGACATTCATTTTGTCCATCAAATCTACGTTATAGTCTTTTTCCAATTGCTGAATAAAATGAACCGACGCATCTATTGAGCAGCCTGTTGCTATATTTAAGTTTTGATTTAGGGCTATAACTATAAAACGCTTATAAACAATTTTATAGCCTGACTCTAAATCACTTCCATGAGCCGTCCAATTTTCAATAAAAACGTCTAACTTGGAACTAATTTCCTTAATTTCATCTTCTGTAAAGGAACGATTCGCTTGGTAAATCCAAATGCGAGAATCTTCGGGTAATGTATTAAAATCTACTAGCATATATATTAAAATCTAACTACGGCAGAAAGGCCTATTCCTTCAGTCGAAAAGAAGGGCAAAACCATACCATTGTAACCTATATTATTTTCTTTTTTTGATTTAAAGACTTTATTCTTCATAAAAGGCAATAGCCAATAACCAATCTTGGTGCTTAATATCCCAATTCCTGCTCCCATTACGACATCATTAAACCAATGTCTGTCATTATACACCCTAAATGTACCTGTAGTTATAGCAAGCGAGTAACCTAATACACCATACCATATAGAATGATGTTTGTATTCCTGCCACAACATTTCGGCACCCATAAAAGCTGTGGCTGTATGTCCTGACGGAAAAGAATTAAAAGAGCTGCCGTCAGGTCTTTCTACCCTAGCAGTGGATTTTAAAATTAGTACCGTGGAAGACATAACCAGATAAGAGGTTGCCAACACAAGTGTTCTATCTTTAAAAGAATGCTTCGCATTTACCCCAAAGGCATCTAATCCATAAGTTAAAGCAACTGGCGCATATTGTGTAAAGTCATCAATAGTGATTAAATCGTCTATATGCTCGTCTCTTTCTTCATTAATACCTGCACTCACATCTTTAAGTGTATGACTTTCCAGACCTATGATACCTATTGTGATTAATGCCCCTGGAAGAATCAAGGAACTGTATCTAAACTTTGTGGGGTCTTTGGAAACAAGTGTTGAGTCTAAAGGTTTTTGAGCATTGATCTTAAAAAAGATAAATACAATTAGCATCAAAGTTATCATTCTACGGGAAAACATATTACCTGTTTTAATCATTCTAGCCATAGTGTCTTCACATTAAATCTATATGCCTGTCATGATACCCTAACAAATACAGCACGCCGTCCAAACCAATACTGGATATGGAATTTTGGGCATTGTTCTTAACGGTGGGCTTAGCATGAAAAGCAATTCCCAAACCTGCTAGATTTAACATAGGTAAATCATTGGCGCCATCACCTATAGCTATGGTTTGATTTATATTGATGGCTTCTTTTCTGGCTAACTCTTGCAAGTACTCCGCTTTTTTGGCTCCATCAACAATTTCACCTACATAACCACCGGTTAAAACCCCGTTTTCAATCTCCAGTTGATTGGCGTAAACGTAATCTATACCTAGCTCTCTTTGCAGATAGTTTCCAAAATACGTAAATCCACCCGACAAAATAGCTGTTTTAAACCCATAGCTTTTCAAGGTGTTTATTAATCGCTCAGCCCCTTTGGTTATAGGTAAATTGATTGCTACATCATGAAGTACATTTTCACTGAGACCTTTAAGAAGTTGCATGCGCTGGGTGAAACTTTCCTTGAAATCTATCTCTCCTTGCATGGCAGATTCTGTAATAGCTTTTACTTGGTCACCAACACCAGCCAATTCAGCCAATTTGTCAATTACTTCGGCTTGTATCAATGTTGAATCCATGTCAAAACAAACCAAGCGTCTATTTCTTCTGTAAATATTATCTTCTTGAAAGGCAATATCAACATCCAAATCCTGGGAAATTTGCATGAACTTCTCAGTAAATTCAGATTTGTCTTCAATTTTTCCTCTAATGGATAATTCTATACAAGCTCTAGGATAGTCGTCTTCTTTAAAAAGGGAGATACGTCCTGTGAGCCTTTTAATCGCATCAATATTTAAGTTTTTCTCAGAAATAATTTCAGTAACCTTTGAGATTTGTTCGGCACTTAGTTTTTCTCCCAAGATGGTAACAATGTATCTATCCTTGCCTTGAAGATTTACCCATTTTTCGTAATTATCTAAGGTGATGGGTGTAAACTTGGCTGTAATACCCAATTCATAAGCCTTAAACAACAGATCCTTAAGGACACCTGCTGATTTAGCTTTAGATTTAATCTCGAAAAGGATTCCCAAGGATAATGTATCATGAATGTTTGCCTGGCCAATGTCCAATACCTTCGCATCGTACTCCGCTAAAACTGCGGTTAAACTGGAAGTTAGTCCCGGTTTATCTTGTCCTGAAATATTCAGTAGGAAAATTTCCTTAGTCATAATGAATTTGTCGACTTATAAGCCTTGGGCGTTGGCAATCAATTCAGCAATATCCAACACTTGAATGCTTCCTTCTTTCTCTTTGGCCTTCACCCCATCGGTCATCATCGTATTACAGTACGGACACCCTGTAGCTATGATGGAAGGTTGTGTTTCCAAGGCGTCTTCAGTACGTAAAACATTAATGTCCTTATCGCCTTTTTCGGGTTCTTTAAACATTTGTGCGCCACCGGCACCACAACATAGGGCTGTTCTTCGGTTGCGCTTCATTTCAACCAATTCTACTCCTAGCTTTTTTAATAGATTTCGTGGCACTTCATAAACTTCATTGGCTCGTCCCAAATAACAAGGATCATGAAATGTAATGCGCTTTCCATGTAGTTCAGAATTGCTCTCAATCTTCAACCGGCCGCTCTGCATCAATTCTTGTATATACTCCGTGTGGTGTTGCACTTGATAATTCCCACCTAATGAAGGATATTCATTTTTAAGTGTGTTATAAGAATGAGGACACGCTGTTACTATACGTTTGACCTCATAAGCATTTAAAATTTCAATATTGGTCATGGCCTGCATTTGGAATAAAAATTCATTTCCGGCACGCTTGGCCACATCGCCTGTATTGCTTTCTTCGGTGCCTAAAACACCAAACTCAACATGGGCTTTATTGAGAAGCTTCACAAAGGCCTTCGTGATTTTCTTGGCTCTATCATCATAGCTTCCTGCAGAACCAACCCAAAACAAAATCTCGGGCTGTTTGCCTTCTGCCATATACTCTGCCATTGTTTTTACAATCAGTTGGCTCATGTTAATTACATTGTTTTAAAATACGTATTACTCTTTTGTCCAATTCAATCTGTCCATTTGGTTATAAGGCCAGGGTGCACCGTTGTTCTCAATATTGGTCATGATATTGTTTAATTCCATTGGCGCAGCGCTTTGCTCCATCACCAAATAACGTCTCATATCTAAAATAATAGATAAGGGATTTATGCTTACAGGGCAAGCTTCAACACAGGCATTACAGGTGGTACAAGCCCAAAGTTCTTCTCTGGTGATATAATTGTCCAGTAATTGCTTGCCATCCTCTTTAAATTCTCCTTTATTGGCATCTATATTTTTACCCACTTCCTCCAAACGGTCACGGGTATCCATCATGATCTTTCTAGGGGAGAGTTTTTTGCCTGTCAAATTAGCGGGACACTCACTGGTGCAACGCCCACATTCGGTACAGGTATAGGCATTTAATAGTTGAAGCCAATTTAAATCGGTGACATCACTGGCGCCAAACTTAGCTGGTGGTGTTTCACCTTCAGCCGGTGCGGCAAAGGGATCGGCATTAGGATCCATCATAAGTTTGACCTCTTTGGTCACGGCTTCTAAATTGTTGAATTGCCCTTTTGGTTTTACACTGGCAAAAAAAGTATTAGGAAAGGCCAAAAGAATGTGTAAATGCTTTGAGAAATAAAGGTAATTAAGAAACACTAAAATACCCATAATGTGCAACCACCAAGCTGTTCTCTCAATACCATGAAGTGTAGATGCGGAAAACCCATCAAACCAAGGTGCTATCATACCGCTAATAACATTTCCTGAATTCATTTCCTGAAAATGGCTATCGGTGGCATTCATAATCAAGAACAAGCACATGAGAACCATTTCAAAATAGAGAATGTAATTGGCATCATTCTTAGGCCAAGCGGTCATTTCGGCTTTCCAAAAACGTTTCAGTTTGATAACATTTCTCCGAATCCAAAAAACAATCACCGAAACCAAAACCAAAACGGCCAATATTTCGAAACTGCCAATTAAAAAACTGTAAAATCCTCCTAAAAAAGAGAAGATTCTATGGGTTCCAAAAATACCGTCTATGACAATTTCAAGTACTTCAATATTAATAATAATAAAACCCAGATAAACAATTACATGAAGAAAACCAGCCACTGGACGGCGTACCATTTTGCTTTGTCCAAGCGCAATATTGATCATGTTTTTCCAACGCTGTGACCGGTTATCGCTCACATCTACGGTATGCCCAAGCTTAATATTTCGGATGAGTTTTTTTACGTTTTTAGCAAAGTACCCTATCCCTATTCCAAGGACTATAACAAATAGAATATTAGGAATGTAATTCATAGTGGTGGTTATTCTCTTTCGTCTTCAGGTTTTTCAAACTCCTCGGCTTTTTTCCCAAAAACAGAAACATGAATATAACGTTTTGGATTTAATTTAAAGTCTTGAAGTAATTCTTTTAGCTGAAAAGTAGCCACTTCCAGGTTGTGGTACAATTTATCATCGGTCATTAATAACCCAAGAGTACCCTCGCCTTTATTGATTCCGTCTAAGAGCGTATTCACATTGTTTAAGGCAGAATCCAGATTGGCTACAGTCTCTGAGAGCTTGATATCTTTAAGATCGGTTGATAGACCAGCAAGGTCTTGACTTACTTGATTAAAGTTACTTATCAATGCCGAAAGACTATCGGTATTTTTAACAACAAGATTATTGGCTGAAGCAGAAAGTTTCTGGAAAGATTGCAACGTTAGGTTTAACTCCATCACTGCATGTTTGAGTCCTTTATCCGATTCGTCTTTTAAAATAACATTCAGGTTGGTCAATAACGTATCGGCCTTTTTAAGAGTGGAGTCCAAACCGGTACTCAATCCGGAAAAATTACTAGTGAGTGTATTAATGAGGCCTTCTTCAACTTCAGATTGCAGAATATCTCCATTTTTTGCAGGGGTTGCCCCATCGTTGGCAGGAATAATGGCCAAACCCTTTCCTTCCATTAAGCCCAAATCGTACATACGGACTTTACTGTTTTTGGAGAATTCCAATTCACCTATTACTGTAAACGCTACACGGGTCTTACCCGTTTTGAAATCATATTTAATAGTGGTAATCTTCCCTACTTGATTGCCTTTTATGGTTACTGGCGACGCCTGCTTTAAAGCATTATAATCAAACTCGGTATAAAATGTATTGTAGGAATCAAGGATACTCAAGCCTTTAAGGTAGCTGTATCCAAAAATAAACACAGCTATGCCAACAATGACTAAAAAGGCTGTTTTAATTTCTCTTGTTAATTTCAAGGCAAATTGGTTTGGTTCTAAGCAAAAGTAGAAATAAATTTAAAAAGAATAACTCTAATTAAGGCTTGTTTTAAGAGCCTGTTCCATGGTTATCTGTTCGCCATCTTTAAAAGCAACCAAAAATGCAGAGGCATATCCCTTGGCTTTGGCCGTTTCAAGCATGCTCTTTATTTTGTTATAATCGGAAGTATAACCGTAGTAATACTTATACAAAGCTCCCATTTTTTCACGGGAAATATCGCTCAATCCTTTAAAATTATATGGCTTGGGCTCTATGTTATTACTACTGGCTGCTATTTGCACTTTAAAAACAATATTGGGATATATGGCTTCAGGTTGGGAAGGCGCCGTCTCGGTTATTTCGACATCTTCATGATTAGGAATGGAAACCATTTCTCCAAAACCATGAAACACCTCTTTTTTATATTTTAAAATAGCTCCTGTTATCTGGCTGGACATATCTTCCTGTCCTTTTTTGGAATTGAGGTAGGTTCCCTCCAATTTGTTTGTAAGGAAGCCAACTTCAATTAAAACGCTGGGCATAACTGTTTGATGTAAAACTATGAAACCTGCTTGTTTAACTCCACGATTTACTCGTTTTAAGCCATTTGTAAAGTTGTTTTGGATGTAGCTAGCTAAAGTAATACTCTGATCTAAGTATTCTTCTTGCATAATGGTGAGTCCTATCAAAGTTTCTGGAGAATTGGGATCATACCCTTCATAATTCAACGCATAATTGTCTTCTAAATAAATTACCTCATTTTCTTTTTTGGCAACTTCAAGATTTGTTTTGTTTCTATGCAGTCCCAAAACCCATGTTTCGGTTCCATGGGCACTAGAATTGTGCGCATTACAATGTACCGAAACAAACAAGTCTGCTTTTGCCTCGTTAGCTATTTTACCTCTTACAAATAAATCTACAAAAACGTCCGTTTTACGAGTATATACAACTTTTATATCTGGATTCTTTTCTAATTCCTTACCAATCCCCAATACTATATTTAAAGCAATGTCCTTCTCCTTGAAGCCACTCCCTAAGTTACCGGAATCTTTCCCACCATGACCAGCATCCAAAACCACTACAAACTTTTTACCTTTATCCTGTGCTAATGCTGATATATTGAAAAAAAATGTTAAACCTAAAAGTAGGTATACCAAAAAAAACTGTTGTTTCGTTTTCATAAAGATTTTAACCGCAAAAAACCGTATTTATTGTAATTCTTAATTTTTTATGAATATTGAGATTCACTCAAAATATATATGTAATTTTGACAATTCAAAAACCGAGCCATATTTTTACAAAAATACGTTTAAATAGATTGTACTCCAACTGGTCCCATATCCTTTTATGCCTAAGTTTTACCATGTTTATCAACATGTTGAGCTACGGACAGGACCTACCAAAAAAAGGCCTTACCATAAAGCCTGAAGAAAAGCAAGACACAATCACCGTATCCATTGACAGCTTGGTTCCCGTTAAAGAGATTGATACCACAGTACAAGACTCCGTTAAACCTAAAAAAGAGTTTTTAACGGGGTTAGTTACCTATAAGGCAACAGATTATACTTCTTTCAATAAAAAAGAACAACGCCTGTATTTATACAATATGGCCGAAGTGCGCTATGAAGATATGGTCATTAAAGCGGGGCAGATTATTATTGACTATCGTAAAAATCAGGTGTATGCCAAAGGAATTGTAGACGATTCCACTGGGGTTTATTCCCAAAAACCTGTTTTTACCCAAGGTGAAAATGAAGTTGCTCCAGACTCGTTGATATTCAATACCAAAACAGAAAGAGCTTTAACTTACCGTTCCTATTCCGAACAAGGCGATGGCTGGATCATGTCTCCGGTATCCAAGAGAGTTAACGATTCTGTTTATTTTGTAAAAGACGCTATTTATTCAACTGCTAAAGATACGCTGGATCCCGAATATTACATTAAGATGAGAAAGGCGAAAATTGTCCCTGATGGGAAGGTAGTCACCGGGCTTGCCAATCTTTTCTTTTACAACGTCCCCACGCCTATCGGTATTCCGTTTGGGTTCTTTCCTTTAACCAAAAAGAAAAAATCCGGAGTTCTAATTCCTACTTATGGCGATTCAAGGCAACGTGGCTTCTCCTTACAAAATGGCGGTTACTATTTTGCGATAAGCGACTATGTAGATTTGGCCGTTACGGGAGATTACTATACGAATGGTAGTTATGGCCTCCGAATGGAGAGTAATTATGCCATTAGGTATAAGTTTAGGGGAAATTTTGGGTTTAGGTATGAAAATAACATTAACAGTGAAAGAGGCTTTCCCGACTACTCAAAATCGACCATCTACAATATACGATGGTCTCACAGTCAAGACAGTAAAGCCAATCCTAGCTCCCGGTTTTCGGCCTCGGTAAACCTAGGTAGTAGTCAGTATTATCAACAATCCTATAACCAAATTAACTCCTCCAGTTTTCTTAACAACACCTTGTCTTCCTCCATTTCGTATTCCAAAACGTTTCAAGGGGAGCCACAGGTAAATATGAGTGTTACGGCCACCCATTCCCAAAACACCAATACCAGTCAAATTAATATGACCCTGCCTACTTTTCAGGGAAGTATGAGCCGTGTTTTTCCCTTTGCGCCAAAAACAGGGACTAAAAAGGGAATTATCCAAAACATTAATTTTCAATATAATTTAAGAGCCGAAAACAGAATTTCCACTACCGATTCCCTGTTCTTTAAGCAGGAAATGTGGGACGATGCCAAGATGGGTATTAGACATTCTATACCTATCTCAACAAACTTCAAGCTTTTCAAATATTTAAGTCTTAGTGCCGGCACCAGCTATGACGAAACTTGGGTATTTAAAACTATTGAGAAATATTTTGATCCCGTAACCGATGAAGTTGTAAGTCATGATATCAAAGGCTTTGATTCTTATAGAACTTATAATTTCAGTTCCAGTATAGGAACCACCGTTTATGGTATGTTCAACTTTGAAAAAGAAGGAAAAGACCGATGGTTGAAAGCCATAAGACATGTTATGCGTCCTTCGGTTTCCTATAGTGTAAACCCAGCCTTTAAAAAATATTACGATACCTATGAAGTGGTAAGTGCCGATGGTTTAACTACTGAAGATGTGGAATATACCCGTTTTGAAGGATCAATATATGGTGTGCCCGGAAAAACCTATTCCAGTTCCATAGGTATTGCTGTTTCGAATAATTTTGAAGCCAAAGTAAAAGATCGCGACTCCACTGCAACCGATGCTAAAAAAATAACTTTGCTTAACAATCTTAATTTCAGTACAGCTTATAATTTGGCTGGTGACTCACTGCAATGGAGTCCGTTGAGAATAACTGGTGGGACTCAGTTTTTTGACAATAAAATGAGTGTGAATTTTGGGATGACTCTAGATCCTTATGCTCTAGATAATAACAATAACAAGATCAATACCTTCAATATAGATAATGGGGGGAGTTTGTTCCGATTGACATCGGCCAATTTGACCATGAACTATACATTGTCCAGTCAATTGTTCAAAAAAGATACTTCTGACGAGCGAAGCAAGGAGGAAAATTTGAGAAGTGGTGGTCGGGATGATGATTTGTTTGGACGAGCTCAAGATTTTTCCGACTCTCGTTTCAGAACAGATGATGACGATGAGGAAGAAGGCCCACTTGAACTCTACAATAGCAAATTGCCGTGGAGTTTGCAACTGGCTTATGCCATCAATTATACCAATGCGCGCAGGGAAAGCACTATTTCGTCCCATTCTTTGATGTTCTCCGGAGATATTGAGTTATCCCCTCGGTGGTCTGTAGGGGCGTCATCAGGATATGATTTCAAGAATAAAGGATTTACATATACCCAATTCCGTTTTGAAAGAGATTTGTTGAGTTGGCGAATGAGTTTTAGTTGGATTCCTTTTAGCTCCAGAAGTTCATGGTATTTCTTTATTGGTATTAAATCAAGTTTGCTGAAAGATCTCAAGTACGACAAGCGTAGGGAGCCAGACCAAAGATTGTAATTTTATCACAACCATTCATATTTGTTAAAAATGAAAACCATCATCATCACACCTAATGCACCGGCACCCATTGGCCCATACAACCAAGCCGTTTTATCAGGTAACACGCTTTACACTTCAGGGCAAATTGCCATTAATCCTGAAACGGGGTCGTTGGTGATGGATGATATCAAAGTTGAAACCAAGCAGGTAATGGAAAACCTTAAAGCAGTTTTGACGGCGGCCAACCTGACCTTTGAAAATGTGGTTAAGACCAGTATTTTCATTAGCGACATGAACAACTTTACCCTAATAAATGAAGTTTACGGTAGTTACTTTAACGAAGCTACAGCACCTGCAAGGGAAACCGTGGAAGTGGCCAATCTTCCGAAGTTTGTGAATGTGGAAATCAGCATGATTGCTGTTAAATAAACTAAAACAATTTAGTCCAAGAGAGTCCGACAGAATCTGTATCGGCGCCTACATCTCGTAAAGTTTTCGTGTGAAGATAGACAATTTTTACAGCTTGTGTCCTGGATAATGGCATACCAAAGGATGCCGAGTACAGCAAATCAGAATGTTGGTCTCCTAGCTCATTACCTTCTACAATAGCTTCACCTCCCACGCCATACGCACCACTTAACGATACCCACATGTTGTTGGTAAACCGTTTGATTAAATGAGACTGAACCGCAATTACTGGCTTTTGCTTGCGAACCTGCTTATTATAAAAGTGGTTGTTATTACTAAAGAGGAATACTGAACTGGTAAGTTCATAAGACCATAAGCCCCAATTATGTACCATACCCACTTGAGGTCTGAACACAAAACGATTTTGTCCTACATTCAACAAGCGGTCTTCATCATACAACCCCAAAGGAAAAGTCACCGCAAATGACACTCCAACCATGGTATTGACTGGATGCGATTTATAGTATTCCAACATGTCTTTGGCATTCATGGCATTGGGTCCTATTAAATTCATTGAAACTCGAATTCTGGGATCGGAGAAGCCATAGCGCTTTTTCACGGTAGGCTCACCGGAAAGCAAGCCATCCCAACGGGCACTCACATAAGGAACCTGCACATCTATCCTACCTAATTTAGTACCTAATTTGAAAGGCTGAATGTATACCCCTGCAACAGCATGCACATCCATTGTTACATTCTCGGCCTGCAAGACAGGATCAAAATATATGTCTCCAGATTGGTACACGTACCCTAAACCTATTATATGGCTCCCCATGGGTACGGGTGCCCAACGCCTTGGTTCAATGTCTTGAGCGGTACCTTTATATAAGCTACAAAAAGAAAGAAGGGAAACTAGTAAAATCGGTTTTGTCATAGGTTGGTTATAACTAAGGTGCTAAGATATTTAATTTTGGAATATATTTTAATGATGATGAAAATGAATACAGAAACGTTTTTTAGGTTTTAAAATTTCAAATTACAATCTGTTGATAAATCCTCGCTATTTGTTTTATCTATTTAGCTTAGAACTCTTATTTTTGAAAGTAACCAAGTAGCCTATTATGCGTATAGAATACGATCTTAAATTGGGTTTCAAGGACGTAATGATCCGCCCAAAACGTTCCACACTTAAAAGCCGTTCACAAGTTAACCTGATCAGGGATTTCAAGTTTTTGCATGCTCCCATAACGTGGGAAGGTATTCCCATTATGGCTGCCAACATGGATACTGTTGGTACGTTTAATATGGCAACCGCTTTGGCAAAGCACAAACTCTTCACCGCCATTCACAAGCATTACAGTTTGGATGAATGGACTCACTATTTGCAAGAGGCCCCCGAAACTATCGTTAATCATATTGCTATTAGTACCGGAACAGGTAAGAAAGACTCAGAGCACTTAAAGGCTGTTTTGAAAAAACATCCGCAGCTACAATTCATTTGTATTGATGTTGCCAATGGCTACTCCCAACATTTTGTGGATTTTGTACGGCAAACCAGAAAGCAATACCCAAAAAAAGTCATCATTGCTGGTAATGTGGTTACTGGTGAAATGGTAGAAGAACTATTACTCTCAGGGGCAGACATTGTAAAAGTGGGTATTGGACCGGGCAGCGTGTGTACTACACGAGTAAAAACCGGTGTTGGGTACCCACAGTTGTCGGCTATTATTGAATGTGCCGATGCTGCACATGGATTGGGCGGTCAAATTATTAGCGATGGTGGTTGTACCACTCCGGGGGATGTAGCCAAGGCCTTTGGTGCTGGAGCCGATTTCGTAATGCTAGGTGGTATGTTGGCTGGTCATGATGAAAGTGGGGGTGAAACCATTGAACGGGACGGCAAAAAATACAAGCAGTTTTATGGTATGAGTTCGGATACAGCCATGAAAAAATATGTAGGTGGTGTGGCCGAATACCGAGCCAGTGAAGGCAAAACGGTAGAAGTTGTGTATCGTGGTAAAGTAAATGCTACCGTGCAGGACATTTTGGGTGGCGTAAGAAGCACTTGTACTTACGTTGGGGCCCAACGCTTAAAGGAGCTAACCAAACGTACAACCTTTATTCGTGTAGACGAACAGGAAAACAGGATTTACAATTAGTTGCTATACCCGCTTTATTAAGCCGAAATTTGTTCTACATGGTATTTTACTAGGCCATCAATGGGTCTTCTTACAAAGTTACCTACCGTAAAACCATATTCCTGAGCCACTTCCCGTATTTGTTGTTCTGCAAAAAAAGCAATAGAGCCTGCAAAATGTACGGGTACTGTTTTCAGCTCTTCCTTAAATTGCATAATCATGTTTTCAGTGAACACACGAAACCCTTTTTTAATGAGTTCTTTCATGTAATCGGACTCTTTGTTCAAGAACATAAACTCGGCAAAGGTTGCCAAATAGGCATTGGGGTTGGGCTGTTTGTAGAGATTGTATTTAATAAAGTCGGCATCCATGTTATATTTATCAGCCATGGAAACACGCAGGGCTTCTGGCATGTGTTTAAAATAATAATCACGAATCAATTGTTTTCCATAATAATTGCCGCTGGCGTCATCCATCAAGCCATAGCCTAGAGATTTTACACGTTGATGTAGTTTTTGACCATCAAAATAGCTACAATTGGATCCTGTGCCCATTATACAAACTACCGCTGCTTCATGAGGATTATTGATAGATGCTCTAACTGCTGCCAAAGTATCCTCTTCAACCACTACCACTGCATTCGCAAAGATTTCTTCCAACACGCCTTTGAGAGCCAACCGAGGTTTTTCTGTGCCACAACCAGCACCATAGAAAAACACATAAGAGACATCTTCTTTCACGTGCATTAATTGGTCACTTTCCTTGATAACTTTCTGAAGTTTCTTTTCAGTCAAAATAGCAGGGTTCAGACCTTTGGTACGAACCTTTTCAAAGATTTGCTTACCTTCCAAATCTACTGGCATCCAGTCGCATTTGGTAGAGCCACTATCAACTACAAAAATCATACGTGTAATTTATAAAAAAAGATCCGAAGAGCGAACCCTTCGGATCTGGAATATCATACTATAAAGAATTCACATGTTGAATTAAATCAACCAATTTATTGGAATAACCAAACTCGTTATCATACCAAGATACCACTTTGAAGAATTTAGAATTCAATTCAATACCAGCATCAGCATCAAAAATACTGGTACGAGAATCGCTTACAAAATCTTGTGACACCACCAACTCGTCTGTATACCCTAGGATACCTTTGAGTTCGCCTTCAGAAGCTGCTTTCATAGCTTTTTTGATGTCTTCATAAGAGGTTTCCTTTTTGGTTCTAACAGTCAAGTCAACTACTGATACATCAGCTGTTGGAACTCTAAAAGACATCCCAGTAAGTTTTCCATTAAGATGGGGAATTACTTTTCCTACTGCTTTTGCAGCACCTGTCGAAGCAGGGATAATATTGATTAAAGCACTTCTACCTCCACGAAAATCCTTACGTGATGGGCCGTCAACCGTTAATTGGGTCGCTGTGGTCGCGTGAATGGTTGTCATTAAACCTTCTTCAATTCCGAAGTTATCGTCAATTACTTTAGCCAAAGGCGCCAAACAGTTTGTGGTACAAGAAGCATTGGATACAATAGTATCTGAAGGTTTCACATCTTTATGGTTAACCCCCATAACAAACATAGGCGCATCTTTACTAGGTGCCGAAATAACGACTTTTTTAGCGCCACCATCAATGTGGTATTGAGCTGTTTCCAACGTTGTGAAAATACCTGTACATTCAGCTACAACAGTAGCTCCTACTTCATCCCATTTTAAGTTTTTAGGATCTCTTTCAGCAGTTACACGAACAGTTTTTCCGTTCACTACTAGGTGTCCATCCTTAACTTCTACAGTCCCTTTGAATTGACCGTGTACTGAATCGTATTTTAAAAGATATGCTAGATGGTCAACATCTAACAAATCATTAATCGCAACTACATCCACATCTGGTCTGTCCAACGTTGCTCTGAAAACTATTCTACCGATTCTACCGAATCCGTTAATTCCTATTTTTACTGACATAATATATTAATTAAGTTTATGTGGTCATAATATCTGACACACGTAATAATTCCATGTTAATTTTTGATATTCCTTTAACCGCTTTTTCAAGAGGTGTCAAGGCCATTTTATCATCCAAGAGACCTACCATGTAGTTGCTCTTGCCTTCCAGAAGACTCTCTACTGCTTTTACGCCCATTCTGCTGGCCAATACCCGATCAAAACAGGATGGTGATCCTCCTCGTTGCATGTGTCCCAAAACTGAGACCCGTACTTCGTATTCGGACATGTTAGACTCTACATAGTCTTTTAATTCAAATACGTTCTTCCCTATTTTGTCACCTTCGGCAACAATCACGATACTGGAAGTCTTTCCTGAACGTCGGCTTTTTCTTAAGGATTCAAGCAGTCTGTCCAAACCTAAGTCTTCTTCAGGAATCAAAATTTCCTCGGCTCCTGCTCCAACTCCAACATTCAAAGCAATATGGCCAACGTCACGTCCCATTACTTCTATAAAAAATAAGCGATTGTGTGAACTGGCTGTGTCCCTAATCTTGTCAATGGCTTCTACTACAGTATTCAGGGCTGTATCAAAACCTAATGTATGGGAAGTTCCAAAAATATCATTATCTATAGTGCCCGGAATTCCCATGACAGGGAAACCATATTCTTTATTAAATACCAAGGCTCCTGTAAATGTACCGTCTCCTCCTATCACCACCAAGGCATCTATTTTATTCTTGGTAAGTTGTTCGTAAGCTTTTTTTCTTCCTTCTTCTGTTCTAAATTCTTTAGATCTGGCCGATTTTAAAATGGTACCTCCTTTGTTGATTATATCTTTAACACTACGAGCATTCATTTCAATAAAATCGCCTTCTATCATTCCTTCGTAACCTCTGTAGATACCGGCACATTCAATGTTATGGTACGCACAGGTTCTTACCACGGAACGGATGGCTGCATTCATGCCTGGAGAGTCACCTCCAGAAGTCATTACGCCAATTTTTTTAATGGTTTTTGACATGCCTTTTTAATTTTGAATGGTAAAATTAATAAAGAAATCTAAGAAAGAAGATGCATTTAATCATTATTTAAACACCTGTAAAAACTTCAAACGTTTTCGTTAATAAAAATGTTTAAAAGGAATTGCCATCAAGGTAAAAAGCCAGTAGAATTGGGCTTATTCTTTCTTTTCTTTATCGTTTTCCGAGGGTGTGAAAGAGATAAAATCCGGGGTTAGATTTCCCTTGTTTTCTTCCTCTTCATCTTCCTTCTTTTCAGGGGTCTCCACCTTGCCTTTAAAGATCTTCTGAATGAGCTCCTTGAAAGTATCAAAGTCTACCGAATAGGTGATTCCCAAACCTTGAGTATAGCCTACTTCCTCTCCAAAATAACGAATACTGTTTTCCCGGTTGAAAACATTGGCTGTTAAGGTTCCTTCTTTATTCAGAAGAAAGTCTATTTGAATGTCACCTGCCACTACGGTTTCATTTACTCCGCCCACAGGCACCCCCACGTTTCCATTGATGATTACACGATCACTCAGTTTAGTTTGCAGCGTTAAAATTACTTTATCACTTGATTGATAGTCTGGGTTATTGGCATTAGCTTCGTAGGCCACACCTACGGGACCATCACCCAAAATTCCATTGATAATACCCGTAAGACGTTCTGAAATGGTTCCGCTTACATTCACATCGGTATTGACCCCCGTAAAAGACCCCGTGGCCAAAAGATACAAGGCTTGATTGTCTCTATCTTC
>JAGQZG010000339.1 GCA_020435705.1 Mangrovimonas sp.
GTCAACCCAAGTGTAACCTCCACCAACACCTAAATAAGGATCAAATACTTTTGAACCAATTAGATTAGCAAAACCATATTTGATGGTTCCATCAACACCATAATAAGACGCATCACTATATCTAGAATGGTCATCACCAAATTTAGAAATTTTGTTAATAGATCCAGTAACCCCTAAAGAGAAACCGCTATCAATATAACGCGAAACTGTAATGCTTGATAAAGAAGGAAGGATATTCCAGTGATCATCAGCATTAAAGTATTCATTAAAGTAATCTCCTAGAGGAGCATTTTCACCAGTAGGGTAAAAATCCACTGCGTTCACCCCAAAGGAAATAGCCCAAGGATTGTTTTCGTCTTGCGCATTAGCGTTGCTGAATCCTAAAACAAGCAACATTGCGAACAATAATCTGCTAAGATTTTTCATATTCAAAAGTTTAATTTTTAAGTGTTAATTGTCAACAAAAGTAAGTTGTTAAAAGATATTAACAAAGACAAATATATAAAAATATTGATTATTACAACTATTTCAAGGCATTTTAAAGCACTTTTAAATGAGCTCGAGAGCTTTACCTACTCTTACAAAAGCATTGATTGCCTTATCCAAATGTTCCTTGGAATGTGCTGCTGAGAGTTGTACTCTAATACG
>JAGQZG010000340.1 GCA_020435705.1 Mangrovimonas sp.
TATCAACTTCGCTTTTTGTTGAAACACCCATTCCACCAACACCGCTTGTAATTCCGCTTAATTCTGCGACTTGAATAGAGTCTTTTATTTCTGCTCGAATTCCGTTCCAGTTATAACTCCAATTTGGTTCGTAGTTGGTCACAAAAGCAGTAATAATTCCAATTCCGACAATTGTCAAAATCGGGAATAAAATCGAATATCGATTCCGCTTTTTGTTATTTCTACGTATTCTGTTCATATTGTAGCCAACGTTCTTGTATAACCGTCAGTTACGGGATTAAAGTTAATGATTTTCGGTTTGGCACAGACGTTAGCAATTCCGAGTGGATTCGGACGTAGTCGAATCCGCCGTAATTGCGGTTATACATTGTTGGCAACTGGCTTTTTATTCAGTTTAGTTATTATTCCTTCGTCTTGGAATGTTCTAATTCCGTTTTTATAATTATTTAAGAAATATTCATAATATCCAGTTTCATTAATTTTTTCAGCTATAATTTGCTCGTTAAGCAAAGATTTTGGGTTGGGAACTGTCAATGTCGCTATCAGAAAATCAAACTCATCCATTTCATCAGTCCACTCTATTTTTAAAAATCCGTTTTTGTCAATTATTTC
>JAGQZG010000341.1 GCA_020435705.1 Mangrovimonas sp.
CTGACTTCCAATGGAGAAACTTCCATTGCATATTCAAATTATTATGGAGAAGAAGAAATTTCATTAACGGATCTAAAACAAAAAAAAGTTATGTAATCGGAATTGAGGGTTGGCGAACAGTAGAATCAAAAGTATTTGAAAATATATATTATTTAAAACTTGAACCCGAATTCCAAACTGATTGTAAAAAAGAATTGAAATATTTAAAAATAAAAAACTAACCGCAACAACGGCTATAATCCATTGCTCGCTAAATGCTAAACCAAAAATCGTTACCTTTAACTTGGCTCGATTCCTACTCCGAAAAATCTCTGATTTTTCTCCGCAACGGAATCATAGCCATAACGTTGTGCATAATGTCCAAAACTGACTCGAATTGAATATTAGCGGATGAAAATATTATGGAAAATATTCGGAATCTTATTACTAATCGGAATTATTTATGTCGTAGCGGTCTATGCATCATACACGATTGCAGTTAGAAAAATCAACAAAGAAAGCCGAATTGTAGAATGTGAATATCAAACGTCCGACAGTTTTGTAGGAACCGTAAAGAGAATCAATCGATATGAATACAGCGACTATATGA
>JAGQZG010000342.1 GCA_020435705.1 Mangrovimonas sp.
GTTAACAAACGTGATTTTGAAATTGCAAATGACTATTTTCTTGACGCTATCGTAAATGAAAGTGGAAAAATTCTCATAGAAATTGAAATGCATTGCTATTTGGGATTTCAAGGAGAATTAATAGAGTTTTATGGAGCACCTCATTTCGGTGGTGGAGTTCACTATTTGAATAAAGAAGGAAAAAAAGTAATACCAACTGAATAAAAAAACGTGTGGTAACAATGTATAACCGCAATTACGGCGGATTCGACTACGTCCGAATCCACTCGGTATTGCTAACGCCAGTGCTAAATCGAAAATCATTATCTTTAATCCCGTAACTGACGGTTATACAGAAACGTTACAAACAATTTAAACCAAACTTACGAAATGAAAAAACTGAATTTACTAGTTGGAATTTTACTAGGATTTATAATTTTGTCATGTTCATCAGACGAAAATACTAATTCCACAAGTCAGGTACCTCAATTAATTAGAATTGACAGAACATCTGTTGGATTAGGTCCTGGCTCTCCTATACAAAGTGCTGAATTCATTAACAATAGGCCCA
>JAGQZG010000343.1 GCA_020435705.1 Mangrovimonas sp.
GAAAACAAAAGACTCAAAATCCGTTTATAAAATAGAATGGATTTCGCCTTGTAATTATGTTTTGACTTATTTAAAAGTTTCGGAAACTAAATACGAATACTTAATTGGACAAAAAATTGATGTCAAAATTATTGACGTTCTTGAAAATGGAAATTATGTCTATTATTCAAATTTATCTGACCGAACTTATGGATTTGGAGAAATGGAAAAATTATAAAAAACGGTGTACAACAATGTATAACCGCAATTACGGCGGATTCGACTACGTCCGAATCCACTCGGAATTGCTAACGTCAGTTCTAAAACGAAAATCATTAACTTTAATCCCGTAACTGACGGTTATACGAGACCGTTAGGCACAATTTAAACAGACAACAAATAAAATAATGGAAACTCAACAAATTAGTATAAAATCAATTGTAGTCAAAAAACTCTTTGGTCATTACGACTATAATTTACCAAAAGACAAAAATGCAAAAGAATTAAGTAAACTTTTCATTTTATATGGAGATAATGGTTCTGGCAAAACTACAGTTTTGAATCT
>JAGQZG010000344.1 GCA_020435705.1 Mangrovimonas sp.
ATTAATAAATTCATTTACGAATATAGCATAAAAAAACCGCTCGATTTGAGCGGTTTTCAAATAAAAGCACCAAGCTATTAATTGGCTATCCCAGAGCCTAAATAAGTACTGTTTGATACTTGGCTACCATCGGCAGTTATAAATGCCATAAATAGCTCTACAGTATCTCCTGCGTAGGTTGTTGGTATTGCAACAATTTGAGTTCCTACTGTTCTGTCTGCTCCATCTGTTAAAGAAATAGATTCTTTCTTTGATGGATTGTAAACCAATAACATTGCTTTATCGGTAGCATTGGCGTTACCTTCAGCAGAGTTATCATCCCAGTTAAAAGTTACCTCTCCAGCTGTTGCAAGATCTGTAGAAGGGTTCAAGGCAGCTGATAAACCTCCCCTACTTACTAATGCGGTTGCATAATCCACCTCAAAGTCTGGTTCGACTCCTGTAATGGCATTATTCAACACATAAGACATCGCAGCATTAAATGCTGTTTTCTTCACTGCTAAAAACTTATACCCTTTTTGAATAAATGGTTTAACAGC
>JAGQZG010000345.1 GCA_020435705.1 Mangrovimonas sp.
TGGCACGTAAACTCATGGAAAATCCGGGAGTAACATAGCGCATATAATGCCAGTAACCTTCTGGCATATACAATACTTCCCCGTGTTCTAAGTTCCCCACAAACCCTTTTGCTTTTTTTAATGCCGGCCATTTCTCGTAATCGGGATTGGCAAAATCAATATCCTCTCTTACAATTAAGGAATGAGGTATTTTGTAGAGATAATCATTCTGTTTTTGGTCAAAAAGAATGCATTGTTTTTTTCCGTGGAAATGAAAGTGAAATATATTGGCCAAATCAATATCGTAATGCATAAAGGTGTAACTGTTTTCCCCGCCAAAAAAGAGCATAGGCAGACCTTTCATTAATTTCAATCCAAAATCGGGATAGCTAAAATCCTTTTGTAATTGAGGGACAACTTTTAAAATATTCCAAAGGAAAATTCGGTAACGGGTAGGCTCTTTTTTCAATAATGCCACGTAATCCTTCATTTTCATTTTGGCATGGGCTTGATTAAAGCCTTCATCATGTCTCACAGGGCGGTCATCATAGAGCGGCA
>JAGQZG010000346.1 GCA_020435705.1 Mangrovimonas sp.
CTCTGCACCTTCCTGGCTACAATTCATGACCATTCACCAGGCTTGGCTCAGGATTGCCATTCCCGAAATTTTCGGGCTTAAGGTTTCCCTGAGTTAACCCCCTTCACATCCCGTTGTTTCCAACGAGCGGCACCGTTGGTTGTCTCAATGAACAACCACTTGATGAGTCAGATGCTCTAACCAACTGAGCTATAGGACCGAAATGTGTGTGAGTGTGAGCTTGAGTTTGTGTATAGGTGTGCGTGGCCGTTGCCCTGCACAGTAGGATAAACCTTGAAAATACACAAACCGTTCCCACAAAGCAGGGGCAAAGTTACGGATTTGGTGGGCGGCTTGCAAGCAGGTGGAGAATTAAAATCCGCTGGCGTTTAGGAGTGCCTGGACCTGGGCTTTGATCGAGCCGCGGACGTTGGGAATGTCCTCCAGCAAATTCCAGTTGTGCAGAATGCGAATGGGTTGCTCCAGGTTTTGGATGTGGTGCGCGGCCCAGTGGGCCTGCTCC
>JAGQZG010000034.1 GCA_020435705.1 Mangrovimonas sp.
AACCGTTCCTGTTTTGAAGATTTTACCCTCGGCCATCATACGTTTAATCCCATCATTAATTTGATATTCCCCACCATTGGTAATGTTTTCATCCAAAACTTCCTGAAGTTTCTGTTTTAAAATGCCAATGTCTTTAAAGTAGTAAATCCCAATTACTGCTTGGTCCGAAACAAATTCCCTAGGCTTTTCAACCAACTCTACAATTTCCTCTTTGTCATTAAGCTTGACCACACCATACGCTTCGGGGTTTTCTACTTTTTTAGTCCAGATAACACTATCTGCTTCAGAATCTAAATTGAAATTGGCACGAATCAACGTATCGGCATAAGCCACCACTGCTGGGCCTGAAAGCGAGGCTTCGGCACACATAATGGCATGGCCTGTTCCTAGAGGTTCCAACTGTCTGTAAATGGAACATTTCGCCCCTAGGTTCTTAGATAGATTTTGTAGGCTAGAAACCACATCTTCTCCAAAAAAAGCTTCCTCTCCCAAGACAAAAGCTACTTCTTCTATGGGTTGTTTTAATATTTTGGCAATATCCTTGACCAGTTGGTGAACAATAGGTTGTCCAGCAACGGGTATTAAAGGTTTTGGAACGGTTAGAGTGTGAGGGCGAAGTCGTGAACCACGACCTGCCATTGGGACTATTATTTTCATAAAAATACATTCATTTATTTAACTATCTGATCCATTGACTAATTCTTGTCTTATTTTACCCCAGTGCTTCCAAAACCGCCTTCGCCTCTGGAAGTTTCGGTGAGTGCTTCGGCCACTTCCCATTCGGCTCGCTCGTGTTTTGCAATAACCAACTGGGCAATGCGCTCGCCATTCTCAACAATAAAATCCTCCTTGGAAAGATTGACCAAGATCACACCTATTTCGCCTCTATAATCGGCATCTACGGTGCCTGGGGCATTCAATACGGTGATTCCTTTTTTGGCCGCCAAACCACTTCTGGGTCGCACTTGGGCCTCAAAACCAATAGGCAATTCAATAAACAACCCCGTTCCCACAATGCTGCGCTCCAAGGGTTTTAAAACTCTAGGTTCCGATAGGTTGGCTCTCAAGTCCATCCCTGCTGAAGCAATAGTCTCATAGTTGGGCAAAGGGTGATTGGATTTATTGATGATTTTAATTTTCATTCTTAACTTATTTCGATTTTAAAAATTGTTGGATCTCTTTCTTTTCCATAACATAAACGATTCCCAAAAATACAATTAGTAACAAGAACTGGAGTATAAACCAGTGCTCTAAATAATAAAATGCTATAATTGAAAAAAGAATGGATAGGCTCAAATAGATTCCCATTTTCTTTAGATTATAGGGAATGGGGTAGTATTTTTTTCCAAAATAGTAGGAGACAACCATCATACTACTGTAGGCTGCTAGGGTTGCAATGGCAGAGCCTCTATAGCCAATCATGGGAATTAACCAAAAGTTGAGCCCTAAGGTGACAATAGCTCCAAAAACTGAAATGTAGCCACCTATTTTTGTTTTATCTGTAATTTTGTACCATACAGAGAGGTTGTGGTAAATGCCCAAACATAAGTTGGCAATAAGAACAATTGGCACAATCCACATAGCTTCCCAGTACGCCTCACTTCTTACAATGTAAGGTTTCATAATATCGGCAAAAACAACTACCGCAAGTAAGATAATACTCCCAAAAGCCACGAAAAACTCAAGAATCTTTGCGTAATTCTTCTGTGGATTATCACTTTTTGCATGACTGAAAAAATAAGGCTCTATACCCAACCTGAATGCTGTGGCAAAAAGCGTCATAAAAACCGCCAGTTTATAACAAGCCGAATACATCCCAATTTGAGTATCTGCGATATCCTGAGGCAGTAATTTATCCAATAAAATACGATCAAACGTTTCGTTAATAGAAAAAGCGACTCCGGCAATCAGTACTGGGACCGCATACTTAAGCATTTGTTTCCAAAGCAATTTATCAAATTGAAACTTGACCTTGAAATAAAAAGGCAACATCAACACTAAGGTTACCAAGCTGGCTATTAAGTTGGCTATGAAAATATAGCTTATTTCAAAGTTTGGCACATAAATACTATCCCATAAAGAATTCTCCTTGGCCAGATCTTTTAAAGCTAGAAGGAAAAAGAGGTTCAGCCCCAAATTGATAGCCACATTAAGTATTTTGACAAAAGCATATCGAATAGGTCTTTGGGTAGCTCGTAACCATGCAAATGGGATAATAACCATAGCATCCAAAAACAAAATCCAAACGACCAAATTGATGTATTTTACCGGTATGTCAGTAATTGTAGCAATATGATTCTGAAATAAAAGTCCGGCGCCTAAGAACACAAACGAGGAGACCATCAAAGAAATAACCGAGGTTCCTACGACTCTATTTTGGTCATTTTCTTTATTATAAAACCGAAAGAACGCTGTTTCCATGCCATAGGCAAGAATCACGTTAAATAAAACGAAATAAGAAAAAATTAGAGATACCTCGCCGTATTCGGCAGGAGATGACAACACACTAGGATCGGTATAAAGAGGTACCAACAAAAAGC
Source organism: Mangrovimonas sp. (assembly GCA_020435705.1). GTDB lineage: Bacteria > Bacteroidota > Bacteroidia > Flavobacteriales > Flavobacteriaceae > HKST-UBA85. Next base: position 2,541 of record JAGQZG010000034.1, read on the forward strand.
TTAGCATTCTTGGGAGTACCGTTGCCAATCCATAAATAAATGTTTGCTTGAAAAGTGTCTTGAAAGCGCCCAATAAAATGGAATTTATGCTGTTAAAAATACAGTTTTATATACGGATGTGCAATTCTATTTAGATCAATGGAACAAAAAATAAAAGCTCTACAATAAAGTAGAGCTTTTATTTTAAAAGTAAAGACTTCTCGACTGCGCTCGAAGTAACAAAGCATATATTATCCGTTCAATGCTTCGGCACCACCAACAATCTCTAGGATTTCATTGGTGATAGCGGCTTGACGTGCTTTGTTATACGTTAATTTTAATTGATTTCTCAATTCTGTGGCGTTATCCGTTGCTTTATGCATGGCAGTCATACGAGCCCCATGTTCACTTGCAAACGAGTCGCGAATTGCTTTGTAAAGTTGTGTTTTTAACGATTTGGGGATCAACTCTTGTACGATCTCGGCTTTTGAAGGCTCAAAAATGTAATCCAAATTAGTATTAGAGTTGGATTCCATAGGAACGATTGGCAAGAATTGTTCTGTTTTTACTGCCTGAGTAGCGGCATTCTTGAAATGGTTGTACACTATTTCAATCTTATCAAACTCTCCTTCTGAGAATTTATCCATCATCATTTGTGCCACTTCGGCTACATTATCAAAGGTCAAATCATCAAAAATCGAACTCTTGTTGGCTAGTAATTTTCCGCTTTTTTTGTAAGCATCATTCGCCTTTTTACCAATGGCCAAGAAATGTACTTCTTTCCCTTGGTAAGTGCTATTTGCCAACCTATTGACTTCTTTAATTATGTTTGAGTTAAACGCACCACATAAACCTCTGTTTGAGGTTATGGCTACCAAAAGTACTTTGTTAACTGGTCTTTGATCCGCAAATTTACTTCCTGAATCAGCATCCAAAGTAGCACTCAAACTTTGTAAAAGTTCGGTAAGTTTGTCGGCATAAGGTCGCATAGCGGTAATAGCATCTTGCGCTTTTTTCAACTTAGCCGCCGATACCATTTTCATGGCACTGGTAATCTGCATGGTTGAAGACACCGATGAAATTCTGCTACGTATTTCTTTTAAATTTGCCATTTTTAAGCCTCTCCTAAATCCTCTCCCAAGGAGAGGACTTTTTTATTATTAGAATTTTTATAATCAATCCCTATCTTATTTCTCCCTTTGGGGAGATTAAGTGGGGCTTAATATTTACTTGCTAAATCTTTTGCTACAGCTGTTAACGTATCGGTTACTTCGTCAGTCAACTTACCAGCTTTTAGATCGTCAAGAACATTTCTGTGCTTCGCGTTCAAGAATTCCAAATAGTTTCTTTCAAATTCTTTTACTTTATCCACGGGAACGTTTCTCAACAAGTTTTTAGATCCAGCATAGATAATCGCAATTTGATCTTCAACTGTAAATGGATCTCCTTGGGCTTGTTTCAATATTTCCACATTACGCTTACCTTTCTCAATAACGTTTAAAGTAGCAGCGTCTAGGTCGGAACCAAACTTGGCAAACGCTTCCAATTCACGGAATTGTGCTTGGTCAAGTTTCAATGTCCCAGCCACTTTTTTCATAGATTTAATTTGCGCCGAACCACCCACACGAGATACCGAAATACCTACGTTAATTGCAGGACGAACCCCAGAGTTGAACAAATCGGACTCCAAGAAAATCTGTCCGTCAGTAATAGAGATTACGTTTGTTGGGATATAAGCCGAAACGTCACCCGCCTGTGTCTCAATAATTGGAAGAGCCGTTAAGGATCCACCGCCTTTAACCACTGGTTTTAGTGATTCAGGGAGGTCGTTCATGTTCTTCGCAATAGCATCGTCATTAATCACTTTTGCGGCACGCTCCAATAAACGAGAGTGTAAGTAGAATACGTCTCCAGGGTAGGCCTCACGTCCCGGTGGTCTTCTTAACAACAAAGACACCTCACGGTAAGCTACCGCTTGTTTAGACAAATCATCATATACAATCAAAGCTGGACGACCTGTGTCACGGAAATACTCCCCAATTGCTGCACCAGCAAACGGAGCATATACCTGCATTGGAGCGGGGTCGGAAGCGTTGGCAGCAACAATAACCGTATAGGCCATAGCACCTTTATCTTCCAATGTTTTAGCAATTCCAGCAACTGTAGAGGCTTTTTGTCCAACAGCTACATATACACAGAATACTGGTTGACCAGCATCGTAAAATTCTTTTTGATTGATAATCGTGTCTATACAAACTGTTGTCTTACCCGTTTGACGGTCGCCAATTACCAACTCACGTTGTCCACGTCCAATTGGAATCATAGCGTCAACAGATTTAACCCCTGTTTGCAATGGTTCGTTTACCGGTTGACGGAAGATAACCCCCGGTGCTTTACGCTCCAAAGGCATCTCGTATAATGTTCCACCAATAGGTCCTTTACCATCTATTGGGGTACCCAAAGTATCCACAACACGACCTACCATTTCTTCACCAACTTTGATAGAAGCAATACGCTCGGTACGTTTTACGGTTGCTCCTTCTTTAATTTCTTTTGAAGGCCCTAACAATACCACACCAACGTTATCTTCTTCCAGGTTCAAAACGATACCTTCAAGTCCGTTTTCAAACTCAACAAGTTCTCCATATTGCGCATTGGAAAGACCGTATACACGGGCAATACCATCACCTACGGTAAGAACTGTTCCTACTTCATCCAATGAGGCACTTGCTTCAAATCCTGCAAGTTGTTGTTTCAAAATTGCTGATATCTCAGCTGGTTTTACTTCTGCCATAATTATATAAAATTATCTTCCTATTTGAATATTTACGCCTGGCTTTTCAGGTGTTTGATTATTATTGATTATAATTGTCTGATTAGATGTATTTGCTTTGTCCGTAAACGGGCTTCCATATTTTTCAACCATTCTAATCACTTTTTCTTCGTTTAAAGTGCCGTCTGGGTTAATCACTTTGGCATTGTAGAACTTTTCAAGAAGTCTGCTATTGATATTTCCAAAACCTTCATTATAATTCAGATCTAGAGACATTTGGGTTCCCAAAAAATTGACTTTCCAATATTTTTCATCAACTGTCTCTGGTTTTGCCAATAATTTCATGTAGATTAACTCATCTCCATTTAGATTAGCGATCGAACACATTTGATCCCAACCTCCACAGCCATCATATTTTACCCAAACCTCATTATCAACCAGAACTTCACCTTTTTTAAGTTTTATCTTTTGTGAAAAACTCAAAGAAGACACTAGCAAAAAAATGAATAAAACAGATTTTTTCATAGTACTTAGTTCAGACTGAATTCTCTTCTTAATTTATTCAACTTGTTGGCGATGCTTGCATTGTATTGCTTGTCACCAATTCTTAGGATAAAACCACCTAAGATAGACTCGTCTATAACGTTGTGAAGCTCAACACTTTTAGGCGTAAGCTCTTTTACTTTAGCAAGCACTTTTATTTCCAAATCATTGGTCATTGGAACAGCCGTGGTTACCGTAGCTATTTCTTTTCCAATAGAATCGTCATACAGACTTGTGTATTGGGCCGCAACGTTTTCCAAGATATCAATACGCTTGTTTTCTATCAATACGTTGAAAAGGTTGGTGCTCAAAGCATTTAACCCTGAAAAAATTTCAGTTAGAATAGCTTTTTTCACCTCTGATTTTACGACGGCATTCTTAAGCAATTCGCTAAGCTGTTGGTTCTCGGAAATAGTTTTAGAAACCAATTCCATATCCTTGTTCACGACGTCTGCCGTCTTTTGGTCTTGAGCCAAACTTAGTAATGCCTTTGCGTATCGTATAGCCGCTCTACTCATACTCTTTAGTTTAACTTAGCTTCGCCCAACATAGACTCCACTAGTTTCATTTGCTTTTCTTTATTGGACAATTCGTCTTTCACTACTTTCTCGGCGATATCTATAGAAAGATTGGCAACTTGCGATTTCAATTCGGCAATAGCAGCTTTCTTTTCTGTTTCGATTGATGCCTGAGCTTGCGCTATTAATTTATTAGCTTGCTCTTGAGCTTCAGACTTAGCATCTTCAATCATTTTATTTTTCAAGTCGCGAGCCTCCTTCATCATGGCTTCACGCTCGGCTCTAGCTTCTTTTAAAAGCTTTTCATTATCCGCTTGAAGATTGGCCATTTCACGTTTTGCCTTTTCAGCAGAATCCAAAGCGTTTTTTATGCCTTCTTCTCTATCGTTTACAGCATTAAGAATAGGCTTCCAAGCAAACTTACGCAATAATAATAATAAGGCTACAAATAAAATTGTTTGCCAGAAAAACAAACCAATTGAAAATTCTCCTAATAACTTTTCCATTATTTATAGTGTGTTATGTCTTTTTAATGTTTAATTAAGACAAAGTTGCAACCAACCGTTACAACTTTGCCTTTTAATGGTTAAGATTATACCGCGAATAACGCAGCAAATCCAATACCTTCAATCAACGCAGCTGCGATAAGCATAGCTGTTTGGATTTTACCATAAGCCTCAGGTTGACGAGCGATAGCTTCCATTGCGCTACCACCAATCTTACCGATACCTATACCTGCACCAATTACAACTAAACCTGCACCTACCATTACTGGAATTTCCATAGATATATATTTAAAAAATTAAACGTTCAACTTAAACATCCTTCGACAAGCTCAGGACGGCACTATTATAAATGCTGTATTTCACCATCGTGTTCTTCAGCATGCTCATGGGTTTCACTGGCGAAACCAAAATAAAGCGCTGATAACATGGTGAAAATATACGCCTGCAATAAGGCTACTAACAACTCAATCAACGAGATGGCAAAAGTTAACCCGAAGGATAAAGAACTTCCTAACCAACTCTTGAAAAGGAACATCAACCCAATTAAGCTCATCAATACAATATGACCTGCTTTAATGTTTGCGTACAAACGTATCAATAGTGCAAAAGGCTTAATAAAAATTCCTAATATTTCAATGGGAACCAGAATGATATAGATAGGCAGTTTCCCATACCAAGGCATGGAATCTCCTAATGGATCAAAAATATGTTTCCAATAATCTTTAGTTCCTGTTAGGTTTGTGATCAAAAATGTAATTAAAGCTAGAGCGATAGTTACTGAGATACTGTTGGTTACATTTACCCCTAGCGGTGTTAAGCCTAACAAATTAACAAACCAAACGAAAAAGAATACGGTTAATAAATAAGGCATGTATTTTTTGTATTTCTTTTCGCCGATGTTTGGGATAGCAATATCATCTCTTACATAAAGGACAATTGGTTCAAGGAAACGTCCAATTCCTTTTGCTATGCCACTATTTTTGGCATAGGAGGCTGCTAAGCCTTTAAAAAGGAAAAACATCAACAAGCCTACTAAAAAGATAACGGCAACGTTTTTTGTAATTGACAAATCCAGAGGCTTCACATTGGTTGGGTGATGATGCTCATCCAGTTCAATCGTCCCTTCGGCATCTGTCTTGTAAATCTTATTATGGTATGATTTGTAATAATTTCCACCTACTTCGGCAACAGCTTCTCCGTGATGAAGTTTTGAAGACATGAACACTTTTAAGCCATCGTCCCAAAGAATGACAGGAAGCGGAAACCCAACATGTACGGTTTCGCCGTCCTCATTCGTGTAAGATGTTAAGGCAAAATCATGGGAGTCCAATAAGTGGTGCTGAATATATTCTTTGATTTCGGTCTTTTTATCGCCAGATTCGTGGCCTTCTTCCGCATGGGAAACAAAAGACATTAAGAAGAGTAAAAAAGCAAATGTTTTAACCGTTATTTTTCTTTGCATATCGCTATATCTAATAGTGGCCTAAAAATCGGTGCAAAGGTAGGTTTTTCTCTTAAAAACAAAAACAATTTTTTATTTTATTTCTCTGCTGGGCATTGAAGTGATTTCACACTGAAAATCAAGACATTTTATTGAGCATTTGGGAAAGGGAATAGGTCTCTAAAACCAGACAAACCACATAAGGAACAAAAAACGCTGCAAACTCCAATTTGTCCATCACTCCATCAGCTTTATAGGAAGGGAAAAAGAGGCTAAAAAACACAACAAACTTTAGTGCACTCCCAAAAAGAAACAAAAATCCTATTTGTGTTTTGTAACGCTCCTTCAGCTTTTGCAATGAAAAGAAGATAGTTCCTGCCAATAAGGCATTTACCACATAAGAGAGAACTATTTTATCACCAAATAGGGGTTGCTTGAAAAAATTCAATATAAAAATGTGCAAAGAGAAGGTAACCCCTAAAGCAACTACTAAAATTACGAGGAAACGGGAAACGGTTTTGGGCATCAATATTTAATTTGATTAAGCTGTTTTACCACAACATACAAAGAGATTGCAACACCCAGAAGGGTGCAAATAACAAGAAAGGCTTTCCCATCTGGATTGTACTGGGAGTCTATCCATTTACCAAGTTTGACAAACAGGTAAATGATAACGCCCATTTGGATGCCAATTCCAGAAAGTATGGCTACTTGCTTAAGCGGATTGTTCTTGTCCGGACGATTTGGATTGTTTTGACTCAAGGTTATTGAATTCTTTTACAGCTCCCTTCATCACACAGGTAACATTAAAGGTGGCTCCAGGTTCTACGGCCAGTTTCCCAACCACAACTTCGCCTTCTATATGAGCCGAATCTTTTAAGGTTAAGGTTCCTGACAGTAAAAGCTTTCCCGAAAATTTACCTTCAAAATAAGCGTCGGTTCCTTCCAGAGTTCCTTTAATAACTCCAGATTTACCCACCACTACTTTTCCAGGGGTTTTAAGGTTTCCTTCTATTTTACCATCAATCCTAAAGCCGCCTTCACTGGATAAGTCTCCAACAAAGTTGGTTCCTTGGGCTATAATGTTTTGATTGGATGTGGTGTCAAAAGGGGTTTGTTTTTCTTTTCTGTTTTCTGAAAACATGATAATTCGTTTTCTAATTGGTGTTTCTATTCAGATAAGCGTCCAGATTTTTATGAATCTGTACAATACGATAGTTGTCGGATGAAATGGAAAAATACGGTACGGTGACTTTCTTTTTGGTTGTTTTTTCAAGCCTTTCAACTAATCCTAAAGCGCCGCCTGAGCTTTTCAGACCGTGAACTAGAAGGAATTTTGTATTGGGGTCATAAACATCAACCGATGTTTTTAAATCAAAGTAGGTAATCTCTTTAGCCATGTCGTCAATTTGCTTCTTAAGCTTTGCTATTTCTTGGTCTTGATCTTTATTGAATTTGAACACAGCTTTATAATTGGCAACCAAACTATCTTGAGTAAATGTATTGTCGGCAAGTTTTGGCAATACTTCACTTGAAATTTGGGTTGCTTGCTGCCCTTCATCCGAGTTTGGATAGGTTAGCGCAACATAGTTAATTCCTTGGGCATAGGCATCATATCCGTAAAGCCTACCGGAGGCAGTCGCTTTTAGCAATTCAAATTTAGGCACCAACGGGTCGCCATCAAATGCTGAAATGTACTTGTCACAATTATCTATAACTGCCTGGTACTTTTGTTCCTCGAATTGTTGATATAGCTTATTGTAAACATTTTCGGGGCTTTCAAAATCTTCGGAGGAAGCTAGCTCGGGGTTACTCAATATTTGAGCATAGCGAGATTCAGGATGCTCAGAAATGATTTGGTTCTTGACGATCTCTGCTTCGCTGTTTTCTCCCAGCAACTCATAAACTTTATACAGGTTGTACTTAGCCGGAACAATGTATTTTTCTTCTGGATTATTGGCCAAAAGTTGTTTTAATTTGTCTTTAGAAAGTTTGTATTCTTTGAATTTTTCCTTGTAAATGATAGCCAACTGGTAGTAGGCATCATTTCTTTCCTTGGCAATACTGTCAATATCTTTTTCTTCGGTTGGTATTTTTGAAATATAGAATTGAGGATCCAGCAATTCGTCTTCCGATACATCTCCAGAAGTTTCTCTGTCTTGCTGTTTGTTGTTTTGTCTCCTTTTATTGGACCATCGCCAATTATCTTCCAGTGGTCTATCTCCCCAAATTTTGATAAATTCATTCTTGCCATAAGCAACCGTTGTTGGGTTATAAAAATAAAAACTGGCTGACGCTCCTGGCAATCCTGCTCTGCCCTTTGTGACGGATCTTCCTGGAAGACTCAAAGATACATCTGCATTTTTTACATTATTATTCCCCAAACCTTTATCTGTAGTTACCAAACCGGTATTTTGGGAAGCCATGAGTTCCTTTTCTTTCTCTGCTTTTTCTCTTTCGGCTTTGAGTTGCTCAATATAGGCTTCAAAATAAATATTCCGTTCCTCTTCATTCATAGCCACCAAATTCAAGATGCTATCATTGGCTGTTGCAATACCTTCGTAAAAGATGACATCTTCAAGGTTATCCCGCTTTTTCTTGATAATTCTATAGGGTTTGGAGTTTTCAACCAAATTGGTCATGGTACTGTCGTAATAAGCACCAGCATTTTTGTACTCCGCACGATCAAAGCTCATGTTGCCTAGTGTTTCATAGGCATACGCTCTCAACTGCTTATCTCTAGTGTTTGTTTTAAGGGCTTTGTTATAATAAGTTTGGGCTATGGAATCCGAACCATCTCTTAAGTGAAATACAGCCGTTTGGTAATATATTTTGTCAAGATACGGCCGGTTCTCGCGATTTTCTTCCAAATCGGTGAGAAGCTCATAAAGTTCAAGCTTATTGCCATTTTCGTAATCGAAATTATTGATTTTCCCAAGTTCGGCACTAATCATATATATTCTTGGTGTTCTTCGGTTAAGCTCAATAACCCTATCAAAAGCTATGTTGGCACTGTCTTTATGACCAAGCGCATTGTAAAGTTGAGCTTGGATAAATCTGTATCGCCCTCTTTCGTCATTGCTTTTAGTATTTTGAGAAGCGGTCTCCAGTTGGGTTATCGCACTATCTAAAGATTTGGTGTTAATATAAGCCTGAGCCAGCATAGAGGTCGCATCGGCCAAGTCTTGGGAACTTAACTCTTCCTGATCCAGTAGCCGTTTTAGGTTTTTAATAGCAAGCTCATCATTCTCCAAACGAATGTTGGTTTTCTCACGCCATATCTTGGCTTGGTTAATCTTATTACTGGCTGGGTATTTGTAAAGGATGTAATTGAACGCTTCTATAGCGGGCACAAAACGCTGATCAAAATAGCGGGCTTTACCCAACAATAAATAGGCTTCATCCATTTGTGGGTTGTACTCTTTCCCGCCAATATTCATGGAATGCTTCTGGATAGCCTTCACCGCTTTTTCTTCGGCTCTGGCAAAATTTTCGTCTTTGGATTCTCCTGGAAGCGTTACTTCCTCAAGAACTTCCATGCGCTCAACTGGAAGGATTTCCCAATAATTGTCAACATACGAATTGGTAACTGATTCCTTCCCGTCATCAAGAGCATTGTAACCGTTATAAAGTGCATTGTCTTTGGCAGTCAAGGCATGATAGTTACGGCTCACAAAGGTGTTCTTTTTTCGTGAGCAACCCGTACTGACAAACGCCAAAACAAGAAGAATTGAGGCAATTTTAAATACTACTTTCAAAAGGTTGTTATTTTGTTACCTATTTAACTATAAACACACATGTTTAGTATGCGAAAGGTAAAAATAAACATCTTTTTTGACAATGCTGTAAAATTGCAATTACTTTTAAGCGAATTCTTCTCCTGAGAAATGGGCTTCCAATTCTTTTAAGGTCGCTTCGCTGGTTTCCAAATCCTTAATAACTTCCCCTTTATTGAGCACAACGATGCGCTCACACACATCTGTAACATGTAACAGGTCGTGACTGGAAATAAGTACCGTAACACCTCTTTTCTCGGCCAGTTCCTTAATGATTTTCTTAAGGCGAATTTGTGTTGTTGGATCTAGATTGGCAAATGGCTCGTCAAGAATTATAACCTCGGGATGTCCTATCAAAGCGGCCACGATGCCCACTTTCTTTTGGTTCCCTTTACTTAAATCGCGCAGATACTTTTTCTGGTTCAGGATTTCGCCATGGAAAAAATCTTCAAACTGGGCCAAAAGCTTGTCCACATCGGCCTTGTTTTGCCCTCTTAAATCTCCAATAAAGTAGAAATATTCCTCTGGAGTCAAATACCCTATCAAAAAACTTTCATCAATAAAAGCCGATGTAAAGGGTTTCCATTCTTCGCTTTTGTCTACTTGAATGTTGTTGCTCTTTATATAACCAGTGGTAGGCTGAATAAGGTCCAGCAACAAACTGAAAAAGGTGGTTTTCCCCGCTCCATTGTTTCCTACCAGACCAAAACTTTGGCCTTTGCCAATAGTTAACGATTGTATTTTAAGAACGGTATTGCCGCTATATGATTTTGATAAATTTGATACTGTTATCATGGTTGTTTGGTTTTAATTGTCTTGATCGAAAGCACTTATCATCTTATACTTGCTATCTAAATATTTTTGGGTGATGAACTTCATGAGTTTTTGGTGGAATACAATGCCTAAGACCCCTAGCAAACATATTACGGCAACGGCAACTTCAAAATTCACTAGTTTATAAAGCACTACAAAAATGACCATAGGCATCACCAAAAGAGGAATTCCAACCAGCCATTGCACGGCACCTGTTCCTTGGTAATTAAAAGCCGCCCGCTGGTTAAGGTCTATCTTTTTTCGGTTGAAAGATCCTGCAAACAAGATAATATAGGAGTTGACCCCAATATTATACACTGCTGCAGCAAAATGCGCCAGTAATATCTTCCATCCAAAATACACATAGGGAATTCCCAATATAAACATAACAGCTACGCTAACAATCATTAATGAAAATTTTGATCTCAAGTATTGTTCATATTTAATGTTCTGGCTCATAAGCAATTTGTAGTAACCGCTATCCCACGCAGGAATAAACTGCCCAAAATTTATCAAGAAAATACCCGTGCTAAACACCCCCACGAAAATGGAAAAGGAAACAATCCCTTGTTTCATCCCTGGATTCATGTAAAAAAACAATCCGTAAAATAGTCCCATTATTAATATGAATAGGGAGGATCTTGGTCTCTTGTTTCTCATGATAAGCTTTAGATCCAATTGCATAAAAGGGGCGATATCGCCAAAACGTTTGGTCCATTCCAAATTGGTCGTTTTAACTTTTTCTGCTTTTGTTTTAAGAGAATTGTCTATGTAGAGTTTTTTATAAAGTGCTTTGAAATTGATAAAGTAGAGTGCTACAATGAGTAAGACGGGAACTATCAATAAAACAGGATTTTCAACGATAGACACCACAACATTGGAAATCAGGGTTGAAAACGATACAACACCAAAATAGTTCAGCCCGTAAAGTGTCCCAGTCACAAGAATGATGGGCAAAAACGATAATTCTGTTTCAGAGGAAAGACTCTCAACAATAAAGTTTAAGAAATTGATTACCAGAGAGAGCAAGAACATTAAAACCACCCAAGTGATGACTTGATCGGTTGGACACCCATGCCGTATTAATTGAACCCCAAAAGGAATGGTAGCAAACAAGGGTAAGAAGTTCAAAAAAGCCAAAGACGATTTTCCTAAAATAAAATTGACTATAGAACTTCTTTTTACTGGTAAAGTGAGCAGCGGTTTTGCACTCATCATGGGCAGTTTCTGAAAGAAAAACCGCATCAAAAGATCTATCAAAATCCATTGAAAAATAAAACTGTTCACTTTAAGAAACGGATCGGTATCGGGGAAAAGTTTTTGCAGGAGCGGATACAGTACCACGCCCAAAGACAAAAACGAGACAATCATGTAAAGTCCAAAAAAAATCAGGAGGATATTAAGTGCAACACTTTTTTGCCAGTAAGTTGACCTGAAAAACTGTTTCCACTGCAGGTTGATGAAGTGTTTAATCATAGTTTTTGGTTTGGTTTTTTGTTAGTAGATAAAACTATCTATTTGTTACAAATCTAATCCATTTAACTTCCTTATTTTTGCACAAAATATAGTTATGTCACAGTTTCACTCCCTTAAAATACAACATCTAGATAAGATTACCGATAGGTCCATTAAGATTTCCTTTGAAATTCCTGCGCAACTAAAAAAGGATTACGTTTTCAAAGCGGGCCAATACATCACCATTAAAATACCACTTAATGGTGAAGAATTGCGTCGTGACTATTCCATTTGTTCGGCCGCCAATAGTTCACACCTTGAAGTAGCCGTTAAAGAAGTTGAAAACGGCGTGTTCTCTAGCTATGCCAACAACCAACTCAAGGAGGGTGACCATCTAGAGGTTTCCGTGCCCCATGGACGATTTATCTTGGAGACCAATCCGTCAAACCAACGTACCGTTGTGGCCTTTGCCGCGGGTAGTGGTATTACACCCATCATGAGCATTATCAAAACCTTACTTACCGAGGAGCGCCACAGTAAGATCATTCTCATGTACGGGAACAAAAAAGTAAAGGATGTCATGTTTCTAAACGATTTGTTGACACTTCAATTTTATTACCCCGAAAGGTTCCGACTGCATTTTGTGTACAGTCAAGCCGAAGAAGAAAATGCACTTTTTGGGCACATTGAAAAAAGCACGGTTAACTACATTATCAAAAACAAATACAAAGATGATGCTTTTGACTCTTTTTACATCTGTGGCCCAACGGGTATGATAACTACTGTAAAAGAGGCTCTTTTTGAACAAGGTATTGCTGAAAACAAAGTTCATTTTGAATTGTTTACAGTGCCTGTTTCTGCCGAAACCAAAACCATTGCTGCTGAAGGTGAAGCTCAAGTAACCGTAATTTTAGATGAAGAAGAGATTACTTTTAGCATGTCACAAAAACAAACTATTTTGGAAGCGGCCATTAAAAACAATGTAGATGCCCCATACTCTTGCCAAGGTGGTGTTTGTGCCAGTTGTTTAGGTAGATTAAAAGAAGGAACGGCTTCCATGAGAGTAAACAATGTACTCACCGATGGTGAACTTGAAGACGGTTTAATCTTAACCTGTCAAGCGCAACCTACTTCAGCAAAAGTGGTTGTGGATTATGACGATGTTTAGTTTGCTTTATATGACCTTAAGAGTTGCAAGACATACAAACAATCTCGATAAACTTATTGAGTTCTACACCAAGATCTTGGCTTTGGAGATACTAGGTTCTTTTAAAGATCATGCAGGTTATGACGGGGTTTTTATTGGGAAAAGGGAGGCTCAATGGCATTTAGAGTTTACCAGTAACGAGGAACAAGCTGAACACTCATTTGACAACGATGATGCTTTGGTATTTTACCCCACTAGCAAAAGCTCTTTTCAAAAGGTAAAAGAAAACATTCAAGCCCATAAGCTTCCCATTCTTAAAGCAAAAAACCCCTATTGGAATGACAACGGGATTTTAGTTCAAGACCCAGATGGTTTTAATGTTATTATTAGCTCCTTAAAGATTGCCGATTAAATAACAGCCTTTATTTTATCAACTATTCTGTTTTCCGAAATACTTCCAGCCGCCATTTCATAGCCTTCCGGATAGTCATTACCGTAAACCGACGTTGGAATTAACGGAAATGTTTCTCGATTGGCCAACAGGCAAAAATCCGTTGGTTGGTTAAATGGGGCGAAGCCTGCAAACGGATGTGTAACACCCCAAATGGTAACGGTTTTTACACCTAGCATAGCAGCCAGATGTGCATTCCCACTATCCATGGAAACCATCACATCTAAATTAGAAATAACATCCAGCTCTTCGTCTAGAGAAAGTTTACCAGCCAGATTAACCACTTGGTCTTTGTCTTCTAAGCCATTGAGTCTTTCAATCTCCTTTTGTCCGCCACCAAAAAGCAATACCTTGTAGTCCCTGGATACTTCTTTAACTACTTGCTTCATCTGTTCCAAAGGATACATTTTACTTTCGTGAGCTGCAAATGGCGCAATGCCAATCCATTTGCCTTTTTTGGTTCCCGTTATTTTTAAAACTGATTCTTTTAAAATTGCTTGGGGAGGAAATACAGGATTGGCTAAATCAACATCAAACCCCAAGGTTCTAAATACATCGGCATAACGTTCGTGGGTGGTTTTTAACTGCTTAAAATGTTTTCCTGTAACGAGTTCCTTTTTCTCTTTTCGGCCTTTATCAATTTGCTTGAAAGGTAAATTTCTTAAAAACTGTTTTAGAATATTGCTTCTTAGCACATTATGGAGATCGGCAACAGCATCAATATCCAGTTGCTTTAATTCTTTGGATAGTTTGTACAAACCGGGAAATCCTTTATGCCTTCCTTTTAGATCTGCTGGAAAAACCTCAACATTTTCCAAATCCCTAAAAAAAGGAGCCAAAAAACCACGGGTTAAAACGGTGAGTTTTACGTCAGGGTATTGCTTGGTGAAAGCACGTAAAACCGGAACAGTCATGGCCACATCGCCCATGGCAGACAATCGAATGACCAGTATGTGCTTATAGACTTTTGACATTTTCTCAATAAGAGACACTTCAACAAGCTCCCCACCTGCCGACAGGCGGGAGTATGACAATTTAGTTTTTACTAGCAGCCCTCAACACGGGATTCAATTCGTCATCATTGTACATTTTCATCTGTTTGTAGACTTTCATGTACTTATCGCCATTGGCAATATCGTTCAACAAATCATCTATGGCTGTTGAAAGATCTATACGTTGTTCCAAAAGTACATTGAGTTTCTTTTGGCAAGCTTCACGATGCGCATGAGAAGCGTCTTCACGAGTGGCTTCCAA
>JAGQZG010000035.1 GCA_020435705.1 Mangrovimonas sp.
CAAACATTTTTTGATGTACCAAAACACTGCCGCGAGCTTGGGTTGCAACCACCAAAATAATACTTAATAAATCCGGGGTGAATCCAGGCCAGGGTGCATCGGCAATGGTTAAAATGGACCCGTCTATGAAACTTTGTATTTCGTAACCATTGGCATGAGCCGGAATGTGAATATCATCCCCCTTCTTTTCAACGGTTATGCCCAGTTTTCTAAAAACATTGGGAATTAACCCTAAGTCATCCCAACTCACATCTTTAATGGTAAGCTCACTCTTGGTCATGGCGGCCAAACCTATCCAACTACCAATTTCTATCATGTCAGGCAACATGGTGTGTTCTGTACCACCCAAGGAATCTACCCCTTCAATGGTTAATAAGTTGGATCCAACGCCTGAAATTTTGGCGCCCATCCTATTTAGCATTTTACACAACTGCTGCAGATAAGGTTCACACGCCGCATTATAAATAGTAGTAGTACCTTGAGCCAAAACGGCCGCCATCACAATATTGGCCGTACCGGTTACCGAAGCTTCGTCCAGTAGCATGTATGTCCCTTTTAGCTTTTTAGCCTCAACGCCATAAAAATACTCTTCCCTGTTGTATCTAAATTTAGCCCCCAGTTTGATAAACCCTTCAAAGTGTGTGTCCAATCGGCGACGCCCTATTTTATCACCTCCAGGCTTCGGGATATACCCTTTGCCAAAACGAGCCAATAAAGGGCCTACAATCATAATGGAGCCTCTAAGTCCTTTTCCGTCTTGCTTGAATGCTTCCGATTCCAAAAACTCCATATTCACTGCATCGGCTTGAAATGAATACGATCCTTTCCCTAGTTTTTCTGTTTTGACACCAAGTTTTCCAAGGAGTGTAATCAGTTTATTGACATCAACTATATCAGGAATGTTATGAATGGTAACTTTTTCGGGAGTCAATAACACTGCACATAAAATCTGCAATGCTTCATTTTTGGCACCTTGAGGTTTGATTTCACCTTTAAGTCTGTGGCCACCTTCAATTTTAAATACTGACATGTAGCTTAATAACGTTTTCTATTGCGGTTCTTTTTATTGCTTTTTTTATTGTTGCTACCACTGAATTTTTTCTTGGTACGCATCAGGCTGGAAGAATCGGTAAGGTCTTCATCAAAATTTTTTAAGTTTATTTTACCTCCGGAAAGCTCATGAAGATGTTGGAAAATCACTTCATCTTCCACTGTATCTTTATTCCAGTTGAGAAAGCATTTCTTCATATGGTTTGCAATGGTATAAACCAGCGCTTCCCTAAGTTCGCCTTCTTCCCACGTAACGGCAACGTCTATCATGGTCTTGATATTGTTTCCATAAAACCTGTACTTAGGGTGATTTTGAGGGTAATGAAGTGGTTCTGGGCGTTGTCCCAAAAGTTCTTCAGAGGGTTTTTCGTAGGGAGAGTCGGCATCCAATTCAAAGTTGGACATGATAAACAATTGGTCCCATAGCTTATGCTGAAAGTCTGGCACATCGCGTAAATGCGGTTGTAAGTTTCCCATCACAGCTATGATGGCTCTGGAAACTTTATTGCGCTCTTCCTTGGTTGGAAGTGCCTTGGCATGGTTTATCATTTTCTGGATATGCCTACCGTATTCGGGAATAATTAAATGTTCCCTTTCAGTATTGTATTCTAAGGTATCGGTCAAAATTCAGGTGTTTTAAAATAAATGAAGTTTTGTGTCTGCAAAATACAAAAAAAACTACAGACTGATAACGCCTTCCACTTTTTCTGCCACTTCCTTATATTTGGCCACTACAGCTTCAGGATCACGCATCAATACGTTCACAGAAATACTGGTATATTTTCCATTTTTGGACTCGTTCGTAGTGATGACGGCACCCATATTGTCAAAAATAGCTTCAATTTCAGCTATTTTAACACTATCGGATGGGATAATAAACTTGTAGAGATATTCTGCAGGCCAACTAGTGGTTTCGTATAATTGAGTGGTTAACTTTTGGTAAAAGGCTTCGGTTTTATCTTGTTCGCTCATGGTATCAAATTAGACTACAAAGATACACTTTAGTTTCCATTTTTTAGTTTAAGTTTAAATTCCGAATTTTACACTCAAAATCACATTTTTTGGATAAAAAAGTCATTGTTATTACTGGTGGTCCAGGAACCGGAAAATCCTCTTGCATCAATGCCCTAAAGAAAAGAGGCCTTATCTGTTTTGAGGAAATCTCCAGGGAGGTAACCAAAAAAGCACAAGCCGAAGGCATAGACCAATTGTTTCTAACCCAACCCCTGCTCTTCAGTGAACTGTTATTAAAAGGACGTGAGCAGCAATATAGAGAGGCTCAGAAACACGCTTCCAATCTTGTTTTTTTGGACAGAGGCATTCCAGATGTTTTGGCCTATATGGATTTTATAGGGGATGACTATCCTGAAAACTTCACCCATTCGTGCAAAACACACCTTTATTCCCAAGTTTTCATACTGGCGCCTTGGCAAGAAATTTATCAAAGTGACAATGAGCGTTATGAAAATTTTGACCAGGCAGTTGAAATTCACCATCACTTGATAAAAACCTACCAGCACTACAATTACGAACTTTATGATGTGCCTTTTGGCAGCATTGAAAAACGAGTGGATTTCATTTTAAACACGCTCAAATAATTCCATGGATACTCCCTCACATATTTTAAGAAAATATTGGAGTTTTGATAGCTTCCGCCCCTTGCAGGAAGAGATTGTTACGTGTGCCTTAAATGAACGTGATTGTTTGGTTCTTTTGCCAACTGGTGGCGGAAAATCCATTTGTTTTCAAGTTCCTGCACTGGCCAAAGAAGGCCTTTGCATTGTTATTTCACCTCTGGTAGCCCTTATGAAAGACCAAGTGTCCAATTTAAAAGCCAAAGGCATCAAGGCTATGGCCTTGACCAGCGGCATTTCCTATTCCGAATTGGACACCCTTTTGGACAACTGTATATATGGTCAATATAAGTTCCTTTACCTTTCTCCTGAGCGTCTTCAGCAAGAATTGGTTCAAGAACGCATCAAACAAATGAACGTAAACCTCATAGCTGTTGATGAAGCGCATTGCATTTCGCAATGGGGTAACGATTTTAGACCCGCTTACAAAAATATAAAAGCGTTGAGAGAACTACTGCCGCAAACACCGGTCATGGCTCTAACCGCAACAGCCACCCAAAAGGTAATGCAGGATATCCTCCTGGAATTGGATTTGTTCTCTCCAGAAATCTTCAAACAATCTTATAAAAGAGAAAATTTAAGTTATCAAGTGCTTTATGCAGAAGACAAACACAGGCACCTCATCAACTTATTTAAAGACCTTCAAGGTTCCGCCATTGTGTATGTTCGCAGCAGAGCGGCAACCATAGAGATTAGCTCTTTTTTAAACAAAAACGGAGTTTCATCACAAGCATTTCATGGCGGTTTGGCCAGTTATGAAAAAGAAGTCCGTTTACAGCAGTGGTTACAAAATGATGTCCAGGTCATGGTTGCCACCAATGCTTTCGGTATGGGTATTGACAAACCAGATGTACGCAGTGTAATACATTTTATGCTCCCGGACAGTATTGAAAGTTATTATCAAGAAGCAGGTCGTGCCGGGCGGGATGGTCTTCCTGCCAGTGCTATCGTTCTAAAAAATAATGCAGACATTCTTCTTCTTAAAAAGCAATTCATACATACTTTACCAAATGTTGAGTTTATAAAAACCGTTTATAAAAAACTCTGCAACTACTTTCAAATCCCTTTTGGAGAAGGCGAAAATACGAGCCATGAATTTGATTTTGTTGACTTCTGCAACGTTTATGGCTTCAGTGGCAACCAAACCTTCAATGCATTACAGGTTTTGGATCGAATGAGCGTTATCGCACTATCAGCCCATTTTCAAAAGAAAACCGCTTTGCAATTCATAGTCTCCAACGAACAGCTTTTCTCCTATATGGAGAAAAACAAGCACACGGTTACTGTCATTCAATCCATTTTACGCTCCTATGGAGGCATTTTTGAACAGCAGCTACCCGTTAATACCGAGTTACTTTCGAAGAAAACAGGCATCCCTGAAGCTGTATTCATAAAGACCTATAAACAACTGGAACAAGAAGGTATTATTGAGCTGCATATGGTAAATACAGATACTGAAATTACGTTTATTGAACCCCGTGAAGATGACCGAAACATAAATCGTATAGCCCGTCTCATCACACATCAGATTGACCTAAAAACCAATCAGGTGCAAGCAGTGATAGATTATGTTGAAAATGAAACCGAATGCCGTAGTGTGCAATTGCTTCATTACTTTGATGAAACCCTTGTAACCCCCTGCGGAAACTGTTCCGTATGTCTCAGAAACAAAAAGCTTGTGGTCAAAGGCAACGATATTCGTAATAAAATTATAGTTTTATTAGAAGCTGGTGACGCCTCATCCCATCACATTGCCAACCAGTTGCCTTTTGATGAAGAGGTTATAAAACAGACCCTTAAACAAATGCTGGAATACGGCATTATTGTGATAACCAAACAAAATACTTATCAACTAGCACATATATGAAAAGAGATTTGCGCATCGTTTTTATGGGCACCCCAGATTTTGCCGTTGCCACTTTAAAAGCTTTATTGGACCATGGCCAGACCATTGTAGGTGTCATTACCGCTCCAGATAGGCCAGCAGGTCGTGGTCAAAAACTTCATGAAAGCGCCGTAAAACAGTTTGCCGTGAGCCATGGGCTTAAAGTCCTCCAACCCACCAATCTCAAGTCGGAAAGTTTTCTGGATGAACTCAGGGCCCTAAAACCCAATCTTCAAATAGTTGTGGCCTTTAGAATGCTTCCGGAAGTGGTTTGGAAACTTCCCGAGTACGGCACTTTTAATCTACATGCCTCCCTTCTACCCAATTATCGTGGAGCCGCACCTATTAATTGGGCTATTATTAATGGAGAAACCAAAACCGGCGTGACCACTTTTTTTATAGATGAAAAAATTGATACAGGAGCCATCATTCTCTCCAAAGAAACACCCATAGACCCCACTGAAAATGCAGGCAGTTTGCACGATCGTTTGATGGCCTTGGGAAGTACGCTGGTTATAGATACGGTAAAGCTCATTGAAAACGGCGCCGTGGAAACCCAACCTCAACCAGTGATAGAACACCCTAAAACAGCCTATAAACTTAACAAAGATAATTGTAAACTGGATTTTAATTTGGGTATAGATGCCCTCTACAATCAAATAAGAGGGTTAAGTCCGTATCCCGCCGCTTGGTGCACTTTAGTAAATGACGAGGATCGTATGGATATAAAAATTTACGCTAGTGAAAAAGACCCTTGCCAGCACCATACCACCTATGGCAGCTTAATGCAGGATAAAAACACCTTAAAAGTTGCCGTGAAAGGAGGATTTTTATGGCTTGAAGAAATCCAGCTACCTGGGAAACGGAAAATGGATGTTAAATCGCTCTTGAATGGATTTCAATTAAAAACAGGTGCAAAACTCGTATAACCCTTATCATCAGTGGATTTCCCCAAATTATCGGTAAACTACATTGCCTTTATTAACAAATCGCCGAAGTTATCAACAAAATTGCCGATTTCCCTTGTTATTCCTTGTGTGGTTGCATAATCCGTATAAATTTGTAAGGGTAATTAACAATTTGTTATTACACAGTAACTTAATTAATAATTAAATTAAAAATTATGAACAAAACAGATTTAATCGACGCTATGGCAGAACACGCAGGAATTTCTAAAGTTGCAGCTAAAAAAGCTTTGGAGTGCGCGTTAATTGAAATTGAAGGAGCTTTACAAAAAGGTAATAGAGTTTCTTTAGTTGGTTTTGGTTCTTTCTCTGTTTCTAAAAGATCTTCAAGAGAAGGTAGAAATCCACAAACAGGACAAACAATCAAGATTAAGGCTAAAAATGTAGTTAAGTTTAAAGCAGGTTCAGATCTTTCTAGAGCTGTAAACTAATCACTACTTTTAATACGTTATTTAGGCCTTTCCAAATGGAAAGGCCTTATTTTTTCAGGGGTATTATTTGTTTTTTTCGAAATAAATGTTAGATTTAATCGATAATTTGCTTTACCATGGTAACCATCAAACCAAAAAAAGGTGATTTATTGATTGCGGAACCCTCAATCCTAGGTGATGTTTCTTTCAACAGATCCATTATTTTGCTCGCCGATCATAATGAAATGGGATCTATTGGGTTTATTTTGAACAAACCCTTACAGTATACCATCAATGAGCTGGTACCCGAAATTGAAGCAGAATTCAAAATATATAATGGCGGGCCTGTTGAACAAGACAATCTTTATTTCATCCACACGGTTCCTGAAATTATTCCTGACAGCATAGAAATATCGTATGGCATTTATTGGGGCGGCGATTTCAACAAGGTCGTTCAACTAATTGCGGAAAACAAGATTACGGAAAACGACATCCGTTTCTTTTTGGGATATTCCGGTTGGGATGCCAACCAATTAGAAGAGGAGTTAAAGATAAATTCTTGGATAGTTGCCGAAAATATTTACAAAAACGCCTTGGTGGGCAAAGATTACCAAACCTTTTGGAAAGAAAAAATGCTGGAATTTGGAGGTGAATACAGTATTTGGTCCAATGCTCCCGAAGATCCCAGCTACAATTAAATTTCCGCTTTTTTATTCAATTCCCGTAATAAGCTTTCAGCTACGGTAGTAGCAAACGCCTTTTTCCGGTAAGTGGTTACTGGCTGTATCCCTGTGATAACATTGGTAATGAACAATTCATCGGCACGCTGTAACTCAAAAGGCGAAACAGAACTCTCTTCCAAAGTAAATTCAGTGGAAGCTTTGATTATATCAATTAATTGCTTTCTTAAAACACCTTTGATACACCCATCCAAAATAGGAGGTGTTTTGATTGTTTTTCCAAGAACCAAGAACACATTGCCATTCAACGCCTCTACAACCTGTTTGTTGGTGTTTAAGAGAATACAATTATCCAAATCATTTTCATCGGCATAAATTCCTCCTACCACATTTACCACCCTATTATTTGTTTTAAGTGTTGAGAGCAATCCCGGCGCCAAGGGATAATCCTTGAAAATATCGACCCTGTAGGAGTCTATATTCAATTGATACAGAGATGTTTCCGTTTCTTTTACCGTTATAACATAGGCTATGTTATTGGTTTTGGGAGTATACAGTCCATCACCCTCCCTAAAGACAGTCAGCTTAACTCTTACAGCACTATTTTCAAGACTGTTGGCTTTGATGGTCTTCAAAATTTCACTTTCCAAAAACTCCATAGTGAATTCCATGGGAATTTCCATTCGCAAGATTCGCATAGAGGCCATAAGCCTAAAATAGTGATCTTCCCAAAACAATGGTTTGGAATTTACCGTTTTTATTGTTTCAAATACAGCATCGCCAAAGGCAAACCCACGGTTCGTGATTGAAAGCACTACGGTATTCTTGGTTAGTTGTCCGTTGTAATTGACCATAAAAAATCCCCTTCTGTTTAGAAAGGGACAAAGATAAGAGTTCTGTCTCTTTTATTAGGCTGAACCGAGAACCATTTTCAGGTCGGATATTTGGTTTTCCCAAAGCATTTTAGCCTCTTCCATTTCGTCTTCTTCGGCAAAATCGGTTACAATTAACGAAACGTCTTTGGTAATTTCATCTACTTGTATTTTAATTTCGAAAAAGTAAGGCTCTTCTTCTTCATTAACCCACTTAAACTTGATGCGTTCACCTGTTTTTCTACTCACCAATTTTGCTTTTTCTTCGGCATCGTCCCAAATGAAAGTAAAGAATTCACCTCTTGAGTTAACATTGTCTGCAAACCACTCGGAAAGCCCCGAGGGTGTTGAGATATATTGATATAAAAGTTGGGGTGAAGCGTGAATTGGGAATTCTATTTCAAATTTAATTTTATCGTCCATACTTTAATTTTGTAATGACGCTCAATATATACATTAATTGAAAAGTTTAAAAACTATTTCAAAAAATATTTTACAAAAGTATTCTTTGTTTGCATGTAAATTAGTTTTTATATTTGCAGCCTGAATTTTAGAAAAGATCTAAAGTTTGGTTAAGATTCCTGTCTAGGCAGGAAAGTAATGGCGAGGTAGCTCAGGTGGTTAGAGCGCAGGATTCATAACCCTGAGGTCACGGGTTCAAATCCCGTCTTCGCTACGCGACAAAACCCAATACTGAAAAGTATTGGGTTTTTTGGTGTACAGCTTCCATCTTTTGGACTCATCAAACTTGTCCAGGCCGAAAAGCGTCTGGGCGTAGCAAGATAATTTCCGTTTTTTGTTGTGTTTCATTTCCTTAATGCAAAACCCTTCGACTCCGCTCAGGATAAATCAAGCCAAAACAGCAAAACGATTTGAGGACATTATCTTGAACATTCATTTTCTTTGCTCGTCCAAAGAAAACGAACCAAAGGGAAAGACGCCCCGTCAACAGGCATTTCCTTCGGATTTTATAAGCAGTAGCCGATAGGTTTTGAATTTGAAGCCAAGAAGCAATCGTTGGAGGAAACTGGGAAATTAGAATTAGCATGTAAAAACTGGAATGAATTATCTGAACTCGGACAAAAAAGAAGACTAGACTTATTAAAAAATCACTGTAAAAAACTAACCACAACTCTAATTATAAGTCCTCGCTAAATTTGGAGCACTAAAACTATGAAATTAAGTTGGCCTAATCTAAGGTTCATATTCGTTTAAGGGGATTATGGTATCAAAAAAACACGAGCTCTTTTGAACCCGTGTTTATATGCTGTTTGATAATATATCATACTTCTATCCCGCAGTCCTATCAAATGTGTTCACATCACCAGAACCTGTATCAATTACCACCAACTCACTTTGGGAAATAGATTGTATGGTTGCTGTTTGTGTTTCAGTACCAGCCATTAAAGTGATGTTTACACCGTTTATCAATGTATAGGTTCCTGTTACCGCACCAGTAGATGTACAAGTACTCGTGTTGTCCTCAAAACTTTCTATGGTAAAAGTGCCATCGTTCTTAAAGTCTATATAGCCCATCTTTTCGCAGTCGGAATAACTTCCTGGCGTTTTAGATTCAAAATACCATTTGCCTATTATCAATTCTTCATTGGTCATTTGTTGTGGGCTGTCGCTATCATCATCGCCACTACAGGCGACAAGACTTAAGGCCATAAAAAGTGCCCCTACTAATTTTTGTGTGTTCATAGTATTCAAGATTTAAAGTTAATTGTTTGTTCGTTCAAGATTGTCCAGTCGGCGTTCGAGCGCCGTGATACGTTCCTTTTGTTGTTCAATGATTTTCTGCTGTTCTTTGATGGCATTGATAAGCACAAAGTCCATCGCCCCATAATCTACCCCTAGGTAGTCTTCTTTTGTTTTGCCATCTTCCGATTGATACGTCCATTCGTTCACCATATAAGGCGCCACTTTTTGCAATTCTTGGGCGATGGTTCCTACGCCAGTTTCATGGGGCATTCCGGCTTTGCCGTTATAGGTAAACCAAACCGGGTTGATCTTGTCAATCAAATTCAATCCATCCGTAAACGCATGCACGTTGGTTTTCAATCGGGCATCAGAAGCCACAGTCCATGCAGAAGACGTAGGTTTTGCGGCCGAGTTAGTATTCAATTGTAGTTGATAAGCAGGCAAGGCAGCTCCGATTCCTACAGGATCTGCAAAGAAATTGGACGTACCCCCAAAGCCCCAACTGAAATAAGTGCTATTAAACCAGAGCGCTTCAAAACCATTTACTCTCAATGCGGTAGCCGCTCCACCCACGCCCTCGTTAAGGTTCGCTGATCCATTCACGGAAAAAGGGAAATCTGGGTTTGTGGTATTAACACCCACTCTATTATTTAAAGCATCAACAAACAAGGTACCAGTGTCGGCATTTACATTGCCAGAGTTTATTTCCAAATCGCCATTGACTCGAAGTAAGTCATTGTCAAACTCACCATAAATCAAGGCATTATTGGCATTGGCATTGGAGTTTTCGATGTAAAGTTTGTTGCTACCTGTTTCGTTATAACCTGCATTATAGCCTATGAAAATATTGTCATCACCATTGATATTGTTGTATCCTGTACTCGCTCCCAAATAAACACTTCTCTCACCCGTAACGTTTGAATAACCAGCATTACCTCCTATTACCACATTATCATCTGAAACAAGATTATTATAATATGCATTTGAGCCTATAGCCACATTATAACTACCACTTGTCAAGCTATAAAGACTTGAAAAGCCAATGGCCACATTCCCTAAACCGTTTGTGGCATTAAACAATGGTGCATATCCGATTCCTATGTTTGAATGTCCATCAACATTTTGGTTGACTGCCCCCACGCCTAATGCTACATTACCTGTGCCTGTTTGGTTGACACCCAAGGAGGCATACCCCAGGGCAGTATTGTCACTACCTGTAAGATTACTCCCCATAGAGAAGCTACCAATAGCGGTATTATGAGAAGCATTTCCTGCCGATCCAAGTGTAGAATGACCAAGAGCAGTGTTATCAACTCCATCAACACCACCCGCCAAGGCAGCATATCCTACCCCAGTGTTTCTGCGGTCATTGCCATCATCTAAATTGCCAGCGACTTGTCCTAAAAATACTGATGAACCTGCCGTATCCGACTTTCCATCAGTCAAATCATTAATGCTATGAATTACAGCTGAATTCCCGTTGGCCCAAGTCACATTCCCAAC
Organism: Mangrovimonas sp.; assembly: GCA_020435705.1. Lineage (GTDB taxonomy): Bacteria > Bacteroidota > Bacteroidia > Flavobacteriales > Flavobacteriaceae > HKST-UBA85. The sequence continues at coordinate 10,704 of JAGQZG010000035.1, forward strand.
ACCATCGGTTTGCATGATTTGGTTGGCAGTGCCACGAGAGGCAGGCAGTGTATAGGTATTTGCAAGAGCCGTTCCTATGGCCACATTTCCTAAAAAATAGCCCGCATAGGAGCCAGCCTTTGTGGCTTCAGACCAAATACCATAGTGCGTTCCTCCATCGGTAGGCGGAATGTAATTAATAGTTCCATACTTATTGCCAGTGCCTGGGCCATGCACATAGTTTCTGATTCCATAATTATTGCCTGAACCATTGGCAATGACATCACTATAAAACCCATAATGTTCACCTGAACCCGAACCGAAGGTAGTACCCTTGTAAGCATAATGTGTACCATTCCCACTATTCCCAATAGAACTCACACCACCATATTGGTCTCCCGAACCAGATCCAAGTAAACTGTTGTAAGTACCATGATGGTCACTAGATCCATCTCCATTTAGGTAGGTATAAGCACCATAATGCCTCCCATTGCCAGAATTATTCAAAAATGAGTAGTCGCCATATTGATCGCCTGAACCTGCACCAGATAACCAATTGTAATTTCCAAAGTGGGTGGCATTGCCACTGTTGGTTATTTCATTAAGGCTTCCATATTGTAAGCCTGTGCCTGTTCCCGAAACTACGTTATAAGCGCCGAAATGATCGCCACTTCCACTATTAGACACATCGGTATGACTACCGTATTGCAATCCATTCCCCGAACCTTGAATAAGGTTACGCACCCCATAATGTGTGTTGTTTCCTGTGTTGTCAATAATATTATAGGTTCCTGTTTGGAGACCATCGCCCGTACCTCGCAAATGGTTCACTGTTCCTTCATGCCAGCCATCTCCGTTATTATCTATATAACTTAAAACACCTCGCTTTAAACCCATACCACTTCCAGAAATAGTAGTCAAAATACCATCATGCAGACCCGTTCCGTTACCATTGATAAGGATATTCATTCCGCGATGTGTTCCATTTCCGTCATTAAGAATTTGTGTATCTATTCCATATTGTTCGTTATTTGAAGTATTGGCAAAGTAATTCACAACACCTCTTAAAAAGCTGTTTCCAGAACCTAGAAAAGAATTGTAAGTACCGTACTGATTTCCTCCACCTGTTCCAGATAGTGTATTGAATGTTCCGTATTGTCTTCCCGTACCAGCTCCATACAGATATTGATAGGCCCCATAATGATAACCACTGCCGTCATTTCTGACATTGCTTAAAAATCCATAGTGGTTTCCATTGCCAGGGGAATTAAGCGTTGATGAAAATCCTATTTTCTGAAAATTATCTGACGATGTAATATTCACAGAAGAAGCAATTTGATTCACATCAGCAGCACTTGTCATGTTAATGATTGCTCCTGTATCACCTTGTGTATAGATGTCCAACGGATAATCGGCCGTATTCTTTCCAATTGCCAGATTCCCCAGTGTATATTGATCATCATTGATGTTGTCTGGGCTTGTGGTGGTGCCTTCTTCATAAAAATCGTGGTCATTTCCACCTCCATTACTAACGGGCACCCAATCCGGTATACTTTGGTCCCAATAGTAAAAGCCTTTGGCTGGTGTTCCGTTACCAGTGACAAATACCATCATACCATCTTGCACTGCAGTGGGCTGTGTAGCCGGAAAGTTATCCATCTTGGGTATCAAAAGTCCGTCGTTGTTAGACGGTGTGGTTTGATTGGATGAGCGAACATCCAACGTAGCATTGGGAGTCGTAGTGCCAACACCCACTTGTGCTTGTGCCGACAATGCTAAAAGAATAAAGAGACTGGAGAACGTAATTTTCATCATTGTATGGATTAATTGATATTATTTTTTTTCGACGTGTATTTTCTTGACTATTTTATGCTCGTCCACTATAATCAGATTGTAAACCCCTTTTTCCAGCTGTTTAATATTGAGATAAATATCTCTGGAGGGAACAGTCTCTAGTGAACCTTTGAGTGAAGGTTTCTTCATTTGTATTCATTAGGGTGAATGCTTCTACTTTGCTATCTTCCAAAACTAACTCTCACCCTCCATAAGGGTTGTAAGTATTGTAACAGAAGCTGTAAAGATTGTAACATTGAAGCGTTTGAAGCGAGACGCTTGAAGGCAGAAGGGTTATAGATAGTAAACAGTTAAGTATGAACTATTAACCATCAACTACTGATGCTTCTTAACGTAGTCCGTAGGAGAGCAACCGTAGGCTTCCTTGAAGCATTTGGTAAAGTAAGAATGGTCATTAAAGCCCACCATATAACCAATCTCACTGATATTGGCGTCGGATTTTTTGAGCAGTTCGGCAGCCAATTTCAATCGTTGTGAGCGAATGAACTCGGTAGCTGTCAATCCAGTAAGCGCCTTAAGTTTACGATGCAACTGCATACGGCTCATACCCACTGCTTCGCTGAACTCCTGCACGTTAAAATCAGGTTCGACGAGATGGTTTTCCATGATATCCTGAAGTTTTCTAAGGAAGATTTCATCCAGATTGGTAATGGCAAAATCTTTTGGCACAAGAATCAATTCCTGGGTGTAGCGTGCCTTCAATTTTTCTCTGATAGCAATTAAATTGCTGACGCGCGCTTTAAGCTCATTGGATTTGAAAGGTTTTAGGATGTAATCATCGGCACCTGTTTCTAGACCTTTATATTTGTCTTGGTCTTCTACCCTAGCGGTCAATAAAATCACAGGAATATGACTGGTGCGCTCGTCTGTTTTTAATTTTGAAGTGAGTTCATAGCCATCCATTTCGGGCATCATTACATCTGAAATTATGATGTTAGGTACGTGTTCTGCGGCTAATTTTAAACCTTGCTCACCATTTTTCGCTTCTACAATTTGATACGTGCTTTTAAATAACTCTTTCACAAGCGCACGAATATCGGCATTGTCATCAATAATGAGCATTACGCTATCATCGGAAGTTTCATCCCCTAGTGTGCTAGCCTTAGTTTCAGTTTCGGTATTCCCAATATCATCTACGATTTTTAATGGTAAGACCACTTCAAACACCAACCTACCTTGTCCTTGGGACACCTTGACATGACCTTCATGGAGTTCTACCAATTCCTTCACTAAAGACAACCCGATACCTACCCCAACCGAGTTTTGATTCACCTGATAAAACCTATTGAAAATTTGCTGTACCTGCTCTTTGGTTAATTCCGCAGCCGTATTTTCTATGGCCACTAGAACATCTTCTGCCTCAGATTTAACTTCAAAACTAATCGTGCCCTGTTCGGGTGTGTATTTAAAGGCGTTAGAGAGCAAATTGGTGGTTATTTTCTCCACAGCATCGGTATCATACCACCGAGGCCCAAGGTTTTCAACATTGATGGTGTAATCTATGGAGTGCTCAGAAGCCTTATGTTGAAACGAATTGGCAATGGATTTCATTAGCACCGAAAGGTCCCCTTTTTGCTGGTTTAATGTTAAATGTCTTGATTCGAGTTTGGCCAAGTCGAGCATTTGATTGACCAACTCCTCCAAACGATTCGAATTTCGATAGATGGTTTCCAGTTCTTGTTTGTCTTGTGGCTGTAGGTCACGATATTCTAAGTGTTTTTGCAAATAACCAGAAATAAGGGTCAGCGGTGTTCGAAATTCATGGGAAATATTGGCAAACAATTTCGATTTGAAGTCGTCCAGTTCTTTGAGCTTTTTATGGGTTTTTTGTCTGTTTTGATATACAAAAAAGAACACTATTCCCACTAAGACAAGGATGCCAATACCAGCCAATAATAAATTGCGCTGATTGTTTTTTTGTTGTTCAATCAACTCGTTTTCTGCCTGTAACAATTGTATTTCCTTTTCCTTCTTTTCGGATTGGTATTTGGCTTCCAGCTCTTTAGCTTTTTCTATATTTTCTCTTGCTGTAAGCGTATCGCTCACCCTTCTAAACTCTTTGGAGTAGGAATAAGCCTGTTGAAAATTCCCAAGGCTTTCCGAATTTTCATATAGCAGATCATATATTTCCACCAACTCATCATAGGCGTCCATTTCAAGAGCAATTGTTTCGGCTTCCAAAGCGAGTTTATTGCTCTTCGTTAGGTTATTGGTTTCTCGCAAAACTTCCGCTTGTTTGATAAGCGCCATCATCAATCCTGCATCATGTTTGTGCAGTCGTGTCAATTCTATGGCTTGTTTCCCTGCCTCAAGGGCTTTGTCTTTTTGACCATTCTTGTCATAGACATCACTCAAAACCACCAAAAAATTAGCTTCTTGAATAGGGAACCCATTGGTTTTGTAATAGTTGACCACATCTGTTAAGTAGGCAATTGCCGTGGTGTAGTTTTCTCTCTTGCTTTCTATAAAGGCCAGTTTTCCCAGAGTGAATTTTTGTTGGGTTTCGTTGTTTTCTTTTTTAAAAATAGCCATGGCCTGCTGCTGATAGGCAATAGCTTTGTCCAGCTTGCCAAAGGATTGATACACATCGCCTATAAATGACAAAGTGAAGCCCCGTCTATATCCCGCGAAATCATGGGCTTCATAAATGCTATCCGATTTCAGTAGGTACTTGAGCGCCACTTCTGTTTTGCTAGAACGAAGATTGTACAGTTTCCCAAATTGTCCATAGATATAGGCGAGTTCTTCCCATAGGTTGTTTGATAGAGCCACTTTTTCGGCTTCTTTGGCATATTCAACAGCAGCATCCTCATCACCCAACCTAGCGTTCTCCTGAGTCAACCTAGAGTAGCATTCAAAAATGAGTAAGGGTAATTTAGTTTTCTTAGCGTGTTTAAGGGCCTGCAATAAATTATCATTGATAACATCCGATGTGCGCTCTCCTTCCTGAACGAACAATGAAAAGTAGGCTGCCTTTAGTCGGTAATAATTATAATAGGCACGATGGGAAGGTGTTTGTTTAGCGTATTCATATAACCTCTGAAAGTAAACCTTGCAACTGTCTTCGTTGTTTTTTTTATAATGCTTTATCAACTCTACATACGCAGAACATTTTGAACTATCTGCTTCCTTAGTCTTGAGCACTAACTGTTGCAGTGAATCCATCTTCACCGTTGTTTGTGACAACATAAGGTTGCTGAACAACAAAAGGAACAGTTGTAACTTTAATCGCATAATGGGTAATGACTTGATTAAATTACGCAATTATAATCAAACAAAACCCATTAGATTGCGGTAATTGTAACAATATGTGTTACATATATTATAATATAAAAAACTGAAAATCATGACTTTCGAAAGCTTTTTTGATCTTTATATTCATGCACTTGGAATTGCTGCTGCAATGTTTTTCTTTGTCTTTTGAACCTTCATGGTTCCTTGGTTTTAAATGATTCATATTCATATCTTTCCCACTTACCTCTGTAATCCTAACCGTTTGCCTAATTACTTTTGCTTGTTTTTTACCCCTGTCGTAGACCTACACTCTCCAGAACAACTCGAACACCCTATTGCCTTAGGGTGAATCATTCTTGCAGCCACCAAAGCTGCTTGGCAACCGTCAAAGAGCCCTATATATTTTACATTTTGCGCCGATAAAAGCACTTTGCAATATTCTCTATGCACTTCACATTCCCCATGGAGATTAGGGTCATTTTCAATATAAAATCTCGGCATTTGGTCTAATTGACAAATTCAATGATTTCAGCGGTCATTCGTGCCATGATCTTTTTATCGTGCTCCACGACTTCTGTTGTAATATTTATTAAAACTCGACTTCCTGTTAACTCCACACCGGCATTTCTTGCATTTTCCAATAAATTTAGCTTTGCCTTAACCATAGCGCCTTGATTGTCCTTAAAATTGAATTGCGTCTTTTTTGCATAAGCTTCTCCAGTAAATGTTCCAAGACATTTAAAGTTCGCTTGGTTCAAAACCACTTGCGTTTGAAGTTGTTGCCCTACCTTACCAGCATAGCTGCTCGTTTTGCAAGAAGTTAAAGTTAGAAGAAGTCCAACAACTGCGAAAAATAGCTTTTTGTTCATGGTTATATTGGTTTTTAGTTTCATACTCAAACAAAATAAAATTGAAATATTCACTATTCCTTACGGGTTCCCACAGACAACTCAAAAAACTAAAGGCACATCTCGCGACATGCCTTT
>JAGQZG010000036.1 GCA_020435705.1 Mangrovimonas sp.
GACTGTTATTATTAACTATTCTACAACAATCTTTTTGGTGATTTTTCTTTGGCCATCATTAACATTCACCAAATACATACCTGATTGTAGCTGTCCTAAGTTAATAGTTTGATTGAACTCAGTACCGTTAACCACATACATATTATTAAATACCGTACGTCCTCTTATATCGGAAACTTGAACACCTATTTGATCTTGACCCGAAATGGTTTTAAACTTGATAGTAAATTCACCATTATTAGGGTTAGGGAAAAGAGAGAATCCTAAGAATTCATTCTCTTCAACAGACAGGGAGGCAAGAACATTTATAGTATAATCTTCGACTTCTGCATCATGTCCATTTTCACAAGACGTTGGAAATTGATTTGCATCAGGATCGGTATATTTTGTGGTAATTCTCATTGTGGTATTTCCTAATGCCGCATCTGAAGGCACTGTAATCGACAAAGGAGAATTTACCGTAAGTTGATTATTAACATTAGCTGAAGTCCCTAAATCATATTGCTCACCAGGATCATTAAAACTACAGTTTTGATTCCAATCTACCCACGCATATGTAATGATTTGATAGTTACCATCGCTATTGGCATATACAGATAGATCATAGGAACTCTCTCTGTTGACATCAGTAACCATTGAAGTATAATCACTGTATCCTGATGGTTTTCCTGTATTTAAGTTGCTAATAGTATTGAATATAACCCCTGTAGTACTAGTATCATATGTTGTATTGGCAACAGAAGTACATACTCCATCTGCCACATTTAAGGAGACACTAGTATTTCTAGTCAAGGATGCAGAAGTTCCTGTTACGGTAATTGTATAATTACCATTAGATACTGCCAACAAATTGCCTACCTGCATTGAAAAAGAACCATCTGTATTCAAACTAGTTGGATTAAATGTAACCGTTGACCCGCTAGGATTTCCTGATGCGCTGAAAGTTACATTTTCGGAAAAGCCGTTAGCCGTTTCATAAACAAAATTAAAAATTGCCGAATCTAAATTACATGCTGATTGCGAACCATCTTGAGGTGAAATTGAAAAATCTTGAGAGGTTGAAATAGTGAAATTATCAGTAATGGCATAAAAAATATTATCGGCTGCCTCTACAATAACTCTAGCATTGTTAGTAAGTGGGATATTTGGAACTGTTATTGATTGAGCTCCATCGTTTGGCACATTAGATGCTAAGGTTGTAAAAGAGCTGCCTCCATTGGAAGAAAATAAAATATTTACGTTTTGACAATTGATGGGTGCAACATTAGTTTGCCCAACCACCCAAGAAACTGTTTGGGTAGACCCGGGAGCCCAAGTACTGGGTTGGTTTACTGTAAAAGGTGTCACATCTTGCACCGATACGGTCATGAGATCTGAACTAGTACTTCCACCTATTGGGGCATTGTCCCGAACAGTTAATACAAAATCCATCGTTCTGGCCACAGACGGTGTTACTTCCCACGTAGATTGCAATGAGCCCGCCAATACAGTTGAAAATGCCGGCATATACCTATCGGGTGATGCTACTGGATCAAGTGATCTGTAAGCGGGTCCAACTGAAGAAGTAGAGACTGGTGGCATCGTTGCTTGTTCAGTATCAAACTGCTCCCAACAGTAAGTAAGCGAATTTCCTGCGTTTACATCAGTAGCTGCCCCTCTTAAAACAAAAGCTGTAGATTTTGGAATGCTAAAGTCTGCCCCAGCATTGGCTACAGGGGCTGTATTACCAGTTGCAGACAAAGCACCACACTGACTATTCCCCGCAGTTACATTGTTCCACATTTGTAAGATACTAATCGCATGAAAATAATCATCACTATTTGACTGAACATTAGGAGGGCATATCCCTGCATATCCCATAATTGTGGAAGCACTGCCTGGTTCCATGGAAGATACCGTAGAGATTTGACAACTATTATTTTGTGTATGAGTTGCACCATATTGATGTCCCATCTCATGAGCAACATAATCAATATCAAATGCGTCTCCTACAGGAGCAGGAGAACCTGTAACCCCTCTAGCCTTTCCTGTCACAGTACATGGTGAATTTAATTGCGCTATCCCACCACCTCCGGTGCTAAACACATGTCCAATATCATAATTTGCACTACCTATAATATTATTGCATGTTGTTTGATTTTCATCCAGCATTACAGCGCCATTATTATTAGTATACGGATCTGAAGCTGCATTTAAAAAAATTATGGAAGTATTGTTTGCAATAATGTTCATGTGAATTGCCATGTCGCGTTCATAAACTCCGTTAACTCTGGTCATAGTTGTATTCATTGCCGCTAAAGCTCCTGCCACAGTCCCCCCATGGAAAGCTGCATACTCTCCTGTACAGGCCAAAGCCAATCTAAAAGTTCTCAATTGGCCATCGTCTGCATTCCTATTCATTGTGTTATTGTTTAATAACTCCTCAAAATCCAATTCCTCAACGCTACTATCGTCAGTTAAACATTCAAACGAACTATTAGATACATCCTCTTTAGAATTAACAAAAACAATATATCTGGCTAGGTCTTCAGTAAACGGTTCTATAAAGACCGTCTTCCCTTCATTAAGAAGCATACTGCTTAATCCTTTTTCTGGAGACAAGCTAAATCTTAAAGTTGAAGAGGAGTTTGATAAACTTCTTCCCAAGTATGCTCTGATTTCAGGAAACTGAGCTTGAAGTTCTGGCTCCATGTTAGATGCTTCATAAATTTCAAACGCTTCTAGTTTCCCAAAAGCATTTGGAAAACTCAACACTACATTTGAAGCAACACCAGACTCTCTACTTGGAACATTAGCAAGTTGGGCTTTTAAGGATTGAATATCCAATTCATAGATTAAATGTGTCTTAGGGTTGGAATTTCTATATAGTAATTCTTGAGAACCAATTTTGTCTTCTGAAGCAATGCTCCAAAGGACTTTTTGTTTTTGGGCAAACATAAACTGACCACCAATAATGGCAATCAAAAACGTAAGCTTTAATAAAGTGTAGATTTTCTTCATGATTATTGTTATTTTTCGAGAGCACAATGTACTATTTTTTAATTTATTTTTTTGGAAATCCATAGTTAAACTTTGATTACCCCAAAGTTCTTTAACATAAATTGTCTTGTATGGACGAGTTATTCAAGTTTTACATCGAAGTGTTAAGGAAATGTTTGGGCTCTTCATTTGATAGGTGTTTATTTAGTAATAAAAAAGGCACCAACTGAGTTGATGCCTTTTTTTGTAAATATATCTGCAACTATTCTACTATAATTTTCTTGGTAATAGCTCTTTGTCCATCACTTACTTTTACCAAATAAAGCCCTGACTGAACATTGTTCAAATTGATAACCTCATCAAATTCATTTGTAGCACTGTAACGCTTGTTATAAATTGAACGTCCTCTAATATCAAATACCTCAACTGAAATGGGGTTCTGAGCATCAGAATCAAGCTTTATTGTAAATGATCCATTGTTGGGATTTGGATAAATTGAGAAATCATGCAATCCACTAAACTCAGACACGCTTAATGGAGCCTCCATACAAATATTTAAAGACCAGTCATTTAAAACTCCCGTGTCTTGAGCAAAAAAATCGGCGACTAATATTGTCCAATCTCCTTGAGCATCCATGCCATTAAAAGCACTCAATGGGCTATAAGGAGCGTAAGTTCCTACCGTCGGGTCGTCACAAACAATAGCGGGAGCGCTATCATCGAAAGTAACGTTAATATCTTCATAGCCGCCCGAACAATTCGTATACCACACATCAACATAATCAGTATTGTTCGGATGATATACTCGTATAATCAAATCGGAAACATAAGAGTGGGTAATATCCACATTTAATGTCATACTATCTATATTCCCAGAGGTAGGAACATTAATTATATGTTCCAGAATTGGAGTCCCCGGATTTCCACTGGAACCATCGATAATTGGCAAGTTTAAATTTTGAGCCGAGGCATATTCAGTACACTGTATAGTAGTACATGTATTCTTCAGTAACACATTTACATTTTTCGTGACAGATGCCGAAGTCCCAGTAACAGTAATTGTATATTCCCCTTCTGCAGTACTTCCTATATTACCAACTGTCATTGTAACGTTCCCGTCAGCACTTAATGACGTAGGGCTAAAGCTTACTGTTGCACCAGCTGGTAAGCCAGTAGCTGAGAATGTGGTATTTTCATTGAAACCAAGTATTGTTGAATATGTAAAGTTGAAAACAGCATCATCTCCAGAAGTTGGACAAGAAAACACAGGGCTATCATTAGCCACTATAGAAAAGCCTGGTGTTGGTGGTGTACAAACATCTGGTTTAAATTGAGGAGCCAAGACACTTGACACGTAAGTATCTATCACGTTGGTTTGACCAACAGTAAACAAATACATACAAGGATCATCTACATAATCCATGTAATCCATGGTTAATGAGTATTGACCTAAAGTACAAGCTGCAACAGAGCCTGACGCAGGACATCCATAAGATTCACTATCAATATTAGGGGTATCAGCAATGCCATCATCAGAGGCACAAGAATAACCAGCAAAGGTATGGTCCAGATTATAAAAATGACCTAACTCATGAGTTGTTGTTCTCCCTAAATTGAATGGAGACGATGGCACAATACTAGACCCAGGGCAACCAGCACCTGATCCAAAACAAAACGTATTGATGGTTACCGCTTGACCTGCGGCCACACTTCCGCCAAGTGGAGAAAAACCTAAGACACTTCCACCTATGGGTCTGACAACAAAATTCATATATCCAGCCCAATTCGCATCCACATTATTTCCTCCTCCAAAATCATATCCAATAGTCACACAAGGATTGCCTTCTAACAATTCAGGGTCTAATCCTGCTGGATGGTTAGACACCGCCAAGCAAAATGATATATTAGCCGTTCCAGGATTGACCCCTGGGTAAAAAGAACTGGCACTTGCCCAATTGGATAAGTCGGCATTGGTTGCTGTATAGTCTGCATTTAAAATATCGATTTGATTTTGGGCCAAGGCTTCCAAACAGGCACGATCTGCTTCGTTTCCTGTGGGAAAATGTACGGCAACAGGAATAACAATGGTTCCTGCTCCTCGCTGCGAGAAATCTTCATTAGCTAATACCTCTCGAAGTCTGGCTTTAAATTTTGCCTGATTTTCCTCATATTGTCTAGCAAATTCTGGGTCTTTCATTTGCTCTTCCATGTATTCTAACATTCCGCAAGAGCGCTCCTGTGAATGCCCTACCGAAACAATGAAAAATAATAGTAAGCAACAAAATAATTTAGGAGTAAAGCTCATTCTCATAGTAAGTAAATTTAGTTAGTAATTAAAATCAAGATTTTAAAAATCTGATTGCCAAAAATATGCAATTTGTTTTTGTTTTTTAGGTTTTTTTTAACAAAATGCCTTTCACCCTTAATTTATTGATTTTTAACTTTCTAAAATTAGCAATAGGATATTCTTGCAGCAAAGTATACATATTAATCAATCCTCTTTTTATATTTTTGATGAAACACAATCTAGGTTGAAAAAGATAAACTTTTCCGAAAACACTATCAATACCTCAACAGTCATCACCATTGGCACCTTTGATGGCGTTCATATTGGGCACCAAAAAATTATTCAACAATTGGTAAATGCATCCAAAGAGGGCCATTTACAATCGTGTGTTCTTACCTTTTTCCCCCACCCTAGAATGGTCCTACAAAAAGACGCCAACATCAAGCTGATAAACACTATTGACGAACGAAGTCAGTTACTCGAAAAAGCCGGAGTTGATTTACTCTACATAAAAACATTCAACAAAGAATTTTCAAGGATGAACGCTGAGGATTTTGTTAAACAAATTCTTGTAGATGTACTACACGCCAAAAGGGTTATCATAGGATACGACCATCGTTTTGGCCGAAATCGCTCGGCCGATATAAACGATTTGAGAAAATATGGAGAAGTCTATGGTTTTACTGTAGATGAAATCCCAATGCAAGATGTTGAAGACATTGCCGTAAGTTCTACCAAAATAAGGAAAGCCTTGCTTGAAGGCGATTTGGATACCGCCAATAGTTTTTTGGGACAACCGTTTATTCTTACAGGACGTGTGACCAAAGGCAAGCAGCTTGGTAAAACCATTGGATTTCCTACGGCCAATGTATACATAGAAGAAACCTACAAGCTCATCCCGAAACATGGGGCATATATTGTGCGGTCCAACATTGGTGAGCGCATAGTTTACGGTATGATGAACATTGGTTTGAACCCTACGGTTAATGGTGATAAAGAAAGCATTGAGGTTCACTATTTTGATTTCAGCCAAAACCTTTATGGTGAAAAAATTCAGGTGGAAGTACTTTTTAGGCTAAGGGACGAACAGCAGTTTGATTCCATTGAAAACCTGAAACAACAATTGGAAAGAGACAAAGTTTTTTCGCAACAGTATATCTCAAAGAATTATGCTCAATAGGTTTCTTTTCAAACACATAGATAACTCGGCACTCATTGTATTCCGAATTATTTTTGGCCTTCTCTGTTTTCTGGAATCGGTAGGCGCCATTTTTACGGGTTGGGTCAAGATTACTATGATTTCACCACAACACACGTTCAGTTTTATGGATTTTGAGTGGCTGCAACCCTTACCTGGTTATTGGATGTATGCTTATTACGTCCTTATGGGTGTATTTGGGCTGTTTATCATGTTAGGGTATAGATATAGATTCAGTGCGGTGGCCTTTACGGTTTTATGGGCCGGAACCTATTTCATGCAAAAGTCATCGTACAACAACCATTACTATTTGCTCATGTTGCTTAGCGGGCTTATGGTATTTCAACCGGCAAATAAATACTTGTCTTTGGATGTTAAAAGGAACCCATCCATCGTGTCCTATTCCATGCCCCGATGGTCGGCCTGGATATTTATCCTACAAATGTTTATCGTTTACACGTATGGCTCTATCAATAAGATATATCCTGACTGGTTAAACCTTAATGTCATGAAGGTTTTAATGCAAGGAAAAAAACACTATGTCTTGGTGGGCAACCTCCTTCAGGAAACTTGGCTGCAGTATTTTTTGGCTTATGGCGGTATTCTTTTTGATGGGCTGGTTATTCCTTTGCTGCTCATAAAGAAAACCAGAAAGTTGGCCTTTTTTGCTTCTGTTTTTTTCCACTTATTTAATTCCTTCGTCTTTCAGGTGGGCATTTTTCCTTACCTGTCTCTGGCCTTTTGCCTGTTTTTCTTTTCACAGGAAACCATTCATAAACTGTTCTTGAAGAGAAAACCGTTTTACGACCAAGGCGAAGTTATCGTTCCTAAGAAAGCTCCTATTTTTAAAACCCTTTTTATTACGTATTTCGTTATCCAGCTTCTCTTGCCTGTTCGCCACTATTTTATTAAAGGCGATGTGTTTTGGACAGAAGAAGGCCATCGCATGTCATGGCGCATGATGTTAAGGGCAAAACATGGTTTGGCCACCTATATAGTGGTAGATAAAAATAGCGGTAAACAGGATACTATTCGCCTGGAAAATTACCTGACCCCAAAACAAATCCGTTCGGCAAGTACCAAGCCTGATGTTATTTGGCAATTTGCACAACGCTTGAAAAATATATATTCTGAAAAGGGACAAGATATTTCCGTCTTTGTAAAGAGTCGTGTGAGCTTAAATGGAGGTAAATACAAACCATTGATTGACCCAACTATTGACCTCACAACAGTCCCATGGGAACCTTTCAAACACAGTGATTGGATACTTCCTGAAAATTAAGCTATTTACATATTCTTTAAGCTAAAAACTTATTACTTTTGCGGTCTAAACACCCTAGGTGGAAACAAAATTCATTTCCTTATGTTACAATTAGCTTTTATTAGAGAAAACAAAGATGCTGTTATTGCCGGTTTGGCCAAACGAAATTTGGATGCTACCAGTCTTATTGACGAAGTCATTTCATTGGATGAAAAAAGACGAAGTGTGCAAACCCAATTGGATCAGGAAAAAGCAGAATCCAATAATTTGTCTAAGGAAATAGGAATGCTCTTTAAATCCGGTGAAGCCCAAAAGGCCAACTTACTTAAAGAAAAAACCACGCAGCTTAAGGAAACCATCAAGACTCTCGAAGATTCTTTGAATGAAACCGCAACGGCTTTGGACGAACTTCTTTATAAAATACCCAATGTACCCAATGAGCTGGTTCCTGCCGGGAACAGTGAAACCGACAATGAAGAAGTACATCGTGAAGGAACTATTCCCACACTGGAAACAGACGCTTTACCTCACTGGGAGCTAGCCAAAAAATACGACATTATCGATTTTGAATTGGGCAACAAGATAACCGGTGCAGGATTCCCCGTTTATAAAGGAAAAGGTGCCAAATTGCAACGCGCCTTAATCACTTATTTCTTGGATAAAAACACTGCTGCTGGTTACACCGAGTATCAACTACCCCATTTGGTAAACGAAGCGTCAGGTTTTGGAACTGGCCAGTTGCCCGATAAAGAGGGGCAAATGTACCATGTAACCGGAGATAATTTGTACCTTATCCCAACCGCTGAAGTCCCTGGAACCAATCTATTCCGAGGCGACTTAGTAAACGAATCCGATTTGCCTATTGCAATTACCGGTTACACTCCATGCTTTAGAAGGGAAGCGGGAAGTTACGGTGCGCATGTACGTGGGTTGAATCGCTTGCACCAATTTGATAAAGTTGAAATTATCCGTATTGAACATCCAAGTCGTTCTTATCAGGCATTGGACGGTATGGTAGAGCATGTGAAAGAGATTTTAAAAGAACTGAAACTGCCCTACCGAATCCTAAGACTTTGTGGCGGCGATATTGGCTTCACTTCGGCTTTGACCTATGATTTTGAAGTCTTCTCAACAGCTCAAGACCGTTGGCTGGAAATTTCTTCGGTTTCTAACTTTGAAACCTACCAAGCCAACCGCTTGAAACTTCGTTTTAGAAGCTCTGAAGGTAAAAATGAATTGGCACATACTCTAAATGGAAGTTCTTTGGCCTTGCCAAGGGTTCTTGCCGGAATCTTGGAAAATTACCAAACCAAAGAGGGTATTTTAGTTCCAGAAGTGTTAGTTCCTTATACTGGTTTTAAGATAATTAATTAGTGAGATTTTTCTTTCTTTTTAAATTATTTTTTTAGATTTAAATCGATGAAATACATTTTTAAACGGTATTTTGTCGATTTTTCATGATTTTCTTTGCATAGCCAATTATTTTTTTAGAGGTTAGTAATCCCAAATCGAACTAGCCATGAAAAACCTTAAACGCATTCTTCTGTTAATAGCCATAACCGTTATAGCTCAAAAGATTTTGTTTTCCGATTTTCACTTTTCAAAAGAAAAAGGCGATTCGTCAGTAGTTGTTTCAACAAGCTCATTTTAGAGGTTTTCATTTATATTACCCAATCTTCCTTTTTTTTCAGTTTTGAAAAATGATTAATAGCAAACATTTAGATTGGTAGGTACCCGAAGCATGCTTCGGGTATTTTTTTATCATAATATTTACAATATCTGCACTTCACATTTGTTATATTTACACCACTTGACCCAAGAAACGTGAAACAATTCCTAATCATAGTTGTACTGTTCTTTTCCTGCAACCTGTTTGCGCAGGATGATATTATTGCCAAAGAATATTTCAAAAATGGTGAGTTTGAAAAAGCACTTTTTGAATACACTAGACTGCTTAACGAAAACCCACTTAACATAAACTACACCTTACAATTGGTGGAAACCTACCGGCAATTGGAACGTTATGACGAAGCCGAAGCCTTATTGCTACAAAGCATTACTAAGATTACGTATCCAGGCTATTATGTAGAATTGGGCTACAACTATCAACTAAAAGGAGACCTCGACAAAGCCGAAGAAAACTATCAAATTGCATTGCAAAGCATTAATGGGAATCCGGGCAATGTCTATTCTATTGCTAGGTTCTTTGAAGAATATTCCATTTTAGACCACGCCATTGAAGCCTATACCAAAGCCGTAGAACTGAACCCTAACCTGAATTTCGACATGCAATTGGCTAGAATTTATGGAGACAAGGGCGACATTGAAAAAATGTTTGATAGTTATTTGGACTTTACTTTGAGAAACCCTTCCCAAGTAACCGGAATCAAAAGGGCTATTAGTGATTTTATCACCGAAGATCCTCAGAACGAAAACAACCTACTGCTTAAAAGACTATTGCTCAAAAAAATACAGGAAAATCCTGATATCATGTACAATGAAATGTTGAGCTGGCTCTTTGTTCAACAAAAAGAATTTAAAAAAGCCTATGCACAAGAAAAAGCCATTTTCACTAGGCAACCCGAGAGCCTAAACCGTTTGGAAGAACTGGCCCAAACCAGTTATGATTCGGATGATATTGAAACGGCCAAAGAAATCTATACGTTTATAATCAAAACGTCTCAAGATAAGGACACGCAATTACGGGCTTATTACAATGTGCTCAACATGGAAACAGAAATGGCTGAACCTTCGGAATACGAAACCATCAAGAACAACTACCTCAGCCTTTTTGAAACCTATGGGAAATTTGAACAAACACTTGATTTGCAAGTTTCCTATGCACATTTCATGGCTTTTTACCTTCATGAACCCAATGATGCTTCGGCTTTTTTGAAAGAGAGCCTGGAATTGCCTTTATCTCTTTTTGCCGAAGCCAAAGTTAAAATGGAATTGGGAGATATTCTGGTACTCCAAGAACGCTTTAACGAAGCACTCATTTACTACACTCAAATTCAGCGCAACCTGAAAAACAGCACCTTATCGCAAAACGCTCGTTTTAAAGTAGCCCAAACTAGCTACTACAAAGGCGATTTTGATTGGGCCGAATCACAACTCAAAATTCTAAAAGCTTCTACCTCACAATTGATTGCTAATGATGCTTTGGATTTAAAATTGATGATTTCAGACAATAAGTATGAAGACTCCACGCATACCGCTTTAAAACTCTATGCCAAAGCTGATTTGTTGAGTTACCAAAACAAAACCAACGAAGCCATCACCATACTTCAAACCATTTTGGACAATCATAAAGGGGAAACCATTGAAGACCAAGCTTTATTAAAACAAGCCCAACTCTTTGAAAGTAAAAAAGACTATGACAAAGCGGTTGCCAATTATTTAAGAATCGTAACCGAGTTTAATGAAGATATTTTGGCCGATGATGCTTATTTTGCTCTTGGCGAACTTTATGCCAAAAAGTTGGACAATCCTGAACTGGCCAAATCCTATTACGAAAAGATTATTTTCAATTATGCCGATAGTATTTATTTTGTAGAGGCCCAAAAACAATTCAGAATGCTACGGGGCGATGATATTAATTGACCGTTAATTATTATCAATCGTAAATTATAAAAACCAATCTCAATGTATATCTACAACGTAACTCTCAATATAGACGATAGCATCCACGAGCCCTGGTTGGCCTGGATCAAAGAACATATTCCGCAGGTCTTGGCAACGGGACTGTTTTATCAAGCCAAACTTGTTCGGGTGTTGGTTGAAGAAGAACTGGGAGGTGTTACCTATTCCGTGCAATACTATGCCAACTCACGGCAAGATCTGGACACGTATTACAAGCACCACGCCGATGCCTTAAGACAAGACGGCTTGCAACGCTTTGGAGATAAGGTTTTGGCTTTTAGGACTGAACTTCAAATTATTGATGAATATACCGTAACTTTCAACTCCTAACCAATACAAAGTCCGTGTCCAAAGACTATCAAGTAAAAGCAAAAAAACACTTAGGCCAACATTTCCTAACGGACGAATCTGTGGCCGAAAAAATAGCCAGTACACTAACTGGTAATGGGTACACAAAAGTCTTGGAAATAGGCCCAGGCATGGGGGTTTTAACAAAATATCTGCTCAAGAAAAACTACACTACCTATGTGATTGAAATTGACACCGAATCGGTTGACTATCTCAAGACACATTACCTCCAACTCTCCGATCGCATAATTGAAAGGGATTTTTTACGATACAATCTTAATGCTGTTTTTAACGGTGAACCATTTGCCATTATTGGCAATTTCCCATACAACATCTCATCGCAAATTGTGTTTAAGGCTTTGGAAATGCGTGATCAAATCCCAGAGTTTTCAGGAATGTTCCAAAAAGAAGTGGCCCAACGCATTTGTTCGGATAAAGGAAGTAAGGTGTATGGTATCCTTTCGGTCTTGACACAGGCTTTTTATGATGCCGAATATCTTTTTACCGTACCGCCTACCGTATTCAATCCGCCACCCAAAGTAGATTCTGGAGTCCTGATTTTAAAACGCAAGGAAAACTACCATTTACCATGCGACGAAACCCTATTCTTCAGAGTTGTAAAAACGGCTTTCAACCAACGCAGAAAAACATTGCGTAACAGTTTAAAAACGTTCAATTTGCCCGATAATTTAAAAGCAAGTAGTATATTTGACAAACGCCCTGAACAATTGAGTGTCCAGGAGTTTATTGAGATTACCAGTCAAATAGAAAAGCTTTAGTTTCGGGTGTCAGAAGAAAAAGAAAACATACAATTTCAACTTACCGAAGAACTGATCGAGCAGGTAGAAACCTTTATTGAGTCCCATCGCGATAAAGAACTCACTACATTGCTTGACGAATTTCACTATGCCGATATTGCTGAAATTATAGACGAACTGGACTGGGAACATGCCATGTACATCATCCGTTTGCTGGATTCTGAAACCACATCGGACGTCTTGATGGAAATGGATGAGGACATTCGCGAAAAAGTTCTTGAAAACCTTTCTGCCAAAGAAATTGCCGAAGAAATTGAAGAACTTGACACCGATGATGCTGCCGACATTCTTGCCGAACTTCCCGAAGATCGCCTTCATGAAGTTATTTCCAACATTGAAGATGAAGAACACCGTGAGGAAATCAAGGAACTTTTGGCCTATGATGAAGATACCGCCGGTGGTTTAATGGCCAAAGAGCTGGTAAAAGTCTATGAAACCTGGACGGTTGCAGGGTGCTTACGACGCATTAGAGGGCAAGCGCAAAACGTAAAGCGTGTACATTCAGTTTATGTGGTTACCAAACAGGAAAAACTAATTGGCCGGTTGTCCCTTAAAGACCTGATCTCGGCCAAAACCGATCAAAAAATTGCCGACATCTATATTCCAAGCGTAGATTATGTTCATGTAAATGATGATGTGGAAGATGTAGCCAAAGTGATGGCCAAATATGACTTGGAAGCCATTCCCGTAGTAGATGATGATAAAACGCTTTTAGGCAGAATTACCATTGATGATATCGTGGATGTTCTTAAGGAAGAAGCTGATAAAGATTACCAGTTGGCCGCAGGTATTACCACCGATGTGGAAGCCGACGACAGTATTTTTGAACTCACCAAAGCTCGGTTGCCATGGCTATTGATAGGCATGTGTGGCGGCTTGGGTGCTGGTGTTATTATCAGTAGTTTTAGTGGTGCCATGAAAATGTTTCCTGAGCTCCTGATTTTTGTCCCTCTCATACAGGCTACCGCTGGAAATGTTGGGGTACAATCCAGTGCCATTGTGGTACAAGGTTTGGCCAACGATACCATTAAAGGTGAAATTTTAAAACGCCTATTTAAGGAGTTCCTTTTGGGGCTTGTTAACGGTATTGCCATTGCATCCATTGTGTTGCTTGTTAGCCATTTTTATTTTGAAACTGCTTATGTAGAATCCATTACCATAGGCGTGGCCTTGATTTCCGTTATTATTATGGCCGCACTTATTGGAACCTTTATTCCTATTTTACTGGATAAAAAAGGGATTGACCCAGCCATTGCTACAGGGCCTTTTATCACTACGAGCAATGATATTTTCGGAATATTAATCTATTTCCTTATTGCCAAAATGATTCTTGGTTTTTAACTATGAAAATCCTGCATCTTGATACCAATCATCCGCTTCTAATTTCCCAATTAAATGCCTTAGGGTTTCTTAATGATGAAGATTATACCTCGTCAAAATTGGATGTTGAAAAAACCATTTCAAGTTATGACGGTATTGTTATACGAAGTCGATTTACTATTGACAAACAATTTTTAGATGCGGCTACCAATCTTAAATTCATTGGTCGGGTTGGCGCTGGACTGGAAAACATTGATTGTGACTATGCCAAAAGCAAAGGTGTTTATCTAATTGCTGCGCCAGAAGGCAATCAAAATGCTGTGGGTGAACAAACCTTGGGCATGCTCCTATCACTTTTTAACAAACTCAACAAGGCCGATAAAGAAGTTCGACGTGGAGTTTGGAAACGGGAGGAAAACAGAGGTTTGGAGCTGGATGGGAAAACCGTGGGACTTATTGGTTATGGCCATATGGGAAAAGCGTTTGCCAAAAAATTGCGTGGTTTTAACGTAGAGGTTCTATGCTATGATATTAAAAATAATGTGGGCGATGAAAACTGCAAGCAAGTAAACTTAAAAGAACTGCAGGAAAAAGCCGATGTACTGAGCCTTCACACACCACAAACACCCTTGACCATCAACATGGTGAATTCGGAATTTATCAAAGGATTTAAAAAATCTTTTTGGCTTCTCAATACCGCCAGAGGAAAAAGCGTAGTTACCAAAGACTTGGTCACGGCATTAAAATCAGGAAAAATTTTAGGAGCTGCCCTGGACGTTTTAGAATACGAAAAAGCGTCTTTCGAGTCTTTGTTCAATTCGGCCTTACCTGAAGCTTTTCAATACCTTATACAAGCAGACAATGTCCTACTCACTCCGCACATTGCAGGTTGGACCATTGAAAGCAAGGAGAAATTGGCTCAAACTATTGTTAACAAGATAAAAGCTAGATTTTGCTAATTTTACAATCTTCTAATTAACTATCCAAACATGAAAAATAAATTCTTGAAATTCGGTCTTTACAGCGCCCTACTAGGAATGGTCTTAATGGGCTTTGGCCTTCTAGCTGGCAGAACCTTAAATTATGCTTCACAGCAAGTATTGGGCTTTGTAATAATTATCACCACGTTGGTTCTAGCCATTTATTTTGGCATAAAAAAACTTAGAGACGAATGGCATCAAGGCTATTTAAACTTTGGAAAAGCGTTCATGTACGGCCTTTTGTTAACATTCTTTGTGGGGCTTGGTATTGCTTTTATGGATTACATCTATACCCAATTTATCAATCCAGATTTCTACTCCAACTACATGGATTATTACTTGGAAACGTTAAAAAACACATTGTCCGCAGAAGAATTCAATATCAAAAAAGCTGAAATAGAAGCTGCGCCAGACTATCAGAAAGCAGCATGGTTTATGGCCTTGGGCATGTATTTTGCCACCGTGTTTTGGGGATTTTTTGTTTCCCTGGCCATGGCTATGATTCTAAAAAAACAAAAGGAAAATTAATGCGGTTATGCGAAAAACCATTGGGGTATTTGCTTTACTTATTTTAGGGTTGCTTCTCTTATTCCAAGTAAGTAAATATTCCATGATTTCGGGTCATTTAAGTTTTGAAATAGGTATCGCCATCATTGCCATTGTATTCTTTTTTATTGGTATATACATAAACAAAAAGAGTCTTCACAAAAAACAATCAACCCCATACAAGATTAATGAGAAAAAGATAGATGAATTGGAAATTAGCAAAAGAGAATATGAAGTATTACAGCTCATATCCAAAGGCCTATCAAATAAAGAAATTGCAGAGGCCTTGTTTCTTTCCGAAAGCACCATTAAAACCCATGTATCAAATCTCTTGGTAAAGCTCAATGCCAAAAGACGAACACAAGCCATTGAGCTAGCCAAACAACTAGAAATCATATAAAAACATGTACTTTTAAACTTAAGTCCTATCATTTTGGTACTTTAGTATGAGTTCATTTCTTCACTTTAAATCTACTTTTGTGAAGCTAATCTAAACTTCAGCTTATGAAAAATACGGTATTAAAATATGGTGGTTATGGCCTTTTGGTAGGGTTTATTATTTTCATCATGCACCTTACTCTTGGTGTTAAAAATTTGAATTATTCCACTAATGAAATACTTGGGTATATATCCATATTTCTTTCCCTTTCCTTTATATATTTTGGCATTAAACATTACCGGGACAAGGTAAACAATGGTATTATTTCCTTTGGAAAAGCTATAAGCATAGGGCTTTTAATATCCTTATTGGTTGGCGTTGGAATTGCCATTGCCGATTTTATTTACACCAAATTTATTGACCCATCTTTCTTTGCCAACTATGAAAAGATGCTAACTGAACAGGGACGTGAAAGTGAAATCATAAAAATGACCAGTTTTACGGCCGCAATTTTTATGCTCATTCTCGTTACAATTATTGGATTCATTATATCTTTAATCTCAGGATTAATTTTACAACGAAAAAAATAACGTCATGCAGTACAAAGCAGATTCTCCTGAAGATTACTTAGCTCAAATTCCTGAAGACAGGAAAGAGGCTATGGTAAAGCTAAGAAAAACCATAAAAGATAATCTCCCTAAAGGGTTTAAAGAAGGGATCTCCTATGGTATGATAGGTTATGTTGTGCCACACTCCATCTATCCTGCAGGTTACCATTGCACTCCAGAATTACCGT
>JAGQZG010000037.1 GCA_020435705.1 Mangrovimonas sp.
CTTCGACACGAACGAGCCCTTCGAGGTGCCGGCCGGGGGCGGCCTCGTCCCGGTGCCGGAGGAGGCCGGTGGGCTCGAGGAGATCCCGAGCGACGCGGCGGCCGGGGCCGAGGAGGCAGCGGGCGAGGCGACCGGTGGGCTGGTCGAGATCCCCGCGCCCGCGGCCGAGGAGAGCCCGGGCGACCAGACCCCCTGATCGGATCCGATTGGCTGCGCGCCGGATCCCCGAAACCCTGTGCGGCCTGCCCAGGCTTCGGTATGATGCGCGGCCCCGTGCGGCGGTGGCGGAATTGGTAGACGCGCCAGCTTGAGGGGCTGGTGACCGCTTTAGGTCGTGGAAGTTCAAGTCTTCTCGTGCGCACTTTACTTCTTCAGTAAGTTTTCAATTAAATCTACTACCGTTTCACTGTACCAATTGGAAGCGCCATCTTTATCTACTGCAACATTGCCTTCTTTATCAATAATAAATGTTCTGGGGATTGTGGGAACATTAAAAAACGGATGCTCCTGATTAAGCTGTCTATAGGCTGGAAATGTATAGTTATGCTTTTCCTTAAACTTTGAGATTTCCGAAAAGAAATCGGTGGTTACAAATAGGAATACAACGTCATCTTCATCTGAAAACTTTTTATAAAGCTTTTCCAGACTCTCCATTTCGGCAATGCACGGTGGGCACCATGTGGCCCAAAAATTAATGACCACAACTTTTCCTTTCACCTGATTGAAATCAAAAGGTTGATTATCTTCGGACAAGAGATCCCAGTTGTAATTGGTTAATTTATCTCTTTTCTCTTCATCTATAACTGAAGGCCCAAACAGTGCCAATCCTTTATTAAGGACTATTTGAATGGGTTTCCTTGTTTGCGGTATGATTAGCAATGCTATAACTGGCACAAATAATATATTGCCCAGTTTGCTTTTTTTCTTTTTTTCCATCCTCAAATATAAAAAAAGCATAGCCTCCAAAACAGAAACTATGCTCTAATACTAAAATTAATTAACTGAAAACAATTATTCAAAAATTCACATCAGGTTCGTGGTTTTTATTCCATGGTCACTACAGGACAATTGACGGTTGCAACGCCACTTGCCAAAATGTTTGAGGACGATGCCGAGGTTAAATTACTAACCATATCAAAATCGGCATTATCATAAACACTCACCCACCACAATGGCGAATAGGCCGCATTAGCAGGTACTGTTGCAATAACATTGTGCGTTTGTGTTGTTCCCATTTCGGTCATAAAGCCAGAAGCTGGACCACTATTGGGGTTAGCGTCATCTGGGTTTACATTAAAACTTACGAATATAGGTGATGTGGGCACCATCTCACTGGCACCGCCATCTAGTATCTTTTCAAAGAAAGAAAAGTAAAAAATCACTTGGTCTTTATACCAGCCCCTGTGCAGTTCGTCATCTTCACTGCCCAATCTTTTGGTAGCCATAGAGCCTTCGGGAACAATTGGGCAATTAACTATAGTAGTTGTTTCAACAATGGTCATCCCTGACGAAAGCAGTTCGGTTTCACTAGTAATTGTGTTAGGCACATAATTATCTGGAACTATCACTCTATTAACTTCCCAAAAATCATTATACCCTGCATCTCCCGGTTTTACACCCACAATATTCAATTGACCTTCCACAGCATTATCTTCGGAATCAAAGAAGAGGTAAATTGGTGCGGGAACCGTGCTTTGCACATCAAAATTATAATATTGCACAACTGACCCATCTGGTGCGAATCCTTGGGTAATAAAAGGTTCTCCGGAATCAAAATTAATTGGCATATTAGCCGCTGGAAGTCCGTTTGAAGCTGTTCTAACCATGAGTGTTCCTGCCTCTGGACTAAACCTATCCACACTGGCTCGGGCTGCAGTATCCGGATTTAAAGGCACATTTGAAATAGAATCGTCGTCATTGTTACAGGACACTAACAAAAGTGCGACCACAAAAAGTGCCGGGAAAATTTTTCTTATCATAACATTTATTTTTGAAATTAAAATTCAAAGTTAAAATGCCCGATTTTGATAAAATGTTAGCTAGCTAACACTACGCGCTTTTTTTGAACAAAATAATTTCCTTCCCATGAAAATCAATAACACTTTCTTCTTTAAGCTCATTAAGCAGTACATTTAGGTTAGGCCGCGATGTACCAATGAGCGAAGCCATATCTTTTTGAGTATAAGGATGTTTAATGATTTTATGGCCTGTTTTGGGGCAATCGTACCCAAACTCCTCACATAATTCTTGAAGAAATTCCAGAAGCCGGGTTTTTGAATCCTTGAACAGCAATAGCTGTAATCTTCTTTCCAGTTTTTTAAACCTAAATCCAATAAACTTATAAACCTTGAAGCTGAATGTGGTATTCTTTCGCATTAAATCGTACATGGTTTCAACGCCTATTTGACAAATGGTAGTGTCTTTATCTATAGATTGTGCAAACTCGTTGCGTTGCACTTCTCCCAGTATGGCCTTCTCCCCAAAAAGTTCGCCTTTAGTAAGAATTGATTTTACTACTTCTTCCCCGTCTTGATTGTAGTACCCAATTTTGACTTTTCCTTTTTCGATTAAATAAATCTTAGTGGATCTATCCTGCTCAAAATAAATATAGTCTTGCTTTTTATAATGATTAAATTCATGGCAGGCTTTGTATTCCTTAAACTTATGCGGGCACAGCATGGAGAAGAGATTTACATCTTCAAAAAACCAAATAGACTTCATTATTGGGAAAGATTAGTTATTCTGTATAGTCGAAATTTTCAGAAAAACTTACGTATAAAAAAACTCCCTTAGAATTAAGGGAGTTTAAAATAACGTTGAATATTATGGTATTAAGCGTTTTGCGCCGCTATTAAATTCAATGCTGAACCAGCTCTATACCACGCTATCTGAGCTTCGTTGTAAGTATGGTTTGCTATGATAACATCCTTACTTCCATCGGCATGAACAGCTTCTATGGTCAATGGTTTATCTGGCGCGAATTGATCTAAATCCAAGAAATTGAATGTATCGTTTTCCTGTACTTTATCATAATCGGCCTCGTTTGCAAAGGTTAAGGCCAGCATTCCTTGTTTCTTCAAATTGGTTTCATGAATACGAGCAAAAGACTTCACCAACACCGCTGCAACCCCAAGATGGCGAGGTTCCATAGCAGCATGTTCACGAGAAGAACCTTCTCCATAGTTATGATCGCCAACTACGATTGACAAAACACCTCTAGCTTTGTAATCCCGCTGCACTTTTGGCACCGCATCATACTCACCAGTAAATTGGTTTTTCACAAAATTGGTTTGCTGATTGAACGCATTTACAGCACCAATCAACATATTATTTGAAATATTGTCCAGATGACCACGGTAACGCAACCAAGGTCCAGCCATTGAAATATGGTCTGTAGTACACTTTCCAAACGCTTTGATTAATAGTTTCGCCCCTTTTATTTGGTCACCAATTGGTTCAAACGGCGTCAACAATTGTAGCCTTTCTGAATTTGGTGCTACTTTAACCTCAACTTTACTACCATCGGCTACTGGCTCCAAATAGCCATTATCTTTTACTTCAAATCCTTTAGGTGGCAATTCCCATCCTGTTGGTTCATCCAACATGACTTCTTGGCCATCTTCATTAATCAACTTATCTGTCATTGGGTTAAAGTCCAAGCGTCCGGCAATCGCAATGGCCGCCACCATTTCTGGTGAAGCCACAAAAGCATGGGTGTTTGGGTTACCATCGGCACGCTTCGCAAAGTTTCTGTTGAAGGAGTGCACAATGGTATTTTTAGGAGCATTTTTAGGATCCTCATAACGTGCCCATTGCCCAATACATGGCCCACAGGCATTTGTGAATATTTTGGCATCCAGTTTTTCAAAAACTTGCAAAATACCATCCCTTTCGGTTGTATATCTCACTTGTTCAGAACCTGGATTGATACCAAATTCTGCTTTCGTTTTTAATTTTTTATCCAAAGCCTGTTGCGCAATGGAGGCTGCTCTTGACAAATCTTCATAAGATGAATTGGTACAAGACCCTATCAATCCCCATTCCACAGCTAAAGGCCAATCATTGGCTTTTGCTTTTTCGGTCATTTCTTTTCCTGCAGTTGTTGCCAAATCCGGAGTAAACGGCCCATTAAGCAATGGTTTTAATTCTGATAAATTGATATCGATAACCTGATCGAAATAGTTTTCAGGATTAGCATACACTTCAGCATCGGCCGTAAGATAACTTTTTACGGCATTTGCAGCATCGGCAACATCGGCTCTATCGGTTGCTCTCAAGTAACGTTCCATGGATTCATCGTAACCAAAGGTAGATGTGGTTGCTCCTATTTCGGCTCCCATATTACAGATGGTTCCTTTTCCCGTACAGGACATAGATGTTGCTCCAGGCCCAAAGTATTCTACAATAGCACCCGTTCCACCTTTAACGGTAAGGATTTCGGCTACTTTCAAAATCACATCTTTTGGTGCGGTCCAACCAGATAATTTTCCGGTTAAACGAACCCCTATCAATTTTGGGAATTTCAATTCCCAAGCCATGCCTGACATAACATCAACCGCATCGGCCCCGCCAACACCTATGGCCACCATTCCTAATCCACCGGCATTTACCGTGTGGGAATCGGTACCAATCATCATACCGCCAGGGAATGCATAATTTTCCAATACTACTTGGTGAATAATTCCCGCTCCCGGTTTCCAGAAACCTATTCCGTATTTATTGGATACAGATTCCAAGAAGTTGAACACCTCATTACTGGTATTCAAAGCATTTTGCAAATCGGCTGTAGCGCCAATTTTTGCCTGAATCAAGTGGTCACAATGTACCGTAGTGGGAACCGCTACTTTACTTTTTCCTGCCTGCATAAATTGCAACAAAGCCATTTGTGCAGTTGCATCCTGACAGGCTACTCTATCCGGGGCAAAATCTACATAATCTTTACCCCTAACGAATGCCTTAGTGGGCATTCCGTCCCATAAATGGGAATATAAAATTTTCTCTGACAAGGTTAAAGGCTTACCAACTATTTCTCTAGCAGCATCTACTCTTTCTGCGATGTTGGAATAAACCTTTTTTATCATTTCAATATCAAAAGCCATAAATGAAAGTTTTAGTTAATTCATTTTTATAATGAAGTCTCGCAAAAATACAAATAACTTAACAGAATTTAAAACCTCCTTAAACCCTAAAAAGAAGCTGTATTTTGTAACATATACAATTTAAGGCTTTTAAATTTAAATAATGAAAAAAACGGGTGTCATAAAATGAAGAATCATCAAAAATAATAGCTTTTTTGAGCTTTTTTTTGAATGATTGTTTTATTAAATAGAGAAATAATTTAAAACTATTCTAGTTTAACAGGTGTTTTTCACAAAAAATCAAATCAAAAAAGACTCTTGATAATCTTTTCTTCAGAAACACCTTCGGCTTCGGCCTTGTAGTTTTTGATGATCCTGTGTCGTAAGATCCCATAGGCAACAGCTTGAACATTTTCAATGTCCGGAGAAAATTTTCCATGAATGGCCGCATGGGTTTTGGCAGCCAAAATTAAATTCTGTGACGCTCTGGGGCCAGCGCCCCAATCCACAAATTCATTAACCAATTCCGTAGCACCGGTTGTTTTGGGTCTTGTTTTGGAAACCATTCTAACCGCATAATCTACCACATTGTCGGCCACTGGAATTCGTCTAATAACATGTTGGAAATCCAAAATTTCCTGAGCTGAGAACAGTGCCGATACTTCTTTTGTATCATCAGTGGTCGTTGATTTCACCACTTCTACTTCTTCATCAAATGTTGGATAATCCAAGTTGATAGCAAACATAAAGCGGTCCAATTGCGCTTCCGGTAGTGGGTAGGTGCCTTCTTGTTCAATGGGGTTTTGTGTAGCCAATACAAAGTAAGGCAAACTCAATTTATAATGATGCCCAGCCACTGTCACAGCCCGCTCTTGCATGGCTTCCAACAAGGCTGCTTGGGTTTTAGGCGGTGTTCTGTTTATCTCATCGGCAAGAATAATGTTTGCGAAAACGGGGCCTTTAATAAAACGGAACTGGCGGTTCTCATCCAAAATCTCGCTTCCCAAAATATCGCTAGGCATCAAATCCGGAGTAAACTGAATTCGTTTAAAATCCAGTCCCAACGTTTTTGCAATGGTATTAACCATAAGGGTTTTGGCCAAACCAGGAACCCCAATTAAAAGGGCATGACCGCCAGAAAAAATGGAAATCAGGATTTGATTCACCACCTCATCCTGACCCACAATTACCTTGGCAATTTCAGTTTTGAGTTCTTGGTATTTGGTTACAAACTTTTCTATTCTAGCGACGTCCGACATAGTTATTGTTTTAGCCAGTTTCCAGAAAATTCACAATCCTTGTAATCATCACTTATTTTTATATAAGTATCCATGATCTTTTCGTCCATCCATTTTTCAATGGCCTTAAACTGTTTTTCCTGAAGTGCCAGCTCTTTTATCTTTAGATAATCTTTGGAATAATCGGCTTCGTGTTGATCAACCCTATCCATAACGGTAAGGATCTTGAATTTTATATGCCCCGTTCTATCTTGATCTGTAAGCACTTGGGTGACTTCACCATCTTTAAGGCTTTGTATTTGACCATACAATTCCGGATCCATTTTAGTGAGTTCAAAAGTAAACTCTTGGTTGGTTGGGTTTCTTAACATGCCACCCAATGCTTTGGTTTCTTTTTCATCACTGTATTGTCTAGCAGCATCCTGAAAATTTATCTCTCCATTAACAATACGATCTCTAACATCCTGTAACTTGTCTTTAGCTTCAACAATAGCTTCATTGGATACTTCAGGAATTAACAAAATGTGGCGAACATCGTATTCCTGACCGCGTATTTTTTCGAGATAGATGATGTGGTATCCAAACTCCGTTTCAAAAGGCTCAGATATTTCACCTTCTTGCATACTGAAAGCAACATCCCTGAATTCCTTTACCATTCTGGGCCTATTCCTGTTCAAGGTATAAAGTCCGCCTTTGGAAACGGAAGCTTTATCATCCGTATAAAGGACTACTTGAGAACGGAAACTTATCCCCTTTTCTTCTACATCGGCTTTAATGCTTTTCAACCTATCTATAACCTTTTGCTTTTCTTCTTCGGAAACTTTCGGTTGAATAACAATTTGTGCCACTTTGAGTTCGGTTCCAAATCTTGGTCTTTCTTCAACTGGTATTTTGTTGAAAAACTGTCTTACTTCTTCTGGAGTGACCTCAACATCTTCAATAATTTTATTCTGCATTTGGGAAGCCAATGCCGTGGTTTTGTTTATTTCAAACATTTCCTCTTTCAAGGCTTTTTCCGAATCTTTGTGGTAGAATTTCAAGAGATCGTCCATGGAACCTCCTGTTTGTTGCAAGAAAGCATCCAACTGTTGGTCAATTCGCGAACGAATTTCGGCATCGGAAACCTCCAAACTATCCTGAACCGCATGATGGGCATATAATTTATCTTCCAGTAATTTACCAAAAATTTGACATCGTGTGAACGTGCTGATATCAACCCCTCTGGCTTGGAGTTCCAGATATGATTTATCTATATCAGAATCCAGCACAATATAGTCACCCACCACAGCGGCTACGCCATCTATTTTTCTTGAAGCATTGGGCAGTACCGAATCTACTTTTTTGGTTTCCTTTACCTCATCAGGAATAATCTCTTGTGCCTGAAGGGCAAAAGAAAACATCAGTAAGAATAAGGAGGCAAAAGATTTAATTATAGAGTTCAAATTGTTTGTTTTTGATAGCATCTTTAGTAATATCAGTTTTCAAATCATTAATAAATTCCAACTTTCGTCTGTTAATTACAATCTGGTCAATAGTTGGTTTTACATATTCCAACGGCGCAGTATCATTTCTTAAAAGCACGTCATTAATGTGCATCAAATATACTCCTAATGAATCTTTGAGTTGTATAAAATTAGATTTTTTTAACAGTTCCTCTTTATTGGATGCGTTTGCCACTGGTATTTTGTCCAATACCTGACTCACCTTGACCCAAATTGAATCATTCAAGGAGTACGATTTAAACTGAATGGAAATGGAGTCTAGTTCTTTTTTGTCTTCTTCATTGAACCGTTGAAACTTCTTTTTTATATCCTCAAAGTCAGAGCGGTTTTCCTGGAGGTTTATATACCTGAATTTGATCAGTTCTTCATTGAGTTTAAATACCTCTTTATTTTCGTCATAATATTTCCTGGCTTCTTCAAGTGTGACCGTACTATCTATCTTTCTACCCACTAACGCCTCTAGATAGGCTTGGGTGAAAAGATCTTTTCTATATTGATCTACCAAACTGTTGAATTCCTGTTGCTTTTCATCATTCAAATTCCTCACCGCATTGGCCATTAAAAGCTGTTGGGTGGCCCAATTGTTTATAAAGTTATTGACCAGCACCGTACTGTCTTGGGGCGACATATCTTCGGAAACCAAGGACTGTATTTCGTCTTCATACAGGTAAGTCTCACCAACTCTTGCCACCGGAACCCTATCGGGTTCCTTGACGAAGTACTTACAGGAAACACCTAGCAGGAAAAGAAACAATAAACTATATCTGGCCAGCAATACTTAAGGTTTTAATTCGGATTTAACTTTATTGAGAACGTCTTGATTCACGGAAATCTTATACTTTGACCGTAGGGAAGCTAGCCAATTGGCTTCTTTGAACGATTGGTAATCCGCCAAAACCGCACCTTTAGCTTCCTCAAACGTCTTGGGTTCTTTAGGTATTATTTTACTGACTTTCACTATTGAATACGCGCCATTGTGCTCCATAATGCCCGACTGCCCTAGTTTTATCTTGTACTCTTGGGGCAACGATTGATTGCCTTCTTCAACAATACCTGACGTAAATATAACGTTCACTTTATCTTTTGTATTGAGCGCCTGTTTAATCTCTTCTTCTGTTTTGCCCTGTTTTAACAACTTAGCAACCTGTTTAGCATCCTTCTTGTCTGAACAAGATGCGACACTCGCTTCGGCACGTTCGTTCCAAGAATAATTCTCTTTATGGCTTTGGTAGAAATCCTGGATTTGCACAGAATCGGTTTTCATAACATTCCAGATTTCGCTTTCCATAAGGTCAAACAGCAACAAGCCGTCACGATACTCACCAACAATCTGCGCATATTCCGTATTTTCATTTTCCAGGTTTTCTTCTTGATAGCTTTTTAGCTGCATTCCAATAAAATCCTCATAAAGATTATCAATGAGCTGATTTGTTGGCAACTGGGCACTTGGCCTTTTTTGATTGGACAAAATAAAGTTTCCAAAGTCTCCATAGGAAAGTTGTTTATCTCCAATCTTGACCAGTGGTTTTTCTGAGTTGAAATTGGAAGGCAATTGCCAAGATTTCTTATAGTAATCCCTAGAGATTATAGATTTAAAGTACTCCAAATCTTTAGGATCTTCAGTCACTTGGTATTTCTTTTTCAAATCCTGGATCAAGGATTCATTGATTAATTGAGAGCGTGAATCCCGTTTTACTTTAGACTCCAGTTCCGGTTTCAACTTTTCTATAGTAGGTACTGGATTTTTCTCATATAATTTCACAATATGCCAACCAAATTGGGTTTTAAAAGGTTGGGAATATGCCCCTACATCCTTAAGTGCAAATGCTTGTTCCTCAAATTCTGTTGAACTAAGTTGCCCACTTGAAAAAGGCTCTAACAAGCCCCCTTTACCAGCCGAGCTTTTATCATCGGAAAATTGTTTGGCCAGAGACTCAAAATCTTCTCCTTGTTGCAATTTCCTGTAAATATCCTGAATGCGCTCTTCGGCCTTTTCGTTTGGTTTTCCATCCTGTTGCAAACTCACCATGATATGCGCTACCTTAACTTCGCCACGGGATTTTCTTCGGTCATTCACTTTTAAGATGTGGTAACCAAATCTTGTGCGAAACGGTTGGGAAATTTCACCCACTGGAGTGTTATATGCTGGACTTTCAAAATCATAAACCATTTTAAAAGCCGTGAAATACCCTAAATCTTCGCCAAAAATTGTTTGCCCGTTATGTACTTCTTTTTCAACCTTTTCAAAGCCTTCGGAAAGCGCTCTGTCTCTTAACTTTACAATCTCATTATAGGCCTGAAGGGTATCTTCAGGAGTAGGATTTTCATTCATCCTAACCAAAATATGGCTAGCATTTACTTCGTTAACTGTTCTATCGTAAGCCTCCTGAACAAGTTCGTTGGTAACTTCACTATCATTTAGAAAGTTATCGGCCAGTTGTTTCTTGTAGGTGTCAAGCTCTCTTTTATACGATGGCTTTTCATCAAGACCCTTAGCATAAGCCTCTTTCAGTTTTAGCTTGTAGTTGACAAATAATTTAAGGTATTCGTCAACATCTTTTTGTGATTCATCTTTAACTAGGTCTAAATTCTTATTGTAAACCCTTTCAAATTCCGATACATAAACAGGTTCATTGTCTATAGTAAACAAGACTTCTTTGTCAAGATTTTGAGCAGTCAAACCAGCTGAAGTAAAGAAGAATACGAGTAAAAAATATTTATACATTTTAATCTTGTAAATGAATTCCAGCAAAATTAAAAAAATAGGTCATTAAATGACAGGCAAATCTATTAAGGTTTTCTAAAAAAACGTATTGGGAGCAACATATGGGTTTAATAGGCATTATTTCATCTGAAAATCTTAAACTACACGTTAAACTGATTTAACGGTCACTTAAGGCAATTCTTTAGTAGAATTGTCTTTTGTTTTATACTTTTATTTCAAATTGTATTTGCAATGAAATACACGCTCGAACTATTGATTGAACGTCCCATTGAAGAGGTGATAAAAAAATTTCACAATCCTGAGACTATGGTGCATTGGCAACGGGGTTTGGTCTCTTGCGAGCACCTCTCTGGAACACCAGGAGAAATTGGTGCCAAAATGAGATTGAATTATGCGCTTGGGAAGCGTAAAATGGAGCTTATTGAAACCGTGACACATAAAAACCTGCCCCACGAATTTCATGCCACCTACGATACCAAAGGCATGCACAATATCCAGGAAAACCATTTTAAAGAAAACAACGAAGGCCATACGGTTTGGATCTCCAAAAGCGAATTTCTACCTACCAACTTTATGCTGTGGGTAATAACACTTCTCATGCCGCGGGCATTCAAAAAGCAATCCCGATTGTACATGGATGATTTTAAGAACTTTGCCGAAAAAGGTGTTTCGGTAGCACAAGAGTAGCTATTCCAACCAATCCTTAAATTCTTTGACCCTTTCACGGGAAACAATAATTTCCTGTTCGGTGTATTTGTTTAATTTTACTTGTAGCCTAGAATTAGTATAGGATATAATATCCCTTATGGCATTTACATTGACATAAAATTTTCGACTCACACGAAAAAAAATTTCCGGCTGTAGCTCTTCTTCCAACAGCTCTAACGTTGTATCCAGAAGATAACTTCTTCCTTCGGTGGTGGCCAGATAAGTTCCTTTATTTTCACTGTAGATGCATTCAATCTCATCTACAGAAACCAATTTGATGTGCTGACCCACTTTCACGGAAAAACGTTTTTTGTATTCGCGTTCAATAGGGTTTACCAAAAGCTTTTTGATATCATTAAAATCCAGCGTGACTGCTTGGTTGTGGGTTCGGCTGGTGTATTTTGCAATAGCTTTTCCCAATTCGCCTTCATCAATAGGTTTCAGCAAATAATCAATACTGTTGAGTTTAAAAGCCTGGAGCGCATACTCGTCATAAGCAGTGGTAAAAATGACTGCCGAAGAAATGTTTACAGTTTCGAATATTTCAAACGACAACCCGTCGCTGAGTTGGATATCAAGAAAAATCAAATCCGGATGGTCATTGCTCTTGAACCACTCTATGGATTCTTCAACCGAATGAAGCAAGATGCTTACCTCATATCCCAATGAGGCAAGCATTCGCTGCAATCGTCTAGCCGATGGTTTTTCGTCTTCAATAATGATGATGTTCATTCTAGGTTATTTTTCCGAATTAATTTCTATCAAATTGGTCTTCATTCATATACTCTTTTATTTTACGATCTTCCCACGACTTTGTAAAAATAAACCTTGGGACAAAAACCGTAGCTGCATGAGCTACCAACCCGATGCCCCAGAAAAAGGCCGTGGAAAACCGTCCAAAGGTAAAGAGACTCTCCCCTTCATGAAGGTTTTGGTATTGCACAATTAAAATGAATGCATTGACAACTAAATACACTAATAAGTGCACATAAAATCCTTTCAGTTTTTGAACCTGCTTTTTAGCTTGTTCGTAGCGTTCTTGTTGATAAAAATTGTCCATGATTACATCCAGTTACTTTCTTGTTGATCTTTTTCCATAAGCTCTCTTATCTTTCTTTCTTCCCAGTCTTTACCGTAACCAAAGACCCCAAAAGCATGAAACACAAGACCTATACCCCAGCCCACCATTGGGAACCAAAACCATTGAAACCCCCAATAGGTTTTATAATTTATGAATGCCAATAGGGGAATGACTATCGCATAAGATAGAAGGTTTCCGTAAAATCCTTTGATTTCTTCCACTCTTTTTTTCGCTCTGTGGTAAGCGCTTTGTTTGTCTGAATAATTTGTTTCCATAAATGTGATTTGTTTTGAAAGCATTGGGATTGCCACTGCAAACTTTCCTGCTTGTTGATTGATGAATACTTGTTTGTTGGTTAATAATTGATAGCGTTGCTTGATATTGGACAAGCCCACGCCACTACTTTTCTTGACTATTTGTTTGGGTTGAAGATTGTTTTCAACCACTAGATTTCCTTGATCTTCATAGATTTTTATATGCAACGGCTTTTGGCTGGTTACCATATTATGCTTCACTGCATTTTCCAAAAGCAATTGCAAGGACAACGGCACCACTTTGGCTTCCGGATTTGAAGCTTTCTCCGGGATTTCAAAAACAATACTGTCCTCAAATCTCATTTTTAACAAGGACATATAGGTTTTTGCAAATTCCAACTCTTCATCTACAGGTACCAAGTCTTTGTTTTTTTGCTCTAAAACATAGCGATACACCTTTGAAAGTCCTGTAGTAAAGTTTAACGCACCCGTAGGATTTTCTTCAATCAAACTAGTCAACACGTTCAAACTATTAAACAGGAAATGCGGATCCAGTTGATTTTTAAGCGCATCAAACTTGGCGCTGGCCGTTCCTGCAATAACCTTTTGCTCCTTTATTTTTTCCTTCTGGAACTTGTTGTAGAAATAAAAAACATGGAAGAAAATAACCAAAGTGAGCGTGATCCACAGTCCAAAACTGTAATTACCCCAGGTCTCATTTTGAATAAATCTATCAAAAGGAATCTGCTCTATGGCCAAGGCCGTCATTAGCCTCAAGAGGAACAGCCCCAACAGTGTGATTGCAACGGAGCCTAATAATCCCAGAAAAATCCTTTTTATCTTATCGCTTGGCTTCCAGTTTAAACCTTCCATCCATGTAAAAAAATACATGTTTGAAAACCCTAAAACAAAAGAGTATAGTTGGTACATTCCAAAACTGTAAAGAAATTCCTGCGGTGAATTGAACCTAAAATCGTTGTAGAAAATATTCCCAATCAAGAAAATAACACTTCCTATGACGATGGTTAAGAGAATATTTTTGCCGTGCTTGCCCACTTTTTTGATTTTAAAAATAATAAATATATAGCGTTTTAACTACGGAGCAAATTTGCATCATGTTAGGGAAACTAAAAAAACAGAATCACCCAATTGTATTTTTTCTTAGATGAATTGTTGTTTTTGGGCACAAAAAAACACAACACTGAATTTATTAAGAAGAATCTATTATCTTTAAAGGAAACTAAAAGACATATTCTATGAACAAGCTATTCAATCTCAAGTCCCTTTCAACTTTTTCATTTTTCTTGGTCGCAACCTTAGTGTTGCAAACATGTGGTTCGGCCAAGTCTGTAGATTCAGGTTATATTACCACTGGGCCAGCCGTTTCTTATGAAACTGATATAAGTCCAATGATGACCAGAAGTTGTGCTCCCTGTCATTTCCCAGAAGAAGGAAAAAAACAACCATTAAACACCCTTGAGTCTGTTAAAGAGCATATAGATGATATTTTGGTACGCGTTCAATTACCTGAAAGTAATTTTAAATACATGCCTTTCAAGAGCAAAAAACCAGCTCTTACTGCCGATGAAATAACCATGCTCAAGCGCTGGGCCGGACAAGGATTCCCTAAATAACAGTCATGAAATTCCTAGTGTCCAAACAGGAAAGAGTTTTTATAATCGTCTTTTTTAGCCTGTTGGCTCTTCATATTGTCCTTGACAATTTGGAGAGCGAATGGGCTTACTTTACAAAGCCGGCTTTACTCCTAGCTTTACTCATCTTTTTTTTCAATCAATGTGCGCATTTACAAAAACAGACCCGTAACATCATGATTGTTGCACTCTCATTTTCATTGATTGGCGATATTCTATTAATGTTTGTTGAGCAGTCTCCTCACTTTTTCACTGCTGGACTGGCGGCTTTTTTATTGGCTCACGTTATGTTTATTGTGGTTTTCTTGAGTCGAAAAAACACCCAGCCACTGCTTTATCTTTTTGGAGCCTTTTTATTGGTCTATGCCGCGGGGCTTTTCTATCTTATTTATGCCAATTTAGGCACAATGCTAGTTCCTGTAGTACTCTATATACTAGTGATTCTAAGCATGGCCATATCGGCTTTTATTCGTAAAGGCAGAGTGAACACCGTAAGCTATGCCCTAGTGCTTTTAGGGGCTATTTTCTTTTTGATGTCCGATAGTATTCTTGCCCTCAATAAGTTTTACAAACCTATTCTCTTTCCGCAGGTATCCATTATGCTTACTTATGGATTGGCTCAATTTTTAATTACTTTGGGTATTTTGAAACAGGAACATTAAAATTTATGGTCTATTTGTAACATATCTTTATTTTTGGCTACAAATAGGAACTACACCATCCAAAGACTTTGAACAAAGAACTTGAACATAACTTTGTGGAGATGCTTGAACAGCATCAAAACATCATACACAAGGTATGTCGTTTGTACACGGACAACTATGATGCACACAATGATTTGTTTCAGGAAATAACCATCCAGTTGTGGAAAGCGTATCCAAAGTTTAGGGGCGATTCCAAGTTTAGTACCTGGATGTACCGCGTGGGATTGAATACGGCCATTACACTTTACAGAAAGTCTAAAAGGCGCATTCAAACACAGGAATTTGAAAACGTTCAATTCAGAATTAAAGCTGAAGAATATGACGATACCGAAGAACAGCAACTCAAGCTACTGTACAATGCAGTACATGAGTTAAATGATATAGAAAAAGCCCTTGTTTTTCTTTATTTGGAAGACAAGGATTACAGGGAAATAAGTGAAACACTGGGGATTACCGAAGTAAATGCACGAGTAAAAATGAACCGGGTGAAAACGAAGTTGAAACAAATTTTAAATCCGTAGGGAATATGGATGAATTGGAATTATTAAAAAAAGACTGGAAGAAGCAGGATAATAGTTATCCTAAACTTTCCTATGATGAAATATATAAGATGATACTGAAAAAGTCTTCATCCATCGTGAAGTGGATTTTCATTATCAGTTTATTGGAATTTGTGTTTTGGTTTGTTATCTCATTTGCTTTAAAGGATACTGATGCCATGGAACATTACAAAAAGTTTGATGCAGATGCGGTATTGATCCCGTTAGCCATTATAGGTTACGTTATACTGGCTTACTTCTTTTATCTGTTTTACAGAAATTATAGACGTATTTCAGCTACAGATAGTGCTAAAACTTTGATGGAAAATATTTTGAAAACTAGGCGTAGTGTGAAATATTACGTGGGCTTTAACCTTTTTTATCTAGTTCTTTCTACGGTTTTATTCCTTTGGTTGGAATTTGACCAAGATACTATCATGATCAATAAGGTAAATGAAGCGGCCGCCAATGGTGAAGCCTTTAAACTCTATGCCGTTATTATTTTAACCACCATTGTTTTACTTGCAATAGTTATAGCTTTATTACTTGGATTTTACTGGTTGGTTTATGGCATTCTATTGAAAAGGCTCAACCATAATTACAAAGAACTCAAAAAATTGGAAGTTTAGCTACCACTTTCTTTTTTTGTTCAATTCTTCTTGCGCAAGCAGTTCTTCCTGTGGAATCACTTTTAGGAACGATGGGTGTT
>JAGQZG010000038.1 GCA_020435705.1 Mangrovimonas sp.
CTCTACTTTTAAAGTAAGAACCTCTAACAAAACCAGCATTGTTCTCTATTTCTTGATTCATGATGTAATGTAACTGGGCTTCGGTTAAAGCTGCGTTCCATACTCTGACTTCGTCAATGCTGCCGATAAAATAGGCCGTAGGTGTATTTTTGCCTGCTGCACCAATGTAAAATGATTGTGTTGTATTTGTTGGGGCAGACAAGCTAGCTGTTTTTTCTAAGACACCATCAATATACATTCTGGCAGAGCCACCACTGTAAATAACAGCTATGTGGTGCCAAACATTAGTAGGAATGGCTACATCGGAAGTAATGGTTTGAGTACTGCCATTTTTCCATGACATTTGAACTCTACCAGAACCATCAATTTTTAGGTCATATCCTTCAGTGTATGAAGCATCTCTTTTTGAAAGGATGGATCTGTTTTCTGAACCTGTATCACGTTTTATCCACGCAGAAACAGTGAACGTTGAATTAAGGTCAAGAGCATCTTCCATATCAATATAATCATTGTTACCACCATCGGCAGTAGCACCGGTAAATTTGATTGAACGAGTATAAATGCGTTCTGGAGCCCATCCAAAGGTGATGTATTTTGTACCATCAAAATCATAGTCGGTACTAACAATGGCTTCCCCTAATTCATTGGTAGTTTCGGTCATAACTCGATAGTCGGCAGTTGGGTCGAAGTTAGGGGTGTCAGAAATGAACATTAAATAACGACCGTCTGGAGGAGTGGCAGTCCTAATCGCATTTTTCAATACTTGAACTTCCACAGAAGGAATATCGCCACCAACTTCTACCACTTTCCAGGTACGTGCAATACCGTTGAACTGTACCCATGAACCACCTGCAATGGTTGGTGTTATATTGGTACTCATATCTACATCTACAACTACCGCTGGATTGTTAAGATTGATACCGTCATTCCCCCAGATAAGGAATTCTTTATCGTTTAATGTGTTAGGATTTAGGTTGTTGGTATTGTAGACCTGACTTAAGCCCATGGTTAAAATTCCCTGAGTTCTACCAGTACCATCCGAAGCATTGTTAACACTACGAGACTGTTTTTGGTACAATTCAGAAGCATCATCACGGCCAATACCGGCAATGTCATTATTGAAAACGCTCTCAGAAGGTGTGCCATTGTCGGCATCCCAAATAACCGTACCGTCACTATTTACATAATCTTGTGAAGTTCCGTTGGTACCTAGGGTAATTCCATATTTAAGTGCCAAGTACGATTGAATACGGTTTCTTTCTTGAGTTAAATCTGAATCATTTTTTCTGGTTTTGTAAGAGATAACCTCTGGAATACGAGCATTGGTTGTCGCTTCCCAACCCTCACTTCGTCCAATCCAATACCTAGTGTCATCGGTATTCATGTATTCGGCTACATCATTTTGAAGAGTTTCAATATTGTTTGCATTATAATATAGCTCTTGTTGAGTATTTGCATTATTATTTCTGGTATTGATAATGCCCACATTGTCATAACTTGCACTCCCTGTTTGAGCAACGGCATAGCCATCGCCAGATTCAGAGGTTTGATAGGTATCATGGGCATAACAAATAACTTCATTGCTAATCCTACCTGTAAAATCACCAAAACCTATCCCTGTAGTGTCGGTTGCATTGGTGTCCAAATGAGAATCACCACAAATGACATCCATAAACCCAAATGAACTTGTTATGTTTGTATTGTCCGGAATGATTACAATGAAGATATCTTCAGTATAGTATCCGTAATCTCCAGTTAAAAATTCTGTTGAAGTATTATTGTGCGAATAGTCACTGTCAATAGAGAAAGAAGAATAAGTATTGTCAAATTCAATAACTGGATTAAAGTTTATGTTTTTATTCACATTATCTCTATAGGTTGGCTCTTGCCCTGAAGTGTGAACCTTAGCATCAGAAGCAAGACCTTGGTCTTGCCAGTTAGTAACACTTTGTCCATCACTCAAGCCCAAGCCGTCATTAGCTTTTAACCAAAGGGATAAGTCTGACACTACACCACCCGGGGCATAAATTGGGTCCGCTCGATCTGTCAGGGTTACGTAATCTATAGCCATGTCGCTTCTTGAACCCGAACCTCTAATACCTTGCAATCTTATTTTTACTGTTTGTCCCACATAGGGGCTCAGATCAACGCTGATAGGTATCCATGAAGAATTTCCAGAATTTTGTATTTCTCCACTTTGGGAAAATAGAACACTAGAATAATTTGTGCCATTGTCTGTGCTCAGTTCAACTTTTAATGTCCCCATATTAGATCCATACATGTGTTGGAATAATGTCAGTCGTGGGTTAGTTAAGCCAGTTAAATTAAAACAAGGGCTTTGAAGGTTTGCATAATTTCCAGTAGAAGGGCCATCTGATTCTGTAAAAATAAAATAATTCCCATTTTTAGCTGAATTAGGTCCAGTATTTGAGGTTGGTGTTATCCAATTTAATCTTGACCAATTAAAATTGTCGGTTACTCCGTTCACATCTTGAGTCCAGCCACCAAAACCCGACTCGAAACTCTCTGTGTAAGGATATGAGTTAATGGTTGTAGTGCAAATACCGGTAGCTAGGGTTCCTGTCCCTCTAACGCTAAAATTGTAGGGGTTTTCATTGCTATCATTGTTAGCGATTGATAATGTAGCATTTCGAGTTCCTAAACCTCCTGCGGTGAACTTGATTTTGAAAATGGTTGAGTGATTTGCCGAAACAGGTGTATTTGGTATCACACTTACAGAAAAATCTGAAGCATTAGCCCCTGAAAATGAAATGTATGGTGAACTTCCTGTTAAGTTCAAATCAGCGTTACCAGTATTATAAATGGTAAAGGTTCTCACAATAGAAGTGCCGATTCCAGTGCTGCCAAAATCAGTATTATCACTAGTTGATGGAGAATTATCGCCATCGGCTATCGAGACAGAATTACCTTGAACATCCATTTCCGGTGAGGGAACTATACCATTTCCTTGAATATCAAAAGTATAAGGATTTTCATCACTGTCATTGTTAGCAATAGAAAGACTTGCTGTTCTAGTCCCTGTTGCACTCGGGTTAAAAGTAATCTCGAAAGTTGTTGAGTTACTGGAACTCACAGGAGTTGATGGGGTAGCCGTTAGGGTAAAATCTGCTGCATTGGATCCGGAAATAGTAACATATGGTGAGCTGCCAGTGAGATTTAAATTTGCAGTACCAGTGTTCTGTATGGTAAAGGTGTGGGTAGCAGTACCTGATGAAACATCAACGTCTCCAAAGTCAGTATCATCAGATATATTTGGAGATGTATCACCATCTGAAATTGATAATCCATTACCAATGACGTTAATTTCTGGTGATGGGGTTGCCGAGATTATGTTTATGGTATAATCCTCTACCTCACCATAACTAAACGTTTCACAATATGAAGGATATCCATTGTACTTCATTGAAACACGCATTCTTGTATTTCCCAAAGTGGCACCTCCAGGAATAGTGAAAGAAGCCGATACAGGCGAGGTTGTACTGGCAGCAATAGATGCTACCTGTTCGCCAGAATCTGCAAAATCGTTGTCTTGATTGTAGTCTATCCAAACTCTGTAAGCTTCTGGGTAATGTGATCCTGTCCAGGTAGGAGTAATTGTAATAGTATATCCTGTAGATCTCATCAAAGTAGTTGAGATTCCCGTAAAGTTTGAATATCCAGTACTAGTAGTGCCTGCTCCGGAAGAATTATCAATAGTGTTAAGTTGTACTCTTCCTATATATTCATCGCTAGTATTGTTACCATTTGATGAACAATATTGAGAAAAACCAAAATTGAAAGAAAAAAGTATTCCTAATAGCACGAAATACTTCCATATGGGTACAGTTAGAGTTTTCATAAATAGGTTTTTTTAGTTTGGGGACTAATTAAAAGCTGCGTAAATGTAATACATCATCCGATTAAATGCAAAAAAAATCGACGAAATGCAATTTGTAATTCTATATCATTGATAATTAGATATTTACACAGTCAGGAAATCATGATTTCCTGACTGTGTTTTGGTTCTTATTGCTTAATTACTTGCTTGGTTACACTTGAATGTGACTCTAAATCAGTGACTTTTATAAAATAAGCGCCTTGGGATAGAGTTCCAAGATTTAGGTTTATGGTTCCATTTCCTGTGGAATATTTTTGATTTAAAATTACCCGCCCACTTACATCAAAAACTTCAACGCCGTAATTATTTTGAGTTGGTGTTTTAATCGTGATGCTATTTTTAAATGGGTTAGGGAAAATACGAACTGTATTGACATCTAAATTTTCAATACCTAATGTTGAATCTACAATATTCACCGAATAGTCTTCAACTTCACCATAACTAAAGGTTTCACAAGGGTCATTGGCATAATTGCCAGCGTTGCTGTAGTATTTCATTATGACTCGCATGCGAGTGCTTCCCAGTTGTGCTGTTGGGGTGTTAGGTACAGAAAAAGTTCCATTTACCGTAGCAGTTGTAGTTGAAGAACTGTAAACAATTCTCTCTGAGGTGTCAAAAGTTCCGTCATGATTAAAATCTATCCAAACAGAAACAGCCTCTCGGTAACTACTTCCAGTCCAATGTTTAGTGACACTGATGGAGTTTCCTGCTGAATTGAGGTCTAGATCTGGAAAAACTGATAACGAAGTGTAATCTGAGTATCCGGATGCTGTACTGGATTGTGTGTTATTACCAAATCCGTTTATAGAAACATTACTTATGTATTCGTCTGCAACACTATTGCCTTGAGCATCACAATAACTAAAGGCTAAGGTTGTAAATTGCTGAGAACTTGAATAGGAAGTGCTGTTGGCACCACAGTAAGAACGTACTTGGAATTCGTATGTTGTTTCTGAATTTAAACCAGTAATTTGGTAAGGATTTGAAACTCCAGTTACTTCAATCCAAGTAGAAGAGCCTACTTCACGATATCTAATATCAAAACTATCAGCAGTGGTGGCAGACCACGTTGCATTGGTTGAATTGGCATCAGTACCACTGGTATTTAGACTTGTTGGCGCCGAAACGGTAGCAGGTGTCAAGAAAATTTCACCTAAGTCCTTAGTTTGATAGTTTGCTATAGTTTCGCTACTTAAAGTAACGGATTGGTAACAAGGTACTTCTATTAGAATATCATAAGTTCCAGCATATACGGGTCTGTAAAAATCACCAAAAGGCAAGCTGCTTACAGTATGGGAGTTAATAGCATCATGGCCTACTAGGGTTATTTTAGCTTCCAAAGGATCTCCAGAGATGGCATCTTTAACAATGCCTCTAAAACCATAAGTTCCTTGAATTAAGTATTCAATAAGGGCTTCACGGGTATAATCCCAGTGGTCATCAAGTTGGCTTGCTGGTGGTGTTTTAGTGTTGGAAAGTTCTATAGTAACTTCCTTACACTGGTGATAATAATTCATGAAATCTTGTCTACCACCGTAAACTTGATACCAGTCGGCACCTTCAGTTACTCCAGGCCACATGTTATTGGCATAAACGGCATCCATATAGCCATTGTTGTAATATGGCGCGGCGGCCGCATCGTTTTGACAGTTTTCGGCAAACTCTTTTCCAGTTAAGAAAAACCAATCAGTATCTGCATGGTTTGTGTAGGTGTTATCAAAAGGATAGTTTACGACTTCAGTACCTCCGTGAAAATTAGCTGCCAATACAAAATGATTGTTATCAGCTAGCGTCATAAAGCTAATGGTTTCAGCTTGGTAGCTGTTACCATCGGGATGTGGGCCAGAAACGTTATCAGGGAAATTCCTATTTATATCAACGTTGTTTCCATTGGCACGTCTTGCATTGGTTACAGAGGTATTGCTAGCACTGTTATAATACGCACCATCAGGATTGGCCAAAGGATTAATCCAAACTTCGGAGTTGTCCAATAAATTTTGGATTCTGGCATGGTCTGGATGTCCAGTATCTTCATAAGCTGTGATGAAATAATCTATTAAGTTTAACATCATTACATAGCCTGTTATTTCGTCACCGTGCATGGAAGAGGTATACATGAC
The DNA here is from genome assembly GCA_020435705.1 of Mangrovimonas sp. GTDB lineage: Bacteria > Bacteroidota > Bacteroidia > Flavobacteriales > Flavobacteriaceae > HKST-UBA85. Next base: position 6,019 of record JAGQZG010000038.1, read on the forward strand.
TTTTGGCTCAGCCTCAGAAGTTGATACATTACCAGATAATTTAACAAACAATAATCTTTTATTCCCTCCAGAGGCTCCTTCAGCTGTACCACCTATATCTATCATTTCACAAATAGCAGGGTGGTTGTCTTCAAAAGCTTGCATTTGCGAAGCATAATTGGCATAGGTTGGATAAGCAGTCATTGGAAATGAAAGCGTATAAGGAGCTAACGACGGATTTGTATCCTCGCTACTTCGTTGCATCATTTCTATTTCATTTGACATGACAACACCTGTAGAAGAATTGTCGGCATCATCTACTTTAAAGTTGATACCATAAGATTGGAATTTTTGAAATTCTTCCGCATTGGCCCAAACTTTAACCATATTGGTTTCAGGGTTAAAGTTAACAATTGACATTTCTGAAGTTATCTGTTTTAACTCAGAGGGGTCATTAACTTGAAAACTAAAGGTAAGTTCTCCTTTAGAACTAATATAGTTTTGCGCTTTTTGTTGATCGCTAGTTTGAGCGAACGATAAAAAATTGCATACCAATAGTATAGCAAATAAGTGGTAGGTTTTTCTCATGATTTAGGGTCTAATTAATTTTTCTGGGTGCTAATATAGAATATTTTTTTAAAAAATACGATTAAATGCAAAAAAAATCGATTAAGTGTGTTTTTTAATGCTTTTGGAAAGAGGATTCTTTACTAGTTTAACCTCTTATCGACAAAAAACTTCTTATAAAAGTTCCCTTGTTGTGTTTGGACTTTTACGATATATACAGAAGAAGCCATGTTAAAGTCGATTAAGCTTATTGTAAGGTTGTTCTTTTTTGGCTCAATAGCATAAAAAACCTTGCCGCTTAGGTCGTAGATGAGTATCGCTGTAATGGTATTTTGCGAGGAAACAGTTAGTTCTTGATTGTTGAGTAATAGCATTTAATTTTCAATAAGTTAGCTATTTTGTACAGTTTTGAGGGAGTGGTTCAAAAATAGGACGAAAAAGAAACGGTCTTCAATAAACTCGTTTAAGAGTAGAAATTTTATTTGTAAGTAACTTTTTACTAAAGAACACATGAAATAACCTGCATAAATCTGTATTTTTAAACGGAATTATAGAGTTAAACAATGAGTGTTATTAAAGAAATTTACGATGTAGTAAAAGATGGAAGTGCTTTGGCTTCCAAAGCCGGAGCCATCAAACGAGCCTTGAGAGCCGAGCTTAAACTGAACCAAAAATTTTTGAAGGAAATTGAACGTTCAGAAGTTATTGATAATGATAGGAGGGTTGAGATTATACACATGTTGGAAATACAGGAATTGGCCGCTGCTGTAAAATATGAAATCCCGTATAAAGCAGTCAGCAGAAAGAAAATCACGCAGGAACTGGGCGAAAAATATAAGATAAAGCGGCTAGTGGGTGCCGATTTTGAAACCTTGGTTGAAAGTTTATATCTCATGATATCCTATCTTAAAAAGGATTTCAATAATAAAAAAATTGATTTAAATCTTAGGCTAATCAATATTTATAAATACAATGCTGCGCTATTGGAGTTAATTACATAATAAAAGCCCCGAGAAACTCTCAGGGCTTTTTTGGTAAAAACCAACTAACTAAATAAAACTTCAATTATTCTGGGGATACTTCTTGCCAATCGTAATTGTTCACAGAGTTATCTGCATTAGGGTTGTAAAACGCATCATTACTCATGATGTATTCATTGTTGCTATTCATCCAATATTGATCAGCTCCGGCATCTACTTGATATGAATTTCCATTATAGTTAACGGTTTCTTCCTCTCTAATCATGTTAATGAAGCTGTTATGGCTCGCATCACTACTGTAACCACCACCATAGGAAGTGCTTGTGCCTCGTAAGTTGTCCATAAACTGTTGGTGGCTGGCATCCATGGCCGCCGAGCGTTGTCTCATGTTGTTTTGGTGTTGCTCGAAAGCTATTTGGTTGTTTCTCATACGTTGTTGATGTTGGGCAATTTGTTGTTGTTGGCGTCTCTGGCTCACGGAAGCTCGGTATTGTTCCCATTGGGGGTTTTCTTCTTCACTCATAGCCGAAGCCAAAAACTGACTCTTATCAGTTTCAAAATCGCCTTCAGAAGTTACCATATAATCTACGGCATAATTCCAGATGGCAAAGTTTTCATAAGCTTGTGCACCGTGATTGGGCAGAACAAGTTGAAAGACATAGGTAACCGCTTTTTTACCAGCATTGTTGGTCCATTCGGCGGCCACAACATCGGCTTGTGCTTGTTGGAATCCTTTTTCGGCTTTCTTTTTGTTAATGTAGTCCAATATGGAATTTTCCCTGTAGGTGGTTACCAATTGGAACCCTTCTTTTTGCATGTTGGGCGTAACTTCACTTTGTATGATGGATTGTATTGGAACTACATTGTTTATGTTTTTCATACCATAATTCTGCATCATTTGGGCTGTTTGCTGGTCTTGATAGGCAATAAATTGACGAATCCCAGAATTAAAAGCCATGAGGCCATTTTCACCTTGAATATTGTATAAGAAGGAAGGGAAGTCTTGGTCTAAAGTATAACTTGGCTGCACTTTCACATTCCAGTTGGCAGGAAATTTCTTTTGGTAAACTACCATGCCGGTTTTGGCATCTTTAAAAGCGAAGGTTTTTAGATTGCCTTTGGAAGACCCAAAAAAGCCCCCGCTGTTTTCGGTATAATCACCATCTTCATAAGAATTTTCATTTGAATTGTTACCGCAGCCTACAGAGAGGCTGATTACGGATAGAACGAGAAGGAATTTTGCTGCTTTCATGTTGAGTTGTTTATAGTATATCGGCATCGGTAAAAAATGTCATCATTTATTTTTGAAAAAATGAGGAAACAGTTTCCCAAAGTGTATATTTTTGATGAATAATCACAATCTTTAAAGATGTTCAGAGCAAGGATTTTAGTTACGTTAATAGGGGTTTTAAGTCTATTTGGTTGTAATTCCAAGACATCCATTTCGGGAATTTTGGAACATGTCGAAACCAATACGATGGTTTATATCCTACAGCCACAAACGTTAAACGATTTGGCATCACCTTATCTTGGGAAAGTTGTCGATTCTGCCAAAGTAAATAAGGACGGGCATTTTTCTTTTCAATTAACGGATGATTTTTCGGAGAAAGTGCTCTTGGAATTGGCAGTTCAATCTAACGGCCAACCAGCCCAGCGGCTAAAAAATGAAGACCCTTTAGAAGCCAATTACATGCCTTTGGTTTGGAAGCCGGGTGATAGACTGGAGCTAAAAGCGAACGCTCAAGCATTTCAGAAAACCTGTTTCATTGAAAATCCTTCAGAAGAAAACAAAGCTCTAATGCAGCTACGTGATGTGAAAATGGAAGCTTTTATCCGGTTTCTAAAAGATAAGCAATGGGATGTGCATGAAGGAATGCAGTTGTTGGAAAAGGAACACGCCCTGTTGAACTATCAAAAGCAACTTATCGCCTTTGCTAGGGAAACGTTACAGCCAGATGCAGCCATGGTGGCCATTCGATGGGTTAGTCCGCAGAATGATTATGAGAGAATTCCTGAGTTTTTGGTTGAACAATGTGCCAAATGGCAAGACCAAGCTCCAGAGTATCCTTGGGTGAAAGAACTTTGCAAACTTGCAGACACGAGTAACTTGCCTGTTTTGGTTGGAGATATTTTTCCGGATAGTTCATTGCCTACAGTTTCGGGCGATACTATTTCAATAAAAGAAGCCTTGGGGGCAAAACTCACCATAGTTGATATTTGGGCTTCTTGGTGTGCGCCTTGCCGAAAGGAAAACAAGGTGATTTTAGACCCCTTGTGGAAGGCTTATCATGATAAAGGGTTGCAAATTATAGGCTATGGCCTGGAAAGTGATGAACAGTCATGGAAAGCTGCTATTCAAAAAGATCAAGCCTTATGGTTGCAAACTTCGCACTTGGAAGGGGATGAGGCGCCTTTTATGCAGCTCTTAAGGATACAGATGATTCCAGCCAATTTTATCCTTGATGCTCAAGGAAAAGTACTAGCCAAGAATTTACACGGTGAAGAATTAAGGCAACTGGTTGTTGAGCGTCTTGAATAACCTTCGTTTCTAGTTAATTTCTGGTTTGGTTGGTCTAGGTGCTGTCCAAAGCAGTATGCTTGCTAAAAGAGTCAATACAAAAAACACGATTGCCATGGTAATGGGCGAATTTCCCTGAAAAGCACCAATAGCTGCTGCTACTAGGGCGCCAACGCCCATTCCAATGGCACCGCTTAAGGCCGAGGCAGCACCAACATTCCCTGTAAAAGGAACCAAGGAAGCTGCTGTTGCATTGGGATTTATAAACCCTACCGTAAACAAAACCGAAAAAAGGCCACCAACCATATACTGGTAAGGTAAGTTGGGTTTTAGGTATATCAAAACCAACAGAAGAAGGGTGATAATGCCCAATATAATGGAGGCCCTTCTCGCAATAGTGACATAGTTTACATAGTTAGTAAGGAGCCCGTTAAGGTAACTCCCTAAAATCAAGCCAGAGGCATTGATGGCAAACAAAATGGAAAATGTAGTCTTGCTCAACGCATAATGTGTTAAAAAAATAAAAGACGCCGAAGAAATATAAGCAAATAAAATAGCCATTGAAAGACTCCCCGCTACAATATATCTGAAGAAAATCTTAGTTTTCAAAATGGTCAAGTAATCTTTGCCTATTGTTTTGATCTTGAGCTTATTGCTGTGCATGTGAAGACTCGTTTCTGGCAAAAAAAAGTAAATTAGCAAGCCCACTAAAAAGGCAAAAAGAGTCAAGAAGTAGAAAATATATTGCCAATTGGCCTGTTCAACAAAAAAGCTACCAATGGAAGGCGCTACCAAAGGAGCTACACCCATAATCAGAATCATGGTAGAAAAAGCTTTTGCCCGTTGGTTTACTTCGTATACATCTGAAATAATGGCATTAGCGGCTACCATCCCCACACAACCGCCCAAGGCTTGTAACAAACGCATGCCTATCATGGTTTGGATACTAGGGGAAAAAGCACAGCCCAATGCCGAAAGTGCATAAATGAAGAGTCCAAACAATAAGGGTCTTTTACGCCCGTATTTGTCCACAATGGGGCCGTAAAATAATTGCCCTACCGCAATACCTACAAAATAGGAGGTAAGGGTAAACGCTACGTGTTTTTCATCAGTCCTCAAATCTAGGGCTATTTGTTTGAATCCCGGGAGATACATGTCAATGGTAAAAGGCCCAAGAGCCGCTAAGATACCAAGGAGAACGATCAGGAAATTTTTGTTGATGGTAGTGTTTGCATTCATAAGAAGATGCAAAATTAAGGCAAAGTACTAGAATAGAAAGGATATTAATAAGAATTTAAGGCTTCTCGAGGTAAAAGAAAAAACAACCTTTAAAGTTTTTATTTTATAAGAAGTGAGAACCATTGGAATTTAGGGACGTACTGTGATTCTCAAAGGAAACGGTGTGTTTTTATCGGATCCAGGCATTTTTTAGTTAACTTCTATTGGCAAAACGCTATATCCGAGCTCTTTTAATTGATTCATAAGACCGCATTCATACATCAAATGACTTAATCCTACGGCTACAAAACAGTTCTCTTTCTCTAATAGATCATTTAATACCGTCATCCAAGAAGCATTCCTGTTGGTAAGCATGAGGGCATTGCGGCAAGGTGCATTCAGCTGATAATCAATTTCCATTTGGGAATACCAAGTAGTTTCCTCACAGGAAGCCACATTTCCGGTTCTAATTCTGTTAATGATGTTTGAAAGTCTTCGTTGGTGGGTTCTTTTTGGCATGCCTTCTACATCTTTATTGATTAGGTCTATCTGTTCTTCAGTTGTTTCAAGTCCGTAGAGTTGCATAGCTTGTTTTGTAGCCTTAGAACCTATATAATCATCTAAGGAGAGCGAAACATCGTCCGTAGTTTTGTTTAAGCATAGATGTTGTTTGAAGTATCGGTTTAAAAAAACGTACAGCTCTGTGGGAGTCATCTTGTTGAAATCGGTGGGGCTTGTGGCGAAAAGAGTTTTAATAAAAGCCAAATCTTCAGTGTTTAAATACTTTTTCCATTTAGTTAGTATTGGTCGTTTGTTGATAATATCCTCGGCCATTTTTCCAGGGATGTTCAGATTCTCTTTTATCAATAGGTTGCAGGAAGTTAAGGCTTCGTTGGCTTTAGTTAGTGAATCAAAAAAAGGTTTCCCAAAAGCATGGTGCGTTCCAAATAGATAAGAAACGTGAGCATGGTCTGGAGAAGTCACTTTAAACAAGATCGTGTTAAAGGTGCTGGAATTCGGCTCAGTTTTTATTTGAGCTGTTGCAAATTGAAGGAATAGTAGAATAAAAAAAAAGACAGTACTAATTTTCCTGAATGTGTGCTCCATAAAAACTTCTTTTAAAATTTGTTTTTTTATCATGGTTATTGAATTGAATATTGTGCCATTAAAAAAACAAGTTTAAACGAAAATAAGAATTTCTTATCATTTAAGGATGTTGCCAAATGAAGTGTTCATAGCTCTTTATACTGAGAATCTTTATACTGAGAAATGCTTTTTCACTTTTCGTTAGGTAACCTCAAATTGAATCACAATCTTTTACCCTCGACTCAATAATTGTTTGTGTGATGGGATTGGTAAACTTTCCCTTTAAAATTGGATGTTCCCCTGAAGAGGTGAAAAAATCTATAGTGTTGTCATGCCTTATGTAATGAATCCTAGCCTTTCCATTTTCAAAAAAAAAGGAATCCTTGCACACTTCAACTTTCTTGAAATTTTTCAAGACTACTTCATTTAGTTCTGTTTCATTGTCCAGTCCCGAACATCTTATTTTCTCATAATGATCCTCTACCCAAATCATGCAGTTCTTTGTATAATATTTGCTTATAAAAACGATGGCGAGCACTAAAAATAGCAAAGAAAATGAGGTACCCATAATTTTTATTCTTTTAAGTTTTTGCTTGGTGGTACGCAATTCTCTTTTTACTTCTAAATTTTCATTGGCTACATAAAATGCTTTTTCGAAAGCTTGGAAATTATCAAACCCTACATAGCTGGAAAGTGTGTTCTGGACATATTCATCAGGATGTGTCCTTTCGGAGTCCCTTCCCAGCAAGTAGCCATTATAATAACGGGTTAGGGAGCGTTCGTCAATGGAATCTTCAAAAACATCATTAAGATATTTAGACAGGCCATAGGCCGTATCCTTTCCCGATTCTTTTTTAGCTTTCTCAAAAACGCTTTCCATTAAATGCTTGAGAACTTCATCGGGTTTTTGAGGGTGTTGGTTGGCAGCCATGCGTATATTTTTAGACAAATTAATTCAATTTTAGCACCTGTCAAAGTATTGTCAAACAGTTGTCAGGCCTTTGTCAATAAAGAAAAAAACAATCTTCACTTCATTTGTCAAGAATTTGATTGACGCCTCATTCGCAGAGGCTTGCGAAAATCAATTCTTGTGGAGTGGCCCGATGTAAAGTTGGCCAGTAACGGGAAGTCACTGTACTTCTTTGCATCAAGCGCTCCCATCCAGACTTCCCAAAAGAGAGACGTCTCTAGAGATCATTTCACGTGGTGCTATAAAGTGCCAAGCGGTATCCATTACCACATGGACAGGGCCACTATTGTTCAATCCAAATTTTATGCAAAATGAAGAAAATTTATATAATTCTGTTTACGGTTTTCCTCAATATGGCTTTCACATCATGCACGCCAACGGCGGTAAATGAAGAAGCTGTACAGAGTGATGATTGTTGTGGAGGAACCGGTGGCATACCACCGCCGCCACCACCTTATGGCGGAGGTTAATAATGGATTAAGTTAATTTATAACTTGCTTCAAAAAATGTTACTTTAGGGGAATGAAGACAACTGTTTTTTCATTCCCTTTTTTTGTGTGCTTCTGTCTTTTGTGTTCGAGCAGTATTTTTTCCCAAAATACACCTCGGGACAGTTTGGACTATTATGCCGCAATTGCCGAAACTCCAAAAAGTGAAAACGATTTACAAAATGCCTATCATTTTTTCTTAAGATATCAGGAGCAATCACAAGAAAATAAGGATATGAACGCTGTAATCTATTCTTATCTACTTCTTTCCAATATTGAATTTAAAGTTGGCCTATATAACGAAAGTGAAGGATCGGCCGTGAAGGCGTTGGGTATGATGGATAGTTTGGCTCCGGTGGCTTATTTTGAGTCTCTAAAACCCACAATATACAATCATATCGCTAGGTTGTATCAAGAACTTAAGAACTATTCAAATGCTAAAAAATACTATAACACAAGTTTGCCATTTGCCAAATCGGCTATAGATAGTTTGATTATTTATAACAATTTAGGAAATATCTACTTAGAAGAAGGCAATTATAAGGCATCTAAGCGCTATTTGACGGCAGCCGGAGCACTTGAACCTAAGGTGCCAGATTCAATCAATAGAGCTAGGGTATGGGCCAATCTGGGTTTTGTAGAACATAAGTTAAATTATGGAGAAGGATTAGACCTTCTTAATAAAGCTCTCAAAACAAGAAAGCGAGCTTCTGATTTGGTGGGTATTTACGACAGTTACAAACTCCTGTCAGAATATTATTCAGATATAGATGAACAGGAGCTTTCAGCTAGTTATGCCGATTCGGCCTATTCAATTGCAAAAGAAGTTAAAAGCTTAACATTCAAAGAAGATGCCTTGAGACTGTTGTCCGCTCATGATACAAGCTATATTAAAAAGTATTTTCAAATTTCAGACAGTTTAAAAAGAATCACCAACGAAAGCCAAAACAAGTTTATTTACCTTAAATATAATTTTGATAAGGCCACTAAGGAAAGCCTTCAAAACAAATTAAATACAGAAAAGGAAAAGACCAAATCGTTGGTTTTGTTTTTTGTTATCGCCCTGCTTTTGGTGTCAGGTACAGGGTATATTCTTTGGTTAAGAGGGAAGAACAAAAAAGTCCGTATCCTAGATATATACAACACCGAAACAAGAATCTCCAAAAGAGTACACGATGAAGTGGCCAATGATATTTACCATGTGATGTCCAAGATTCAAGCACATAGCCACCCAGAAGAAGAATTACTGGATGATTTGGAGAACCTATATAACAAGACCAGGGACATTTCCAAAGACAATAGTGCCATTGAACTGGAGGTAGATTTTAATCCATTTTTAATGGATATGATTTCCAATTACAAGACTGAAAAGTTGAATGTGATTGTAAAGGATGTTTCCAAAATGGAATGGGACAAGATTTCAGACTTCAAAAAAGTAACCCTGTACAGAATTCTGCAAGAGCTCATGATCAATATGAAAAAACATAGCCAGGCAAGCCTTGTAGTGCTTAGGTTTGAACAGCAGGGAAGTAGGGTAACGGTGTATTATACCGATAACGGCCAAGGCTGCAATACTAGTGAATTAAGAAAAGGAGGTTTGGCAAATGCGGAAAACCGTATCCAAGCCATCAACGGAACGTTTAATTTTGAATCAGAAATTAACAAAGGCTTTAAAGCCATAATTACCGTTTAGTATGTTCAAGAAGGTTATAATTGTGGATGATTTGGGAAGTATCAATCAAGGCGTACTGACCATTTTAGACACCTTGGAAATTAAGTTGGTCGTTCCAAAGCAATATTGCGATGATGCCTATTTGGCCGTTAAAAAAGCCTATCAGGCTAATGAACCATTTGACTTGCTCATTACCGATTTGTCTTTTAAAACAGATCATAGGGATGAAAAATTCAAATCAGGTGAAGACCTTATTGTAAAATTGCAGGAGGAACATCCGGGTCTTAAGATTATAGTATATTCCGTTGAGGATCGACTACAGAAAATACGGAGGATAATTGGTAATGAAAACGTGGTAGGTTTTGTATGCAAAGGGCGCAGGGGCTTAATTGAACTCTCGGAGGCCGTAATTAAAGCCAGTGAATCCAAAACATATTTTTCGCCCAGTATTGCCTTGGCACTAAGGCAAAAATCCAATTTCGAAATTTTGGATTATGACATTCATTTGCTCAAGCAACTCTCCTTGGGACATTCTCAGGAGTTTATAAGTTCCTATTTTAAAGAACAACATATTTCTCCTTCAAGTTT
>JAGQZG010000039.1 GCA_020435705.1 Mangrovimonas sp.
GAAATAGTTTCGTAGGTTAAGGTGTTATCCTGTTTGCTATCCAAATCCAAGAAACCAATGGGCGCATTATCAAAATGAAGCAAATATCTTTTGGAAGATAAGACTATAGGCAAGGTGAAATTCATGAGTTCGCTATGGGTTTCATAGCCATAGTGCGCTTTATTGTAGAGTTCCAATCGATACCCACGACGGTTCATACCTAAAGCTCTTGCACCACCACCATAAAGGATTTCGTCTTGAGTAATACCAAATTGAATAGTCTCATAAGTATTGTTCTTTTGATAGCCATTGCGCTCCGAGATGACTTCATTGCCTTGATACCAATAGGATATGCCAAAAGGTTTTTTAGTAATCTGGACTGTAAAATCTTCAGCACTAAAAGTAAGGGAGTTATCAACCTCTGTAAACTTTACCTCATTTTGATTGGGCACCAGCACTACTGCGTTGGAATTGGCATTGAAGGTTTCACCTTGAGGTATAAAAGTGGTTTCTACTATTTTAGAATTATAAAATTTAATGAGATACTTTCCATCGGTTACGTCCACATGAAGTTCATTATCTTTCACATAGGCATTTTTGTATTCCCTATGCTTAATTTTGTCCGAAAATAGCCAGCAAATGGTTTCCTCAAAATTGTTTCTCCAAAGTTTTTCGTTGTGTTGACCCTCTGGTTCTACTTTCAGCTTCATGTTTTCCAATGGAAAACCTTCCCCTTTTAGAACACCTGCCATGGTGTTCATGTCCTTCACCGTCTGGTTTATTTCATTGAAGGCCACGTTTTCTCCTTCCTTCCCACCCGCTAGAAAGTACATTTTAGTGTCTTTTATGTTGCCGTGCGTTCTTGAGTATTCGGTTATTTCGGGGGCAAACCAGAATGCAGGGGAAAAAACGCCTATTTTACCAAATACTTCAGGATATTTTAACGCCGCATAATGGGATATTAAGCCACCCATGGAACTCCCAATAATTCCAGTGTTGGCTTTGTCTGGCAATGTTCTAAAGTGACTGTCTATATATGGTTTAAGAGTACTGACCAGAAAATCCATATACGCATCGCCTTCACCACCACCGTACTTGGTGTTTTTCCAAGGGGAGTACTCATCCAATCGTTTTGCCCCACCATTATCAACTCCCACAACGATGAGCTTCAGACCTCTTTCTTGATACAATTTATTCAAGGTTTCGTCTATTTCCCATTCGCCTGAATACGAAGTGAGCACATCGAATAAATTTTGTCCATCGTGCATGTACACCACAGGATACGACTGCTTTGAACTGTCATAATCCGGAGGCAGATAAATCCAAATACGACGTTCCCTGTTTAGCTGTGGCATTTTAAACTTTTCAGATAGAATAGAAACATTTCCAGCTGCTGTAGATGTGGCTTTCTTATCGAAAAGGTTGGACCATCCTTCAATTTTTACTTTTAATGTATCGTTGGGCTTGTTAAAGTTGTAACTTCTATTACCGGTACTGTTGCCCTTGCTATCACATTCTACTGAATCCCATGAGCCTTGGGTAAACTTGAAGTTTATGTTAGTTTCTTTCTGCGGAATTGTAATATAATATGAGTGGCCCTCTTTTGTGAGTTTATAATTTTCCTGTCCGCCGGACCATCCTTCAAAATCTCCTGAAATAAAAATTGATGAATTTTCCGGGGTGTTTTCGGGGAGTTCATTCACTTCAACAGTAACTTGAGCCAAACTATTAAGCCCAATAAATACCCCGAATATGTATGTTAAAATTTTATTCATTATTTTTTGGTAGTGAGCAAAACAACCCCTTTTTTATTAAGTGTGATTGAATCTGACCACTTCATTTTTTCGCCAGTTATAATATTGGTTAGTTCCTTATAATCCAATCCCATTTCAGTATAGCGTTTTAAATCAATAGTGGTAGGATTTTCATTCTTATTCAGAATCATTACCACTGTTTCTTCTCCCAAGGTCCTGAACAAAAAATAGGTGCCCATGAACGGAGCAAAATGAATTGTTTTTCCTTTCTGGATAGCCTTGCTGTTTTTTCGATAATTCAATACTTTATTCAGGAATTCCTGCATGTCTTTTTGGTCGGTCGACAGGCCTTCACCTGTAAAGGCATTGGTTTTGTCTCCTTTCCAGCCACCTGGAAAATCACCACGCAACAAACCGTGATCCCCAGGTTTTTCAAAATCGTTCATCAAGATTTCGGTACCATAATAAATTTGAGGAATCCGTGGTAATGTCAAGATTGTTGCCAAGGCCATTTTGGTGTTAGGGATATCGCCTTTAAGCTGGGTAAAAATCCTGCTCATATCATGATTATCTGGAAAAATCAAGATCTCTTCAGGAGTAGTATAGGCAAAATCGTTGGCCAAGCCTTCATATAATTTTACCAAGCCTGTACCCCAGGTTTCTTCTTCATTAAGCGCTTGAACAATGTTTGCCTGCATGGGGAAGTCCATACTAGATTTCAAGTTGGATTTGTAACCATCTTTGTTCTTGTGCCCATCTTGCCAATAGGCTACCAATAAAGGGTTGGTACTCCACTCTTCGCCAACTATGCTGAAATTAGGATATTCATTCATAATTGCACCTGCCCAATCACTCATAAACTCTTTATCTGAATACGGATAGGTATCTTGCCTGATGCCATTAAGATGTAAAGTTTCAATCCACCAAATATTGTTTTGGATGATGTATTGGGCCATGAACGGATTGCGTTGGTTTAAATCTGGCATCGCCGATACAAACCAACCTTGGCTCATTTCGTCTTTATCGCGCTGCGAAGCATATAAATCCTGATTGGTGGTACGCCTATGGTTGGAGTTGAAAAGCGGTTCCTTATTTTTATAAGCTTGCTCTTGATTTACCCAATCGTCAAATGGAAAATCCTTCATCCACCAATGCTCTACGCCACAGTGATTGGCTACCATGTCCATGATAAGCTTCATGTCTTTACGATGGATCGTGGCCGCTAAATTCTTGTATTCTTCAAGAGTCCCAAAGCGTGGATCTACCTCATAAAAATCGGTGATGGCATAGCCATGATAGGATGATCTGGGCATGTTGTTCGTTAACATAGGTGTGGGCCAAACGGCTGTAAAACCCATCTCTTGAATATAATTCAAATGATCTGTTATCCCTTGAATATCACCACCATGACGACCATAATCGTTTTCTCTGTTGATAGTTTTTTCCAGCAGCGATGTATTTACATCATTGGAAGGGTTTGCATTAGCAAAACGATCGGGCGTAATAAGATAAATTACGTCAGAACTGTTGAAGCCTATAAAATCTTCGGGCGATTGGTCTCTAGCCTTGAGCTCGTAGACAAGGGTTTTTTGAGTGCCTTTACCATCTTTGAATACAATATCAAACGTTCCGGGTTTGGCTGTTTCTGAAATGGATACATCCAAGAACAAATAATTAGGACTATCTGCTTTATTTATTTTTTTCAAGCTCACCCCGGGATAGTTAACTTCGGCGGTAAAACTTCCAATAGCCTCTTCTTTTACCAAAAGTTGCAAATTGGTATTCTTGAATCCAGTCCACCAGTTAGGTGGTTCAACACGTTCTACTTGAGAAAACCCTTGTTGAAAGAAAAACAAAACAACTAAAACCCAAAGAAATCGCATCTTATACTTTTATTAAGTTATGAGGTGAAATGGCCACAACTTTACCATTTACCATAATTTTCAATTCTGAATTACCTTCCAGTTCAAATTGGGTGCCTTCTTGGCTTACTTTCACCTTGAGAACTTGATTTCTAAAGTTTATTTTGAAAGAATAGCCGTCCCATTGTTTTGGAATTCTAGGCTCAAACACGAGTCTGTCATTTTTTACTCGCATACCGCCAAAACCTTCCACAATACTCATCCAGGTTCCTGCCATAGAGGTAATGTGCAACCCTTCGTGGACTTCTTTATTGTAATCGTCCAAATCCAGTCTTGAGGTTCTTAAATAGAACGTGTAGGCCTGTTCCATTCTGTCCAGTTTTGCCGCTTGAATACTGTGTACGCATGGCGACAGCGAACTTTCATGAACCGTAAAAGGTTCGTAAAAATCGAAATGTCTTTCCAACTCTTCAGTAGTAAAATGATCTTCAAAGAAATAAAATCCCTGTAAGGTGTCGGCCTGCTTGATATAAGGCGAACGTAAAATCCTATCCCATGACCAATGCTGATTGATAGGTCTTTGTTTTTTGTCTAAATGCGAAACGGCTATCAATTCTTTATCCAAGAAACCGTCTTGTTGCAAATACACTTGATGTTCTTCAGTATAAGGGAAATACATACCATCGGCCACCTCTTTCCAATCTTTTATTTCGGCTTCAGAAAGTCGGGTTTTGTTCAGGATACGAGTATAATCCGAATTAAATTCCTGTTTAACCTTTTCAATATTTTCTACGGCATAATTAATACACCACTTGGCAATATAATTTGTGTAAAAGTTATTGTTCACATTGTTTTCATACTCATTTGGCCCAGTAACTCCCAAAATGACATACTGATTTTTATGAGTAGAATAGGTAGCGCGTTGATGCCAAAAACGGGCAATGCCAATTAGAACCTCCAATCCTTTTTCAGGAATGTAACTATAATCGGATGTAAATCGTGTGTAGTTATAAATGGCAAATGCTATGGCTCCATTTCTATGGATTTCTTCAAAAGTAATTTCCCATTCGTTGTGGCATTCTTCACCATTCATAGTCACCATAGGATACAGTGCCGCTCCGTTTTTAAATCCTAATTTTTCGGCATTCTCTATTGCTTTAGCCAAATGATGGTACCTGTATTCCAAAAGGTTTCTGGCCACTTTTTGATCTTTGGTAGCCATATAAAAAGGAATGCAGTATGCTTCGGTATCCCAGTAGGTACTGCCACCGTATTTTTCTCCAGTAAATCCTTTGGGGCCAATATTCAAACGGGCATCTTTACCTAGATAGGTTTGGTTCAATTGGAAAATATTGAAACGGATCCCTTGCTGGGCTTTCACATCGCCATCAATAGTAATATCGGCCATATCCCATATGTTTGCCCAAGCTTGTTTTTGAAGTTCCAGTAGCATGGCGAACCCTTTTTCCTTCGCTTTTGACAAAACCGTCTTAGCAGCCTGAATAAGTTGGGACTTGTCATGGTTTCTATCCACCGTATACCCTGCGAACTTATGTATGGTATAGGTGGCTCCTTTTTCAACTTTAGATTTATATTGAAATAGGATACTGGTTTCATTTGCCTGTGTTTCGGGGGAAATCAATAGTTCTTCTCCATTTAAAAACACTTTGGATTGCATGAAGGTACACGTATGAAAATGAGTCTTCATGGTATGAGCCTCTATAAAAGCCTGTTGGTTTTCATGAGCTACTTTGGTGGTGTTCCAAAATTGGTCATCCCAATTGGTATCTTCATTATGGATTCCCGAATCCAAATAGGGCTCAAAAACAACTTCAGCTGTTGAATTCAACGGCTTAACAGCGTATTCAATGACACCCAATTCGTCCAGATCCAAACTCAAGAAACGTTTCGCTTCTACTTGAAGTTGTATATCATTTTGAAGGGTTGCCACAAAACGTCTTGAGAGCCAACCTTCTTTCATGTTAAGTTCACGGCGAAAATCTTCTACTTTTTTACAAGTGTTCAAATCCAGGCTCTCGCCATCAACATAAATATTAATACCTATCCAGTTTGGGGCATTCAATACTTTGGCAAAATATTCAGGATACCCATTTTTCCACCAGCCAACACGAGTTTTATCTGGATAATAAACACCCGCAATATAGCTTCCTTGGAAAGTTTTCCCTGAGTAATGTTCCTCAAAATTGGCTCGCTGCCCCATGGCGCCATTGCCAATACTAAAGAGACTTTCAGACGATTTGACTCGTGAAGGGTCAAAACCCTCTTCAATAATTGACCAATTGCTTGGTATTATATAATCTTGGTTCATTTTTTCAATAATTCATTAATAAAGTTGGATGAGATTTTGGTAAAATCTTCAAATACATAATTAGCTTCGTGGAGAATGTTTTTATCTCCAATGCCAACAGAGACCATACTGGCTATATTGGCTGCTTTCACGCCCGCTTGGGAGTCCTCAAACACAATACAATCTTTTGGAGAAACTCCTAATTGTTCTGCCGCTTTTAAGAAGACTTCTGGATTTGGCTTTGCTTTTTTTACGCTATTACCATCAACCACAGATTTAAACACCTTGTCCAGTTTTACTTTCTTGAGAATTGTGGGGGCATTTTTACTAGCCGACCCCAAGGCTATGGGTATATTTAATGCCGTTAACTGGTCTAGGACCTCTTTGACTCCTGGCAAAACATCCGACTCGTCCATCTTATTCACATAGCTCAGATAGTCGTCATTCTTGAGGGTCATGAGTTCGGCAAACTCTTCTTCGGAAATGCTTTTATTGCCCCAAAGGAGAATTTTTTCAAGTGATTTTACCCGGCTTACTCCTTTTAATTGTTCGTTTTCTTCCTCGGTAAAATCCACTCCAATACTATTGGCCAATTTTTTCCAGGCATGGAAATGGTATTTTGCCGTATCGACGATCACGCCGTCGAGATCAAATATGAATGCTTTTTTACTCATCAATTTCTATCTTTCTACTTGTAGTTACTCTTAGGGTCAAAATTCCTGCAAAAATCATAGATAAACCTCCCACAATCAAGGCGTAAACTGGCTCATTGTTAAAAAATGTTTGAAGTAAAAAACCTAGAATAGTTCCCGCCACTATTTGTGGTAATACCACAAAGAAATTGAAAACACCCATGTAATAACCCATTTTATTGGAAGGTAAAGCTCCCGATAGCATAGCGTATGGAATAGAGAGGATACTTGCCCAAGCAATTCCTACGCCAACCATGGACAACAACAATCCAACTTTATCAGACAAAAAGTAGATGGAGATAAGACCGATTCCTCCAAAAAATAGGGAAAGCATATGGGTAAATTTGTTACTGGTTCTTTTTGCCAATACTGGCAACAGGAATGCCACTGCAGCTGCAACACCATTGTAAACTGCAAACATTACGGTAACCCAATCTGCAGCATCATTATACAATTTAGAAGTTGTATCTTCCGCATTGAAAACATGACCCGTTACAGTCTTAGTAGTATAAATCCACATAGAAAACAAGGCAAACCAAGAAAAAAACTGAACCCATGATAGCTGTTTCATGGTTTTGGGCATATTAAGCAAGTCAGTTATAATAGTAGTAAAACCATTCTTTACCTGCCTTTTTCGTAATTGAGATACCAACATAAATAATAATCCAACAACTAACAGTCCAATAGCCAAAATGTAAAGCTCTTTGTGTTGGTTGGCCGTTTTCACATTGACGTCGTGAACGTAAAAAGTTGCTAAAATCCCAATGATTGCGAAAATTGAACCAAATACCAATTGTTTTCTTTCACTTACTCCGGTTTGTTGTGGTTTAATCCTGTTAGGATATCTATCTTGCTTAGCTTTTTCGAAGGCTTCCAATTCTTCAGGTGTATATTCCTTAGACTTTAGAACCGTCCACAAAACCGCTAGAAAGAACACGAATCCTCCAATGTAAAAAGACCATTTAACCGACGGTGGGATAACTCCTTCAGGTGCTGTATTTGAAATTCCAATTACGTTGGTAAACACCCATGGTAAGGCAGAACCTACCACTGCACCTATTCCAATGAAAAAACTCTGCATTGCAAAGCCTAATGTTCTCTGATTATCCGGCAAATTGTCACCAACAAAAGCTCTAAAAGGTTCCATGGAGATGTTGATAGAGGAATCCATAATCCATAATGTTCCAACAGCCATCCAAAGAGTGGGTGAATTGGGCATCATTAACAAGGCAATGGAAGCAAGAATTGCTCCAATTAGAAAATAAGGTCTACGCCTGCCCAATCTTGTCCAAGTTCTATCGGATAAATAACCTATTATAGGTTGAACAACAAAGCCTGTTATAGGCGCAGCTAACCAGTAAACAGCTAACTTGTCTGTCTCTGCTCCCAGGGTCTCAAAAATACGTGAAGTATTGGCATTCTGAAGAGCAAAACCAAATTGTATTCCCAAGAAACCGAAACTCATGTTCCAAATTTCCCAGAAACTTAACTTACGCTTTTCCATTAAAATAGTATGTTAAATTAATACTATCTTGATAAGCGCTAACTTATCAAAACTTATGCTGAGAAGTGAAAATATAAGTTTTGATATTGCGTCAAAGATATGAAAAAAATAAAAAGGTTTCTCGAAAATTTATTTTGTGGATTCTCTTTCTATCAATTCTGTTTCTACCACGACCGTCTGAAAATTATCTGTGAAATATTCATTTTCTATTCGTTCAATGAGTAACTCGGCCGCTTTTTCTCCTATTCTTTGACCATGTTGGCTCACTGTTGTCAATCCAGGAATGGCATGTTTAGAAAGAACGCCATCTGTAAAACCTATGACTTGAATGTCGTCTGGGATTTCCTTACCTAGCTTTCTGGCAATTTTCATGGCTGTTATGGCATAAATTTCATTGACGGCAAAAACACCATCAATCTCAGGGTTGCCCATAAAAAGATCCTTAATTTCATTCTCAAGAGAAACTAAATTGTATTCCGTTAACGATTCATCGTCTACTTTTAGAATTAAATTGGGTTGGGGCATAATGTTATATTCTTCCAATGCCGAAATATAACCCTGTGTCCTGTAACGCCCCACATTTACATAGTCTTTGGTAGTAATCAAGGCAATGTTCTTACATTTATTTTCGATGAGCTTTTCTACAGCTATTTTCGCGCCCTTAAAATCATCTACAACCACTTTATCACAGTTAATTTCCTTCACCACTCTGTCAAACATCACAATGGGCATTCCTTGATTAATGGTTTCGTTAAAATGATGATAATCTTGCTGCAGCAATGTTTCCTTGGAAATAGATAAGATAAAACCATCAATACTGCCATTGGCCAACATATCCATATTGATGACTTCCTTATCAAAAGATTCATTAGACAAGCCAACAATAACATTATATCCCTTGTTATTCGCATAAAGCTCAATACCTCTAATAACTTTGGAAAAGAAATGGTGCACAATCTCGGGAATGATAACACCTATAGTCTTGGTTTTTCTGTTTTTTAGGCTTAACGCGATATTGTTGGGCTTATAATTGTATAATTTGGCAAATGCTTGTACTTTTTCTCTGGTATCTTCGCTAATTTCCTTGCTGTTTTTAAGGGCTTTAGAAACCGTTGAAATGGACACATCCAACTCTCTGGCAATCTGTTTTAGGGTAACTTTTTTATTCATCCGGGTATATATCTGTCAATAAATATAGTCTTATTTTGATTATCTGTTAATTTTGTAGGTTGTTTTTCAAATTCTTAGTATTTTTTAAAAAGTTTTTAACACGAAAACGTTTTCGAAACATTTGTCAGGTTTTATTAACTGAAATTTACATAGTTTTAGCACGAGAAGTGAAAATATTAAGGCTAATTTAACTAATATTCAAATAGAATTTGTATGAAAACTATACTAAAACGTGTATTGTTTGTACTGCTCTTGGTTCCATTTATTTCGTTTGCACAAAAAACAATAAGTGGTAAAGTAACAGAACAATCAAGTTCATTGCCGCTCCCTGGCGTAAATGTTGTAATTAAAGGTACAACAACAGGAACTGCCACGGATTTTGATGGCAATTATCAACTTAATGTAAATAATGGTGATGTATTGGTATTCTCCTATGTGGGATACCTTCCTCAAGAAATTACCTATTCAGGTCAATCCAGCATTGATATTGTTATGCAAGAAGATGCTTCGCAGCTTGATGAAGTTGTGGTTATTGGGTACGGAGCTGTTAAAAAAGAAGATTTAACAGGAACAGCTGATTTGGTGACCTCTGAAGATTTCAATAAGGGTCCAATTGTTTCAGCTCAGCAATTGATTACTGGTAAAGTGGCCGGTGTTAATGTTGTAGGTGGAAGTGGTGCTCCAGGAGACGGTCAAGACATCCGCATTCGAGGTACCGGATCTTTAACTTTGAGCGCCAATCCTCTTATTGTAATAGATGGTGTTCCTTTGAATAATGATTCTGTTGGCGGTGCTAGGAACCCATTGAACTTGGTAAATCCTAACGATATTGAAAGTATGGTAGTGCTAAAAGATGCTTCTGCAACTGCCATTTTTGGGTCTCGTGGGGGTAATGGTGTTATCATGATAACCACTAAAAAGGGTAAAGACAGAGAATTTAGATTTAATGTAAGTACATCAACTACATTGAATGTAGCTAAAGATCGTGTTGATGTTTTGACTGCTGATGAATTTAGACAAGTTGTGGCTAGCCACCCTGATACAGATGCTTCAATTCTTGCATTGATGGGGAACTCAAACACCAATTGGCAGGATGAAATCTACAGAGATGCTTTTGGACAAGATCATGCTATAAGCGCTCTTGGAAGTGCTTGGGGTATTCCTATGAGAATTTCCTTAGGGTATTCTGACTATGAAGGAATTTTAAAGCGAGATGATTTCCAACGTACTACAGGATCATTGAGCTTAACGCCTTCATTTTTTGATGATCATTTAAAGCTTGAACTTAATGCCAAAGGCCAGTATACCGAAAACTTTTTTGCTAACAGGGGAGCTATTGGAACTGCTAATGTTTTTGATCCTACCCAATCTCCATACAACCCTGACGGAAGTTATTTTGACTGGACAGATTCAAGTGGTGGTCATATCGGTTTATCACCAATCAATCCATTAGCCCAGATTTATTTAACTAATGATGAGTCAGAAGTAAGAAGGTTTTTAGGAAATGCAAAATTTGACTATAAATTACATTTCTTCCCAGACATTACTGCCACAATAAACATGGGGCTTGATAAGTCTAATAGCCATGGTAGAACATCTAATTCCATGGATTATTTTATTGACCCAGGCAGAAAAGGAAATTATTCTCAGGAACGCACAGATAAACTATTTGATGCTTACTTTACTTATAACAAATTATTCAATGATGTTCATAATTTAACCGTAGTTGCTGGATATTCTTACCAGTCCTTTGAATTTAACGCTACTAGTTATAATACTGTTGATGATCAAGATTATATTGATAAGAGTAAAAGTGTTTTATTGTCCTACTTTGGGCGCTTAAACTATGACTATAAAGGCAAGTATTTGTTAACGGCCACATTAAGAGCCGATTCATCATCTAAATTGAATCCCGATGATCGTTGGGGAATTTTCCCATCAGCAGCTTTAGCTTGGAATATTTCTAAAGAAGATTTTATGGATAATATCTCATCAATAGATGAATTAAAATTAAGAATTGGGTATGGTTCTGTAGGTAATGTTAATGGTTTAGGTGACTACCTGTTCTTAACTCGCTATACAGGAAGTAATGATTTAGCCAATTATCTTTTTGGGGATACTTATTATCAAACCTACAGGCCTGATGCTGTGAATAAAAATTTGAAATGGGAAATTAGTAAAACACTCAATTTAGGTTTAGATTATGCCCTTTTTGGTCGTCGTATTTATGGTTCTGTTAATGCTTATATCAAGAAAACGGAAGATTTGATAGCTACATCTACTGTAGACCCATTCACCAATTTTTCAAACAGGGTGGCCGCTAACATTGGAGATATGGAAAACAAAGGTATTGAATTGGACATAACAATAGTTCCGGTAAAAACAAATGACTTTGAATGGTCAGTAAACTACAATGTTTCCTTCAATGATAATAAAGTAACAAGGATGCCAGATGCACAAGAAGTTGGTGGGATAGCTGGTGGTGTAGGTAATTATATTCAAACTCATGTAGAAGGTGAAGCTCCTTACAGCTTTAATGTTTTTCAACAAGTCTATGATGCTGAAGGAAATCCCATAGAAGGTGCATTTGTTGACAGGAATGGCGATAACATTATCAATGATAAAGATAAGTTCATTTACCACGATCCTTATGCCGATGTCTTAATGGGATTGAGTACCAACGTAAGTTATAAAAAATGGGATTTATCAGTTGTGACTAGGGCTAGTCTTGGAAATTATGCCTATAATAACGTGGCTTCAGGAAACGCTTACTTAAACAATGTTATTCCTGGTAGTTTCAATTATTTGAGTAATATACATTCAGAATATCTTAATTCAGGTTTTGTTCAATTTAGAGATAACACCTTGTTAAGTAACTATTGGATTCAAGATGCTTCATTCTTTAAAATTGACAATATAACTTTAGGCTACACTTTAGATAATGCTTTTAAAGACACTATTGTTAGAATTTATGGGTCTGTTCAAAATGTAGCAACAATTACTGATTATGATGGCTTGGATCCTGAAATAAATGGCGGTATAGATAATAGTTTTTACCCTAGACCAAGATCTTTTGTATTAGGCCTAAGTTTTGACTTTTAAAAAATTTAACTATGAAAAATATATTCAACAAACTCGCATTTATCTTTACCATCGGTATTGTATCAACTGCCTGTCATAATGACTTGGATCAGACACCAATTGACCCCGATGTGTTTTCAGAACTAGACGTATATGCCAATGCTAATCAAGCTAAAAGCGCCTTAGCTAAACTCTATGCTGGCTATGCACTTACAGGTCAGCAGGGACCTGCAGGAAATCCAGACTTAAACCCTAATGATATCGACGAAGGATTTTCACAATTTACAAGAACTTTGTTTAACTTAAATGAGTTAACTACAGATCATGCTGTTTGTGGCTGGGGTGATCCAGGTTTACCAGACTTACATGGCATGTATTGGACTGCCAGTAACGACTTTTCTAATGCAATGTATAACAGATTGGGACAAGAGGTCTCTTTTTGTAATTCTTTTATAGAAAATGCTGGACAATTGTCTGATGAAATTGTACAAACTTACATTGCTGAAGCTCGTTTTTTGAGAGCATATGCTTATTATAATCTTATGGATTTGTTTGGCAATGTACCTATTCAAACTACTGTAGCTACTACACTTCCAAGTCAAAACACTAGACTGGAAGTATTTGAATTTGTAGAATCTGAATTGTTAGAAATCCAAGATTTATTACTACAAAGTGGTCAAAATGAATATGGTAGAGTTGATCAAGTGGCTGCATGGGCTTTGCTTTCTCGTTTATATCTTAACGCTGAGGTATGGACTGGAACTCCGAGATATAATGACTGTATCACTTATTCCAACTTAGTTATGAATTCTTCCTACACCATTGACATGAATGATGTTAATGGTAATGGCACTGCTTATGACGAACTATTTCTGGCCGATAATAATAGTAACGGAGCACAAAATGAATTCATTTTTGCTGTGAATTTTGATGGAATCCAAACTCAAACTTATGGCGGATCTACTTTCTTAGTCCATGCTGCTATTGGAGGCACAATGGTTCCTGCAGATTATGGTGTGGATAGTGGATGGGGCGGCTTAAGAACCACTAGAAGCCTAGTAGATAAATTTGAGACTGGAGAAGTTGATGTTGATGGATTAAACAGTGGTCTTAGTGGAAATTTATCAGATTGGGGATTAGTTGGTGATGCAACGCCCAATGGTTGGGATGGCCCCGATGTAGAAATGTATGAAACTTCAACCAATCAATTTTCTGTTTATGTAAACTTAACAGGTGGTGCCATTAAATTTAGATTTAATGAAGATTGGGGTGTGAACTATGGTGACACTGGAGCCGATGGAACATTAGAACCTGGTGGTGATAATATATCGGTCCCTGCGGGAATTTATCTCGTTACCATGAATTTAGATGACCTAACATATAGCTTAACTGAAATTGAGCCTTCTGGTGATATGCGAGCGATGTTTTATACTGATGGTCAAGAATTAGAAATACAAAGTATTCCTCCTTTCAAATGGGGCTATGCAGTAACTAAATTCAAGAACATTGATTCAAATGGAAATCCTGGAGTAGGTTCAGGTCAAGATTTACGTTGTGATACCGATGTCCCTTTGATTCGTTTGGCTGAAATCTATCTTAACTATGCCGAAGCCACTCTAAGGGGTGGTAATGGCGACATGGGAATTGCCGTGAATAAGATAAACGAACTTAGAACTCGTGCTTACGGTGGCCCTTCTGGTAATATTACTTCTTCTGATTTAACTCTGGATTTTGTTTTGGATGAAAGATCTAGAGAATTATATTGGGAACTATTACGCCGTACCGACCTGATTCGTTATAATTACTTTACGACAAACAATTATCTATGGCCTTTCAAAGGCAATCAGCCTAATGGTGCAGCAGTTAGTGCATTCAGAAATGTATTTCCAATACCTAGCAACACTTTAGCAACAAACCCTAACTTACAACAAAATACTGGATACTAATAAATCTTAAAAACAATGAAAAATATAAAATTTTTAGCTTTATTATTTATAGGATTACTAGCCTTCAACGCTTGTGAAGACGATGATAGCTTGACCTATATAGCAGAACCTTCTGGAGAATTTTCTTTCACTAATTCATTCTTATCAGAATATACCTTGACTCCTGGTACTTCAGGTAATTTAGGCGAGCGCTTTACTTGGGATAATGCAGATTTTGGTGTCCAAACCAATGTTAGTTATGAACTTCAAAAATCAATCACAGGTGATTTTTCAGATATGGAAGTTATAGGAACTACTGATGGTAATGAATACACCTTAACTATTGGAGATTTACTTGATTATGCTGCTGAAGCAGGTCTTGACAATGATCCTGGTACAGAAAACCCAGATACAGGAAGTGTTTACTTTAGATTGAGAGCTTATGTAGGAACAGACTCTTCAGTAGAAATGATGACTTCCACACAAGCTCTAACTTTAGTGCTTCCTGAAGATATTGGCTCAGGCCCAGTTTGTGAGTTCGATCAACTTTATGGAGTAGGAGCTGGACTACCTGATGCTGGTTGGGGCTGGACAACTCCTAACGTTTTCACCTGTATAGGTAACGGTGTTTATGCTGCAAATATTAACCTACAGAATAATGGTGGTGCAGATAATAACTTCCGATTCTTTACTTCTGATGGAGATTGGGCTTCTGGCAGAAATTATCCTTATTATGCTGATGCGGGATACACTATAGATGCAAACTTTGAAAACGCTATGGACGGTGATAGTAATTTTGCTTTCGTTGGAACTACAGGTTATTATTATTTGGAAATTGATGACACAAATAAAACAATCACTCTTGATTCTCCTCAATCATATGGCACATGTGAGTTTGATCAACTTTATGGAGTTGGTGCAGGTCTGCCATCGGCTGGTTGGGGTTGGACTACTCCTGTCATTCTTAATTGTACTGGAGAAGGTGTTTACACAACTGTAGTTCAATTACAAAACAATGGTGGAGCTGATAACAACTTTAGATTCTTCACTTCAGATGGCGATTGGGCCTCTGGTAGAAATTACCCATGGTATCAGGATGCAGGATACACCATAGACGCAAGTTTTGAAAATGCTATGGATGGTGATAGTAATTTTGCTTTTGTAGGAACAACAGGAACTTATTTTTTGACCATTGATGATAACAATTTGGTCATAACACTTGAATAATAATTCACTTGTTATAAACCTGCTAAAAGGTTATGGTTTCCCCATAACCTTTTAGCATTAAATAAAATCTATGAAAAAATCCGTATTTTTTTTATTCTTTTTAAGCTACTCTTTCATCCATGCGCAATTATCTTGGCAAGGCGGAACGAATCCTGAAGAAACTAGTAGTGCTACACTTTTGTTTGATAAAACTGGTACTGGCCTGGCTTCCTATAATGGTACTATTTATGCCCACACCGGTGTAACCATTGATGACACAACGCATTGGCAAAATGTAATTGGCGACTGGGGAAACAATACCACCCAACCTGCCTTAACACTAGTTTCTGGCA
>JAGQZG010000003.1 GCA_020435705.1 Mangrovimonas sp.
GTAGAGGTATATGTAAACGGATTTTCCACTTCGCTTCCTGAAGATGTTCAATTCAAGGCACTGAGATCGGTCTCGGGTTTTGAGAAGGTTAAGTTTTTCCGTCCTGGATATGCTATTGAATATGACTATTTTCCACCAACTCAATTAAAGCATACACTTGAGACCAAGTTGGTAAATGGGTTGTATTTTGCAGGGCAAATTAACGGAACAACTGGTTATGAAGAAGCAGCTTCGCAAGGACTCATGGCTGGTATCAATGCCAGTTTGAAAGTTCAAGAAAAGGAACCTTTCATTTTAAAAAGAAGCGAGGCCTATATAGGTGTTTTAATAGATGATTTGATTACCAAAGGCACCGAAGAGCCTTACAGAATGTTCACTTCAAGAGCAGAATATAGAACACTTTTAAGACAAGACAATGCTGATTTCAGGTTAACGCCTAAAGGGTATGAGCTCGGTTTGGCAAGCGAAAAACGTTTGAGAAGAATGGAGCAAAAACAGTCGCAATCCAATGCTTTGGTGGAGTTCTATAAAGAGACAAGTGTTAAGCCAGAGATTGCAAATCCTGTTTTGGGAAATAAAGAATCCGCACCTATTAGGCAATCCGATAAAATATTCAAGGTATATTCAAGACCTAATATTACCATTGATGATGTTATGCATTTTGACGGCGTAAAAGAGTTTATTGAAGAGCATAATTTTGATCAGGAGATCATTGAACAAGCCGAAATTCAAGTTAAGTATTCGGGTTATATTGAGAAGGAAAAGAATAATGCCGATAAACTCAACAGACTGGAAGACGTTAAAATTCCGGCGAATTTTGACTATTCTAAAATCAAATCCATGAGTTTTGAAGCTAGAGAAAAATTAAAAAAAATACAACCAACAACCGTTTCACAAGCCTCTAGAATCAGCGGCGTCTCGCCTAGTGATATATCGGTTTTATTGGTTTATATGGGGCGGTAATTAGCAAACGTTCCACGTGGAACAGGTGTTGTAAATGGATACAAAAAATGTCTTCTTAGAGGTTAAAGATCATTCGGTTTCGGGAGAAAGATTCCAATTGCTTTATAATAATGAACTGGATATGCTGGAAACTTTTCCGCAACCAGAAATGGATACATTGGCCAATTATTATAAAAGTGAAGATTATATTTCCCATACCGATTCCAAAAGAAATCTTTTTGAAAAAGTCTATCATTGGGTTAGGGATTATTCCTTGCGGCAAAAACTTAAGCTTATAAATAAGTACTCATCTCAACCTAACTCCCTTTTGGATATAGGTTGCGGCACTGGAGATTTTTTGGCAACCGCCCAAAAAGCAGGATGGGAAATACAGGGTGTTGAACCAGATGCTGGCGCTAGAGTAATTGCAAATAAAAAAACAAGCAACAGTGTTAAAGATGTTGAGGCCTTAGAAGACTTCACAAACGCCTCTTTTGATGTTATCACACTTTGGCACGTGTTGGAGCATTTGCCTAATTTGGATGAGCAGATTCAAATTCTGGACAAACTTTTAAAACCCGAAGGAACTTTAATACTAGCGGTTCCAAACTTTAAAAGTCACGATGCCAAACATTACAAAGAGTTTTGGGCAGCGTATGATGTCCCAAGACATTTTTGGCATTTTTCTCAAGACGCTATTTCAAAACTGTTTTCTAAAGTGGGGATGCATGTTGTTCAAACCAAGCCCATGATTTTTGATTCTTATTATGTAAGTCTTCTTTCTGAAAAATATAAAACCGGAAAGATGAAAATGCTCAGTGCTTTTTTCATAGGATTTATTTCAAATAGGAAGGCAAAGCGTTCGGGTGAGTATTCATCTCTCATTTACATCCTTAAAAAAGACGAAAACCTAAAATAAAGCCTTCAGACACGTTTTTATGCCTAACGGCAGGTGTTTGCCTTTCCTTTTTTTGAAAACGCCTCTAAAGTCTTATTATAAGGCTAAATAAAATAGAGTGTATTTATAAATTGATGTTTTCTCATAAATTTTTATTATTTCAGTGGAAGTTGAAGATTTTTATCCTAACCTTAAAATGTAAGATGTCTAATTCCTATTTTTGCCTGTCTTAATTTTGAGACCAATAAAAATTTAATAAAATGAAAAACGTTTTTTATTTGTCATTACTGGTAATTCTATTTTCATCTTGTCAAAAGCAACAAAAAATTGGATTTGTTGATAACGGTGAAGTTATTAATAACTATCAGGAAAAACTGGATGTGGAAGCTAAGTTCAAGAAAAAAGATGAAGTATTCCAAAAGAAAACAGACAGTATCAGTAAGGCATTCCAATTGGAGGCGCAGGATTTTCAGCTAAAATCCAAAAGCATGTCTCAAAGTCAAGCTCAAGAAAAATACGACGAATTAGGCCAAAAGCAGCAGTATTTAAGACAACAATTACAATTTGAACAGCAACAATTACAGCAACAGTTCAATGTAGAAATTGATTCTGTAATTAGTAAAGTGAGAGAATATGTTTCGGATTACGGAAAAAAGAACGGGTATACCTACATCCTAGGAAAAAATGAAGCAGGAAGTGTCTTGTACGGGACGGAAGACAATGACCTTACAAAAACCATTACGGACGCATTAAATGCTGAGTATAAAAAATAAGGACTCGGAGCATAACAGAATTTTAAAGCTAGATTTTTCTAGCTTTTTTTATATCATAAAGTTAAAAAAAAGCGTTAGAACACTGATTATTGCTATGAAATGCCTAAAAACAGTGTTAATTAATGGGCATTTAATTATTACTGAAAATGAACATAGGCATTTTTTTAAAACAACCATTTGATTATTTGGATACTCCCCAAATCAAGTGGTTTTATATTCTTGGATCAACCACATTTGCTATCGTATTTCTTTTGCTATTTCAGCCTTATGGGATTTCTAAAGAAATGATTAACCCCATGAACTCCTCTCTTAATAAGTTTTTGTTTTTTGCTTCCGTTGCCTTCAGTACCATTTTAGGGTTGTCTTTGTCACAATTCTTTTTAAGACAACTATTTGATTTTGAGTTTGTTAATAACAAAAAATACATGTATTGGATTGTTATTGAAGCACTAGTACTAACACTTATTAATTTTGGAATTTCATTTATTGTACCAGATTTAGGGAACAATTTTGAAAAGGAATTACACTTAACATTTCAATTAAAAATGTTTGTGAAAATATTCTTGGTCTTGCTTTTTCCCTTTGTTGGGACAGTCTTATATGTATCTATTAAAAAATTGAGTAATGAAATACAAGAACTGGATGTTCAACTAAAACAATATAAAAGCGTTTACAAAAGCAGTAATCATGAGCAAGTGCTCAATATTTTGGATGAGAATGAAAATGTTGACCTAAAAATCAGCATCAATAATTTTCTGTATGCAGAATCCAGTAACCAATATATTCTGGTGCATTATCTAAAACAAGGCGAGGTAAGAAGGCATATTGTAAGGAACAGACTAAAGAAATTTGTAATTCAATCCAATGATTTTCCTATTATGCAATGCCATAGGTCTTATGCGATCAATCTTTTAAACGTTGACTATTTGACCAAAAAAAACGGGAAAGAATATCTGGTTATAAAAACACAAAACAGCACTCAACATATTCCCGTATCCAATTCTTTTCTTGAAAAGATTCAACAGGCGTTTTCTTAAGCTGTAATTTCACTCCAAAATTTAAAGAATTCACTCCTAATCCACTATTTAAGTCACTTTTGGATAATATTTATTGGAAATTTGCGTAACAAATAGGGAGATTAAAAGTCTACTAATTTTTATGTAAACAAAAACAATCAAAAACAAACAGCTTATGAAACACGGCTTTCTTATTTATTTTTTTCTTTCCAGCTTTATAGCAACAGCTCAGGAAAGGTTCAGTATTAGTGGAGCAATCAAAGATTTAAACAACGGGGAAACCCTATTAGGGGCAACGGTCTATTTGGAAGGCACCACCTATGGGACTGTTACTAATGAGTATGGATTTTTCTCATTAACAGCACCAAAAGGTAATTATACCCTAATTGTTTCCTATGTAGGTTATGAAACCATTACCCAACAAGTAGTTTTGGATAAAGACCAAACGCTCCATTTTGAATTAAACGAGGCTTCTACGGCTCTTAATGAAGTGGTAATCGTGGCTCAAGAATCGGAAGTGACAAGTATTAGAGAGCCCCAAATGAGTGTTGCTAAGCTTAATGCGCAAACCATTAAGGAAATGCCAGCGGTTTTGGGCGAAGTAGATGTGATTAAGTCCATTCAAATGTTGCCAGGAGTAACTAATAATGGCGAAGGCTCTGCGGGATTCCATGTGCGAGGGGGCGCAGCAGACCAAAATTTAGTTTTACTAGACGAAGCCATTATCTACAATACATCCCATTTCTTTGGGTTCTTTTCGGTTTTTAATGCTGATGCTATTAAGAATATAAAACTCTATAAGGGAGACATTCCTGCCAAATATGGCGGACGCGTCTCTTCGGTTTTAGATGTTCGCCAAAAAGATGGGAATAGTAAAAAGTTTAGCCTGTCAGGAGGCATTGGTTTGATTTCCAGTAGACTGGCCGCTGAATCACCGCTGTTTAATGAAAAAGGATCTTTTTTGGTTGCCGGGAGAGCATCTTACGCCCATTTATTTATGCCCGCCATTGAAAACTTAAAAGACGACAAAATTTCGTTTTACGATCTTAATTTAAAAACCAATTATCAGCTCAACCAAAACAACAGGCTGTACCTCTCGGGATACTTCGGAAGAGATGTTTTCAATCTTTCAAAAGTTATAAAAAACAATTATGGAAATGCTACGGGAAACTTACGCTGGAATCATGTGTTTAATGACCGTTTGTTCTCCAATCTTTCGCTTATTTATAGCAAATACGACTACAGAATTATCCTGGATTTTGTTGAATTGGACTGGATTGCCGACATAAAAAATTACAATGTTAAGTATGATTTGGGTTATTATGTTAACAACAATCTAAAAGTAGATTTAGGGGTTAGTGGCATTTATTATAATTTAAATCCGGGCGAAGTAAAACCAACGTCGGAGACCTCTGGTATTAACTATTTAAAACTAGATGAAAAACGAGCTTTTGAGGGGGCGTTGTACATAAGTGCAGAGCATCAACTCACGGATAAACTAGCTCTTAATTATGGATTACGTTACAGTAATTTTTCTAGATTGGGAGGGCAAAATTTAGCCACCTATGTAGATAATAAGCCAGTAGTTTATAACAATCAACTGGAAATTTATGAAAGAGGCGATGTGGAAAGTGAAACCCATTACGGTAAGGGCGAAACCATTAAAAACTACGGTTATTTGGAACCCAGAATTGGCCTTTCTTATCAAATGAACGAGAGTTCCTCCATAAAAGCCAGTTATACGCGTTCTACGCAATACCTGCATTTACTGTCTAATACGTCTTCGGTTACACCTTTGGATGTTTGGACGCCCAGCGGTGAGTACATCAAGCCACAAATATCCGACCAGTTTGCCATAGGCTATTACAAGCAGTTAAAAGACAATGCTTATACCTTAGAATTAGAAACTTACTATAAACAAATTGACAATAGGATTGATTACATAGACGGATCCAGCTTGATAGGAAACAACAATATAGAAACTGAGATACTTAATGGCGAAGCACGAGCCTATGGTGTTGAAGTTTTAATACGGAAAAACCGTGGAACATTCACAGGCTGGCTGGCCTATACTTTATCAAAGTCTGAACAGCGTACACTGGGAGGCAATGCAGGAGGCCCTGGAATTAATGGCGGTAGCTGGTACAATACGCCCTATGATAGAACCCACGACATTTCTCTTACAGGGGTTTATAAACTGAACGAAAAATGGAGCTTGAGCTCAAACTTTATTTTCCAAACGGGTAGGCCGGTTACTTATCCCAATGGGCAATATGAGTACGAAGGTTTGTCTATTGCCAGTTATGGAGACAGAAACTCCAACAGGTTACCAGCCTATCACAGATTGGATGTTTCGGCTATTTACAAACCCAACAAGCATCCCGAAAGACGTTGGAAATCAGAATGGGTTTTTGGTATTTACAATGTGTACAATAGGCAAAATGCAGCTTCAATCAGTTTTGGACAAAATGAGTCTACAGGCTTGAATGAGGCTACTCAAATTTCCATTTTCGGTATCATTCCTTCAGTTACCTATAATTTTAAATTTTAATGCTATGAAAAAAATCACCATATTATTAGTAGGCTTAGTTAGTGTCCTTTTTTCTTGTGAAGAAGTTATAGACGTAGAGTTACAAGATGGCCCTGTACGATTGGTTATTGAAGCCTCATTGGATTGGGAAAAAGGCACAGTGGGTAATGACCAAATTATAAAGCTAAGAACCTCAACACCCTATTTTGATACTCAAACCGACACGAGTGTTACAGGTGCTTCTGTAGAGGTTATCAATTTAGACACCAATGAAGTTTTTGTGTTTCAGGACCAAAATAATGGCAACTACACCACAGATGCTTTTGTCCCTATTCTTAATAACACCTATCAGTTAACAGTTATATACAATGGCGAAGTGTATCAAGGAACCGAAACGCTGCTTTTGGCTCCTGATATTAATACCATTAACCAAAGTATAGAAGATGGTTTTGATGATGAAAATTTAGAGGTCAATGTATATTTTGATGACCCCGAAGATGAAGAAAACTACTATCTGCTCAAATATTATGAAGAAGGCGATTTACTGTCTTCCTTGGAAGATGTATCAGATGAGTTTGTAAACGGTAATGAGATTCACGACTTTTATGAAAAAGAAGATGACGAAGATAGTGGAGAGGAAGCCTTTGTGCCCGGTGATGTTGTGGAAATCACCCTATATGCTATATCGGAACGGTATTACAATTACATCAA
Organism: Mangrovimonas sp.; assembly: GCA_020435705.1. Taxonomy (GTDB): domain Bacteria; phylum Bacteroidota; class Bacteroidia; order Flavobacteriales; family Flavobacteriaceae; genus HKST-UBA85. The sequence goes on from JAGQZG010000003.1 coordinate 6,871, forward strand.
AATCTTAAATGAGCAAACAGACTCCGGAGATCCGTTTTCTACCACACCAGTTCAAATACGGGGTAATTGCGTAAACCAGACCAATCAAAACAATTATGCCTTCGGGTATTTTAGGGTTACCCAATATGTCAAAGAGGTTTACACCTTTGAATAGCAAATTGAAAAGCCGGCGTTTAGCTGGCTTTTTTATGTAGTAAGCGGGTGAGTTTTATAGATAAGTCTGTGAGGATTATCTTGGCATTCCCATTGCGTTCAATATGGTAAATGGCATCCTGTAGCTCAGATGAAATATCCATAATATTGCCTTCGTGTATAAAAGGGGCAAATTTCTCTAATTGGAAGCTTTCTGCTCTCGGCTGCAGGTAAACCAATTCATGGGCTTTGTAATTGAGCAACATGGCTTGCCTAAAGTAATTCAAGCAAAAGGCTAAAAACTGCTTTTGGGTTTCCCGCCCGGTTCGGGCAATATCCTCGCTCCAGGAAATGAGATCGTGAATGGCTGTCTTATTGCCTTTGGCCTTAAATGCCGAACGCACCCAAAAAACAAACCAAGTTTCAAATTGTATTTCTTCAGAATCTTGATAAACCAGATCACAGGCTCTATTGTAATTTCCATGGGATTGAAAAGCAATTTTACGTGCTAGCGGCTCTTCCAATTGATAATCCCTCATGAGGCCTTTAACAACATCATCCTCACTTAAATGCTTAAAATGAATAGATTGACATCTTGAACGAATGGTATTAATGAGTTGTTCTTCGTCTTCAACAATTAAAATAATGACGGTTTTATCGGGCGGTTCCTCAATAAGTTTTAAAAGCTTGTTCGCACATTGGGTATTCATGATTTCGGCCATCCACATGATCAAAACCTTATACCCGCCTTCATAAGATTTTAGGGAAAGCGTATTGTAAATTTCAGTTGCCTCATGCACACTTATGTTGCCTTGCTTGTTTTCAACCCCTAAGATTCTATACCAATCAAACAAATTGCCATAGGGCTGCTCATTCAACAGTTTTCTCCAGTCACTTAGATAATTTTTACTGGTTGGGTTTTTGGTACTATCGTTTTCTTTTTTTGCCACAGGGTAAGCAAAGTGCAAGTCAGGATGGGAGAAATTTTTGAATTTGATATTGCAGGATTCATTTCCGCCTGAATTTTCACCGTTAGTGTTGGAACACAAAATGTATTGTGCATAAGCGATGGCCATGGGCAAGGAACCACATCCTTCAGGCCCAACAAACAATTGCGCATGTGGAATGCGACCTTCATCAACCGATTTTGTGAGATGTTTCTTGATATGTTCCTGACCTAGTATTTCGCTGAAAAGCATAAAGCAAAGATAACAGAAATCATATTTTTATATAATTGTGATGCCTTATATTTGTGCTTCTAAATTTTATACCTGTGAAAACAATAGACGACTTTAATTTCGAGAATAAAAAAGCACTCATTCGTGTTGATTTTAATGTTCCACTGAACGAAAACTTTGAAGTAACTGACGATACCCGTATCGTGTCGGCAAAACCTACCATCATCAAAATTCTTGAAGATGGCGGAAGTTGTGTACTGATGTCGCATTTGGGGAGACCTAAAGGTGTTCAGGAAGTGTTTTCTTTAAAGCATATTGTTCCTAAAGTTGAAGAGGTTTTGGGGGTGAAAGTGAAATTTGCCTCCAATTGTGTAGGTGAAGAGGCCGAATTGGCCGTTAACAATTTAAACCCAGGCGAAGTTTTGCTTTTGGAAAACCTCCGTTTCCATAACGAAGAGGAAAAGGGAGACCTGGCATTTTCTGAAAAGCTATCCAAATTAGGAGATATCTATGTAAACGACGCCTTTGGAACAGCTCATAGAGCGCATGCCTCTACCACGATTGTAGCTCAGTTTTTTCCAGAGAAAAAGTGCTTTGGCTATTTAATGGCTAAAGAAATTGACAGTATAGATAAAGTCCTGAACAATAGTGAAAAGCCTGTTTTGGCTATCCTAGGAGGATCTAAAGTTTCTTCAAAAATCACCATTATTGAAAACATCTTAGGAAAAGTGAACCATTTGATTATAGGTGGCGGAATGTCTTTCACCTTCATTAAAGCTATGGGAGGTTCTATAGGAGAGTCTATTTGTGAAGATGATAAGCAAGAGTTGGCTCTGGAAATCCTGAAAAAAGCGAAAGAAAACAATGTTCAGGTACACTTGCCAATAGATGTAATTGCTGCCGATGCTTTTAGTAATGAGGCTCACACTCAAGTAGTTGATATCAAATCAATTCCGGAAGCGTGGCAAGGGTTGGATGCGGGACCAAAATCGCTTGAAATCTTTCATCAAGTGGTGATGCAATGCAAAACTATTTTATGGAATGGCCCCCTTGGTGTTTTCGAAATGGAAACGTTTTCAAAAGGAACCATTGCTTTAGGAAATTCCATTGCCGAAGCAACAGCAAAAGGCGCTTTTTCATTAGTGGGTGGCGGCGACTCCGTTGCTGCTGTGAAACAGTTTGGTTTTGAGGATAAAGTGAGCTATGTTAGCACCGGTGGTGGGGCTATGCTGGAAAGTCTTGAAGGTAAAACATTGCCAGGAATTGCGGCTATTTTAGAGAAATAATTTACGTAAAACGTTAAAAAGCAATAAAAAGACTTTATTTTCTTAAATAAAAACACGAATTTAGTCACTGCTCCGTTTTACTGTAAACCTATTTTTTCATGAGAAACCAACTTATAGCCTTAATAACGCTCGTTCTTTTCGTAAGCGCCTCTTACGGACAGGATAACCCACCTAAAACAAATACTGTTTTTAAGGATTCTGTAATAGATGGCAAAGCAGTGTATGTTAAAGAATCCAATGAAGATTCACTTTCAATTAAAGACCAGTTGAAAGATGACGAATTTGTTGCAGGTATTGACGAAAAGTGGTTGGAAGAACTTTATAGCAATTCGCTTTTTGACACGATTTATGCTTCGGTTTCAGGGTTAGATTACAAAGAAGTTGATTATCCAGAGCTTAATACAGATACACTTAAAGTAAGACTGCAAAAGCTTAATGCAAAAACACCTTTTAATGTTGAGTACAACCCAGCATTGGAAAGCGTTATTAAAACATTTCTGAAAAATAGAAGACAAACTCTAGAGCGATTGATGGGATTGAGCCATTTCTATTTCCCCATGTTTGAACACGAATTTGACAAGTACAATATTCCTTTGGAAATAAAATATTTGGCTATCGTTGAATCTGCTTTAAAACCAAGAGCGAAATCCCGTGTGGGCGCTACCGGTCTTTGGCAATTTATGTTCACCACCGGAAAGATGTATGGGTTGGACGTAAGCAGTTATGTGGACGAGCGAAGCGATCCCGTAAAATCTACCGAAGCGGCGGCTCAATATTTGTCAAAACTCTATGAAATCTTTGGTGATTGGGATTTGGCACTTGCCGCCTATAATTCTGGACCGGGAAATGTTACCAAAGCCATTAGACGTTCGGGTGGTTATGAGAATTACTGGAACATTCGCAATTATTTACCACGCGAAACAGCAGGCTATGTACCGGCTTTTTTAGCAACCATGTACATTTTTGAGTATGCCGATGAGCACGGTTTTAACAAACAAAAACCCCTGTTCAATTATGTTGAAACCGATACTATTAGGGTGAAGCAAATGATTACTCTAGATCAAGTTTCAGAAGTTACAGGTGTAGATATAGATGCGCTTCAGTTTTTAAACCCGTCCTATAAACTGGATATTATCCCTTACATTAAAGACGAGAATTACATCTTGCGATTGCCTCGTGAAGCGGTAGGTATTTTTGTGGCCAATGAAGAGGCTATATATGCGTATGCCCAAAGCGAATTTGACAAAAGGGAAAAACCACTACCTCAGTTTTTTGAAGAAGACACCAAGCTCACTTATCGGGTACGAAGTGGTGACTATCTAGGGAAAATTGCTAGAAAATACGGAGTAAGAGTAAGCGATATTAAAAGGTGGAATGGTTTACGGAGTAATGATATTCACATTGGGCAACGGTTAACCATTTACAGGCGAAGTGTAGGCGCAACGGCTTCTACATCAACTAAATCAAAGCCTACAACAAGTAGTTCCAGCGGCGAAAACACCGTATATACGGTAAGAAGTGGGGACTCTTTATGGAGCATTGCCCAAAAATTTCCTGGAGTTTCTGTTCAAAATATTAAAGATTGGAACGGTATTAGTGGTAATAAATTAAAACCCGGAATGAAATTGAAAATTTCCAAGGGGTAAAACGATATTGAAAAAAACAATCATGATTAAAAAAATCCTATTAAGCGCCTCTATCTTACTTGTCTTCATGTCTTGCGAAAAAAAATCTTCGCAACGAATTCTTACAGATTCATTTGGTAACACAAACGAGCTCACAATTGTTGTGGACAACGACCTTTGGGAAGGCAGTCTTGGAGACAGTATTCGTTCAATTTTGGCAGCTCCCGTAGATGGATTACCCAGAGAAGAACCCATGTTCACCCTCAATCAAATACCACCTTCGGTGTTTACAAATTATGCCACCCAAGGACGCATTATCTTAAAAATTGAAAATGAAGGTGAGCCTGATATCAAGTACATGAAGGATGTTTTTGCTACGCCACAACGCCTCATTTTGGTAAAAGGAAGTACCAATCAACAAATAGTTGATTTGATAAAACAAGATGAGGGGAAAATTATAGGAACATTTAAAAACCAAGAGATCAAAGAAAAGCAACGACGCATTTCCCTCTCTCTATTAAAGGACAAACGGCTTGAGGAAAAATTAGGCATTAAAGTCAATTTTCCCTCGGTTTATAGGGTTGCTAAAGATGTAGACAACTTCTTTTGGTTTAGAAAAGATATCACCACCGGAACTTTAAATGTGATGATTTTTGAATTGCCTCTGGGCGCCATCAAAGAAAATGACAGTATGGTGAACCAAATTACCAAAATGAGGGATTCTATAGGGGAAAAATATATTCCAGGGCCAACAGATGGTTCTTTCATGATAACCGAAAAGAAATATTCCCCCATATTTTTCACCACTGAAATTGAGGGCAAAAAAACCTATGTAACCAAAGGAACTTGGGAAGTGGAAAATGCTTTTATGGCTGGGCCATACGTTAATTATGTTATTGAAGACAAGCCCAACAATCGTTTATTGGTCATGGAGGGTTTTGCGTTTGCGCCATCAGTTGAGCAGAGAGAGTACATGTTTGAACTGGAAGCCATTATCAAGTCTGTGAAATTTCTCAATGAGAAGAAAGAATAAAAAAAAGCCCGAAAATAATTTTCGGGCTTTTTTTATAGAGTGATAATTTAGTTTTTCTTTTCCTCAGTATCGTCTTCCTTGCTGGCGTCTTTGAATTCCTTGATCCCTTTTCCCAAACCTTTCATCAATTCAGGAATTTTTTTACCCCCGAACAATAACAGAATAGCAAGCCCAATGATAATGTATTGCCAAGGGCCTACAACCAAAAATATGTTTAAAGCTATCATATTTATGAAATTTAATTAAAGTGCAAATTTAATAATTAAACTTCAATATTATCGTTTTAAATCTAACTTTAGCATAATATCATTTAGACCTCTGTAAATTTGTTTAATTTTGTGTGGATGGCAGCAAAGAAAAAACCTAAAAAAAAATTCGCTAAAAAGCTCTTGCATAAGTACCGCTTGGTAATTCTCAATGAGGATACTTTTGAAGAGCGCCTTTCTTTCAAGCTCACAAGGCTCAATGTGTTTGTATTGACGATGTTGTCGGCTATCTTTTTAATTGCAGGCACGACGTTGTTCATTGCCTTTACCCCTTTAAGGGAATATATTCCGGGGTATTCGTCTACAGCATTAAAAAAACAAGCCGTTAAGCTCAGTTATCAAACAGATTCATTGCAAAAAGTGATTGAGGTAAACGAACGGTATTTTGCTTCCATAAAAAAAGTGCTACAGGGCGAAATAAACCCTACGGATTTTAATAGAGATTCTATTATCGAAACGGCTCAAGCCGATGTTTCACAAAGAGACCTTCAACCCTCAAAAGCTGATTCATTACTCCGTGATAAGGTAGATAAAGAAGATAAATTCAATCTTTTTGAATCGGCCACTTCGGCTTCCAAATTTATACTTTTCCCCCCTGTTAACGGAACGATTTCCGAACCATACAATGCAGATAAAAAGCACTATGCTATAGATATTGTCGTGGCCAAAGATACGCCCATAAAATCAACTGCTGATGGCACCGTGATTTTTGCCGAATGGACCGCCGAAACAGGCTATGTTATTATTATAGAACATAGCTATGGGCTCATTTCGGTGTATAAGCACAATGCGTCCTTAACAAAAAGTCAGGGCGATTTAGTGAAAGCAGGCGAAGTCATAGCCACGGCCGGCAACACGGGAGAATTAACCACAGGGCCACATTTGCATTTTGAGCTCTGGAGTGATGGATACCCCATAAACCCAACCAATTTCATAGATTTCAAATAATGCCCTCACTAAAATCTATATTGGCAAAACCATTTGCCTCCGCTGTTTATAATAAAATCAAAAAATGGGCAAACAACCCTATTGAAACCCAAGAAAGCGTTTTTCAGAAACTTATTGCCGATGCTACGTCTACACAGTTTGGACGAGACCACGATTTCATTAGTATTAATACTCATGAGGACTTCGTTAAACGCGTACCCATTAGGGACTATGAAGCGCTAAAACCTTACGTTGAAAAGGTCGTGGCTGGGAAAGAGAATATTCTTTGGCCAGGAAAACCTATCTATTTTGCCAAAACATCAGGCACAACCTCTGGGGCTAAATATATTCCTATTACTAAGGAAAGCATGCCCTACCATGTTGAAGCTGCTAGGAATGCCATCCTTCTCTATATTCATGAAACGGGTAAGGCAAACTTTGTTGATGGTAAAATGATTTTCCTGCAAGGAAGTCCAATTTTAGATGAAAAGAACGGGATAAAATTAGGCCGACTTTCAGGTATTGTGGCTCATTATGTGCCTAAGTATCTTCAAAAAAACCGCATGCCATCTTGGGAAACCAATTGCATTGATGATTGGGAAACCAAAGTAAATGCTATAGTTGAAGAAACCTTGCCCGAAAACATGACAATTATTTCGGGGATTCCTTCTTGGGTACAAATGTATTTTGAAAAAATAGTTGAAAGGACTGGTAAGAATGTGGGCGAAGTATTCAAAAATTTCGAGCTGTTTATTTTTGGTGGGGTTAATTACGAACCTTATAGAGCCAAGTTTGAAAAGCTCATAGGGAGAAAAGTAGATAGCATTGAACTTTTTCCAGCTAGCGAGGGGTTTTTTGCTTTTCAAGATAAACAAACGGAAAAAGGGATGCTTCTGCAGCTTAATTCGGGTATCTTCTACGAGTTTATTAAAGCTGACGAGTTTTTTTCGGAAGCACCAACCCGATTGACTTTAAAAGAAGTGGAGCTTGGGGTAAACTACGTGATGATCATTTCAACCAATGCAGGACTTTGGGCCTATAATATTGGAGATACCGTAGAATTTACCTCGCTCAAACCCTATCGCGTGATTGTGTCGGGAAGAATAAAACATTTCATTTCGGCTTTCGGGGAGCATGTTATTGGAAAAGAAGTGGAATTGGCCATGCAAGAAGCCCTGGAACAAACGGGAGTGCAAATTTCGGAGTTTACCGTAGCACCGCAAATCAATCCGACTTCAGGATTGCCATACCACGAATGGTTTGTTGAATTTGAAACCATGCCTGAAAATATGGCTACTTTTTCCAAGATTATTGATACCTCGTTACAAAGACAAAATAGCTATTATTTTGACCTAATAGAAGGAAAGGTACTCAAACAATTGGTTGTTACAGCCATAAAACCAGGAGGGTTTAACAAATATATGAAATCAGAAGGTAAGCTAGGGGGACAAAATAAAATCCCCAGATTGTCAAATGATAGAAAAATTGTGGATAAACTCTGTCAATGGGAATTAACCAAATAGTCTTATCTTTGTTCGCCAAAAAACAGAAATGAGCAAGAAAAAACAACACGGAAGAACCAGGGCGCAGGAAAGCTCTAATGCTATTGAGAGGATGTACATTACCATGAGACATCTGTTCAATCGGGGCTTTTATAAACCCATGGGTGTTTCAGGTGAAACCCTTAGGGAATCCCTGTTGTTGCTAAGGCCAGAAATATATGGCTCTATTGCCGAAGAAAAGGCAGAATTGGACGGACTCCTATACGTTATGGACCGTTTGCCTTTGGGAATTGAAGAGTGTAGCTATATTAATTTGACCAGTGATGAAGGTTATGCCGATTCACATTTTAAGCCCATTATCCCACCAAAAAGACGACGAAACTGTTACCGTATTGACGAGGAACAGATGAACATTGAGATTACCAGAGGGCGCTCGGAAATCTATGACATACTTACCCATCTTACGTTTTTATTCATAGAATCCCACAAGATAAGCAAGAGAGTTTTAATTGACGATTCCGGTAATACAACAAGAGATTGGGTGAAATTGGAAAGAGCTGTTTTTTCATCAACCAAACTAACCCAGCAAGAACGAGAAGTAGCCATAACACACATGGCCAATATCTTAGGAAGAACCTTTAATGAAGTTACATCGGTTTACAAGAGTTTTGCAATTGAAGGGCAATCCGAAAGGTTACTGCACATAGTCTATTGGTTAGGAAAGTTGGCCATTGAAGAGGTTATCAATGATAAGAAAAGAACCGTTACCTTTAGTCCGGTATTGAGAGAGCGTTTAGGACACCACATTCATGGTGAAATTTGGGCCGACACAATAAAAGAAACACTTTATAAAAACGGCTTGTTGAACAGACCCATTCATATTATTAGCGCCAACATGCACAGTGTGATGAATTCACTGTTCGCGCCAATTGCTTTAAAAGCGAGTCTTGCCAAAAAAGATAATTTCACACTCTATCAAGAGTTAAGTCAAAAAGAGAACGAGGCACTGCGCAATAAAGTCACCAAATCAGCGTTGCAGAATGGAATGATTTACATAGCTGACCAATCAGGAACCAATATTGATGTGCAGATTTTTGACACGTCACAAATCAATTTCTCCAATGCCGATATTGAAGTAAACAAAGATTTTTTAGCTTCCGAAAAACCCATTATATTGGTCATGGATTATGCATTTGGTGAGCAAGCTTACGAAACCATGGACGAACTTTTGAAACCTATTAAAGTCAATGGAGAGAAAGTTCATTTGAATGTAAAATCGGTATCCATCATGGGAAAAGCAGGTATTCTTGAAGGAAAGAAAGGAGACATTATGATCCCTTCGGCACATATTTTTGAAGGAACTGCAGATAACTACCCATTTGATAACGAATTAAAAACAAGTGATTTGTCTGGCAACGGGATAGATGTTTATGAAGGCGCGATGGTCACTGTTTTGGGAACTTCTTTGCAAAACAAAGAAATTCTAAAGTTCTTCCATAGCTCCACTTGGAATGTCATTGGACTGGAAATGGAAGGAGCACACTACCAAAAAGCCATCCAGGCGGCTTCAAGAATTAGAGGCAATACCAATCCTGATGTAAAGGTTAGATATGCTTATTATGCCAGTGATAATCCGTTGGAAACAGGAAGCACATTGGCCTCAGGAGGTTTAGGAACAACAGGCGTGAAGCCCACATACCTTATAACAAGAAAAATTTTAGAACAAATATTTAGTTAATTTACGTGTATGAGTAAAGAAGTACAAAATCAGCAACAATCTGAAGAAGTAGATTTAAGTCAATTATTCAGTGCAATAGGCAACATGTTCAATAAACTTTTTAAGTTTTTTGTGGACATTTTCAAAGCTGTATTCTCAATAATTATATATGCCCTTAAAGCCGTTGTTAAAAACTTCAAAATAATTGGGATCAGTATGTTTTTAGCCGCGGTACTTGGATATACTCTTGAAAAACTTCAACCGGATATATATATTTCTCAAATGCTGGTAAAGCCTTATTTCGATTCAAAATATCAATTAGTTACAAATGTTAACTACTACAATGCTTTAATTGGTGAAAAGGACTATAAGCAATTAATAGAAATATTTGATATAAATGAAGATGAGGCTATGCAAATAATAGAGTTTGAAATCAAGCCAGGGCCAGAAAATGAAAACGATAAATTGATCCAGTATGATAAGTTTTTAAAGCAATTGGATAGTGTTAGGGCTCAAGAAGTTGATTTTGACCAATACATTGAAAACAGGAGTATTTATTCTGGTGATATATTTGAAATTAATGTCAAATCTTTTAAAAAGGATATTTTTAGATCTTTGGAAAACGGTCTTAAATCAACATTTGAAAACACCTATTCGATAAAAAAGATGGAGAAAAGAGATTCTTTAATTGCGATAGACAAGGAGAGAATCATGATGTCATTAAATAAAGTAGACTCCTTAAAAGTGGTCTACTTGAAAGTTCTTGAAGAAGAATCAAAATCAAAGGAGGGCTCTTATACAACTAGAGATGGGTTGTCTTTTATTCAAGAGAAAACCAGAACCAAAGAATATGAATTATTGCAAGAGGAGATGAAGTTAAGACAAGAGCTAAGCCGATTGGAGTCTCAAAAGGTAGAAGAGGACGTTTATTTTGATACCTTATCCAGTTTTCAGGATGTTGGTGCCAAGTATTCAACTATTTTCCAGAAATATACAATAATCTTTCCGCTTTTGACATTTCTAATATTGTGCTTTGTATACTTAACTGTTAAGGTAGTGAAATTCGTTAATGCCTATGAAGGCTAAAAACATTTTAATTACGGGGGGTGCAGGTTTTATAGGATCTAATTTTATTACGTATTTCTTGCATAAGTACCCTAATGACATAAGAATTATAAATTTAGATAAGCTCACTTATGCAGGTGAGCTTTCTAATTTAAAACCAATTCAAAACCATCCCAATTACACTTTTATTAAAGGTGATATTTGTGATAAAGAGTTAGTCATTGACATATTCCAGAAATATAAAATTGACAGTATTGTTCATTTTGCTGCCGAATCCCATGTGGACAACTCCATTGAGAACCCCCATGAATTTATCAATACGAATGTTTTAGGAACATTCAATTTGCTCACCATTGCCAAAGAGTTTTGGATGGATGCTCCCCATCAATTCAAGCAGGACAAAGAGTATTGTAGGTTTCATCATATTTCTACCGATGAGGTCTATGGAACTTTAGGTAAAACCGGATTGTTTACTGAAGAGACCGCCTATGCGCCTAACAGTCCTTACAGTGCTTCCAAAGCGGCTTCCGACTTTATTGTTAGAAGCCATTTTCACACCTTTGGCATGAATGTGGTCACCTCCAATTGTTCTAACAATTACGGCCCTAACCAACATGATGAAAAGCTTATTCCAACAATTATAAGAAAAGCGCTTTCCGAAGAAAACATACCTATTTATGGAGATGGTTTGAATATTAGAGACTGGCTTTATGTAACGGACCATTGTAAGGGAATTGATTTGGTATTTCAAAAAGGGAAAACAGGAGACACTTACAATATAGGAGGTAAAAATGAGCGTAACAACCTGTACATAGCCCATACTATTTGTGAGATTTTGGATGAAATAAAACCCAAATACACATCCTATAAAGAACAGATTACTTTTGTAAAAGATAGGCCAGGGCATGATTTTAGATACGCAATTGATGCATCAAAGATTGAAAATGAACTAGGCTGGAAAGCCAACGAAAGTTTTGAAACAGGTATCAAAAAAACCGTAAATTGGTATCTTAAAAAGTATTCAAGAGAATGAAAGGAATTGTATTGGCCGGTGGATCTGGAACAAGACTACACCCATTAACAAAAGCGGTGAGCAAACAGCTTATGCCTGTTTATGATAAACCCATGATTTATTACCCCATTACAACACTTATGTCTGCCGGGATAAATGAAATTTTAATTATTTCTACTTCAAAAGACACCCCTAGATTTAAAGAGCTGTTGGGTGATGGTACTGAGTATGGTTGTAGATTCGAATATGCCATTCAAGAACAACCAAAAGGTTTGGCTGAAGCATTTATCATAGGAGAAGATTTTATTGGCAACGATAAGGTAGCACTTGTTTTGGGAGATAACATCTTTTATGGGTCGGGATTGGAAACTACTTTAAAAGCCAGTATAAATCCTTCAGGAGGAATCATTTTCGCCTACCATGTCCAAGACCCACAACGTTACGGAGTGGTTGAATTTGACGCTAACAATTTTGTAGTCTCAATAGAAGAGAAACCAGAACAACCAAAATCCAATTATGCAGTTCCTGGCATTTATTTTTATGACAATTCCGTGGTTGAGATTGCGAAAAGTATTCGGCCCAGTGCCCGAGGTGAATTGGAAATTACAGACGTAAACAGAATTTTTTTGGAACAAGGCAAACTTCAAGTACAAATTTTAGACAAGGGTACAGCATGGCTAGACACTGGAACTTTTAACTCCCTGATGCAAGCCTCACAATTTGTACAAGTAATAGAAGAACGCCAAGGATTAAAAATCGGCTGCATTGAAGAAACCGCTTACAAAATGGGTTTCATTGATAAAAATCAACTTCTCAAGTTAGCAGAGCCATTATTAAAAAGTGGCTACGGAAGTTATTTATTACAGTTGGTATAATGCAAGTAGAGGAAACATTTTTAAAAGGTTGCTATGTTGTTACCCCCAAGGTTTATTGGGATGAAAGAGGCTACTTTTTTGAATCCTTCAATAAGGCGCGCTTCGAAGAACAAACAGGATTAACTGTTTCATTTGTACAGGACAACCAATCCCTCTCATCCAAAGGTGTGTTAAGAGGGTTGCACTTCCAAGAAGGAGATTATGCCCAAGCAAAATTGGTTAGAGTTGTGAAAGGAAAAGTATTGGATGTGTGTGTAGATTTAAGAAAGGAGTCTACAACTTTTGGACAACACTTTTCCATTGTTTTGGATGATAAAGAACATAAGCAGCTATATATTCCCAAAGGGTTTGCCCATGGTTTTTTGGTACTGGAAGACCAAACTATTTTTAGTTATAAGTGTGATGATTTCTATCACAAGGAGAGTGAAAGAGGAATTATTTATAACGACCCTGATATAGGAATTTCTTGGGATTTACCCACTAATGAATTAATTCTTTCTGAAAGGGACAGGAAGCTTCCAACCTTCAAGTCGTATTTGAATGGGAACTAATGTCTTGGTTACGGGAAGTAATGGCCAATTGGGATTGACCATTAAAGAACTATATGAGCTAAATGACGAAGGCCTTAATTTTACTTTTGTTTCAAAGGAAGAATTAGACATTTCCAACAATCAAGAAACAACAAAAATCTTCACCCAAAACCAGTTTGATTATTGCATCAATTGTGCCGCATATACAAATGTTGAACAGGCAGAAGTGGATGTTGATGAAGCCTTCAAGGTGAATGCCGAAGGCGTTCAAGTGCTGGCCCATGTTTGTCAATTAGCCAATGTTGTACTTATACATATTTCTACAGATTATGTTTTTGATGGTGAAGCACAGCAACCCTATTTAGAAAGTGATGTGACAAAACCCATAAATCAATATGGCAAATCAAAGCTAAAGGGAGAACATTACATTCAGGAAATTATGGAGCGGTATTTCATTTTAAGAACGTCTTGGCTGTACTCTCAATATGGCAAAAACTTTTTAAAAACCATCATTTCGAGAATTGATAAAAAGGAAAACTTAAAAGTTGTAAATAGCCAAACGGGCACTCCTACTAGTGCGGCTTTTTTGGCACACATTATTTTTCAAATAATCAAAACTAGCTTCAACTATTATGGTGTTTACCACGCCACACCCAACGGTAAGACAACATGGTATGCATTTGCAAAAGAAATCGCCAAACACTTTAAGGACTATGACAGCCATAAAATACAACCAGTTGATGATTATCCATCTAGAGCCACCAGACCAAAATACAGTGTTCTTAACAACACTAAACTTAAAACGTTAAACTTAGCCATTCCCAATTGGGAAAGTGAACTAAGCAAAACAATATTAAGCTTAAAATGAGATTAATAAAACCAATTTAGGTTCGAATATAATCTAAAACTGTACCTTTGCAGTTCTATAAAAACCACCAATAATAAAAGATTTTTACAATGTCAAAAAAAGTTGCCTTAATTACGGGAGTTACAGGACAAGACGGAGCTTACTTAAGTGAGTTCTTGCTTAAAAAGGGCTATGAAGTTCATGGAATTAAAAGAAGATCGTCACTGTTCAATACAGACCGTATAGACCATTTATATCAAGACCCGCATGTGCAAGACAGAAACTTCTTTTTGCACTATGGAGATCTTACCGATAGCACGAACTTAATTCGAATAATTCAAGAAGTAAAACCTGATGAAATATACAACTTAGCTGCTATGAGCCATGTGCATGTTTCATTTGATACACCAGAATACACAGCCAATGCGGATGGTATAGGAACCCTTAGGGTATTGGAAGCGGTAAGGATGTTGGGGTTAGAGACCAAGACTAGAATATATCAAGCGTCAACATCTGAACTTTATGGTAAAGTTCAGGAAATTCCTCAAACCGAAACTACGCCATTTTACCCAAGAAGCCCCTATGCGGTTGCAAAAATGTATGCTTATTGGATTACCGTAAATTATAGAGAAGCCTACGGGATGTTTGCTTGTAATGGGATTTTATTTAACCATGAATCACCTATCCGAGGGGAAACCTTTGTGACCAGAAAAATTACCAGAGCAACATCAAGGATTGCTATGGGACTTCAAGATAAAATGTACTTGGGCAATCTAGATGCTAAAAGAGATTGGGGGCATGCAAAAGATTATGTGCGTATGATGTGGTTAATCTTGCAAGCCGAACAACCTGAAGATTGGGTAATTGCAACCGGAAAAACCACCTCGGTAAGAGATTTTGTAAGAATGTGTTTTGACCAAATAGGAGTTGAACTTGAATTTAAAGGTGAAGGATCTAACGAAAAAGGATTCATTAAATCCTGTAATAATACTGAGTATCAATTGGAAATAGGGAAAGAAGTTGTTGCTGTTGACCCTAAATATTACAGACCCACTGAAGTAGATTTATTGATTGGAGATGCCACCAAGGCCAAAGAAAAACTAGGATGGGTTCCGCAATATGATTTACAGGGTTTAGTTAAAGATATGATGACCAGTGACTTGAATCTCATGAAGAAACAGCAATATCTTCAAGATGGAGGATACCGCATCAAAAACTATTTCGAATAGCCCTCATGAATAAAGACGCAAAAATATATATTGCAGGACATAGGGGTCTTGTGGGGAGCGCTATTTTAGAGAACCTTAAAAGCAAAGGGTACACAAATCTAGTTACAAGAACACATAAAGAACTTGATTTAACAGATCAGGTTCAAGTTGCCGCCTTTTTTGCCAAGGAGAAACCTGAATATGTTTTTTTGGCAGCGGCCAAAGTTGGCGGCATTGTGGCAAATAATGTTTACCGTGCAGATTTCATTTATGAAAATCTGATGATTCAAAACAATGTAATTCACAACAGCTACTTAAATGATGTAAAAAAACTTCTTTTCTTGGGGAGTACCTGTATTTATCCTAAAAATTCTGCTCAGCCAATGAAAGAAGACTATCTTCTTACGGATACGTTGGAATATACAAATGAACCCTATGCCATAGCTAAAATTTCTGGAATAAAAATGTGCGAAAGCTATAACCTACAGTATGGGACTAATTTTATTTCAGTCATGCCCACAAACCTTTACGGGCCCAATGATAATTTCGACCTAGAAAAATCACATGTTTTACCGGCATTGATTAGAAAAATTCATTTAGCCAAATTGCTTTCTGAATCCAACTACAGTTTAATTTTGAAAGATACAGGTCACGAAACTATTGAAGAAGCTAAAGCCTATCTTTCAAGTTTTGGTGTTTCCGAAAGCAGTGTAGAAATTTGGGGCTCCGGGAAACCTAAAAGAGAGTTTCTTTGGTCCGAAGATATGGCCGATGCCTGTGTTTACATTATGGAAAATAGGGACTTTAAAGATACTTTTGATAAAGAAGCCAAAGAAATTAGAAATACTCATATTAACATTGGTACAGGTAAAGAAATCTCTATAAAAGAATTGGCCCAAGTTATTAAACATGTTGTTGGATTTAAGGGAGAATTGATCTTCAATCCTCAAAGGCCTGATGGCACTATGAGAAAATTAACCGATGTTAGCAAACTGAACGATTTAGGTTGGAAGCATAAAGTTGAACTCGAAGATGGAATAAAAAGAGTTTATGAATGGTACAGAAATAAGTAAGCAACTTGAACTTGCCATAACCGCTTCGCTCAAAGCGGGTAAAGCGATCATGGAAGTATACGATTCAACTTTTGAAGTTGAATACAAAGACGATAATTCACCGCTTACCCTAGCCGATAAAAAATCAAATGATATAATTAATACGTTCCTCAAGCCTACAGAAATTCCAATTATTTCAGAGGAAAACAAGCAAATAGAGTTTGAGGTTAGAAGGCATTGGAAATTTTGTTGGATTGTTGATCCCGTTGATGGGACTAAGGAATTTATAAAACGCAACGGTGAATTTACGGTTAACATAGCGCTTGTAAAAGAAGGCAAGCCTCTTTTAGGAGTAATCTATGTTCCCTCTGAAAAAACACTTTATTTTGCCAATGTTCTCCAAGAACTGGCCTATAAATCTGAATTGAAAGATCATGAGACACCTTATGAGGTTATCATGCAAAAGGCAAAAAAAATGACCCCTAAAGCATCTAGCTCAAATCTTGTTGAGGTAGTAGGTAGCCGTTCCCACATGAGCCAAGAAACACTAGATTATATTGATAAGGTAAAACAGCTTGGAAAAGAGGTTGAGATTGTTTCTAAAGGAAGCTCTCTCAAGTTTTGTCTTGTTGCCGAAGGGAAAGCCGATGTGTATCCCCGTTTTGCCCCTACCATGGAATGGGATACGGCTGCTGGACAAGCGATTTGTAATGCGGTGGGTTTAAAAGTAACATCCAATGAAACCAAGGGGCCTCTTGAGTACAATAAAGAAGACTTACTAAATCCCTGGTTTTTGGTTTCCAAATAAATGAAAGACAACTCGCATAAGAGACATATAGCCAAAGCCATTACATGGAGAATGGTTGGTACAATTGATACCATGATTCTCTCATGGATAATATCGGGCGATCCGTTTATGGGCATTAAAATTGGATTTGCCGAGGTTGTTACTAAAATGGGATTATATTACTTACACGAGAGGCTTTGGTATAGAACAAGGTTTGAGAACAGTAACAAAAGACATTTGTTCAAGACCATTACATGGCGTATCTTAGGAACATTAGACACAATTACATTAGCTTGGATTATTACGGGCAAACCTTTAACAGGATTAAAAATTGGCCTTGCTGAAGTAATCACAAAAATGATCCTGTACTATTTTCATGAAAGGATTTGGTACTCAGTAGATTTTGGATTAGATAAAAGAAAAAAGAGAACACCTTGAAAAGCCACATCACGCCTCATAATTACAACATCACCAGAAGTGACAGAAGACATAGAAACAAGCACAATTCGTTTCTAATTTGGTTTACGGGGCTGTCAGGATCTGGGAAGTCTACCATTGCAAATCTAGTTGAAAAAGAGCTTTTTAAAAACGGAATAAACACCTATATTTTGGATGGAGATAATGTGAGAAACGGCATTAACAAAGACCTCACGTTTTCCCCTGAAGATAGAACAGAAAACATTCGCCGAATAGCAGAAGTGGCCAATTTGTTTATAGATTCAGGAACAGTCGTTTTGGCCGCCTTTGTTTCTCCCTACAAAAAAGACCGTGAGAACATTAAGAATATCGTTAAAGATGTTAATTTTGTTGAGGTTTTCGTTAACACAAGTATTGAGGAGTGTGAAAAACGAGACATAAAAGGGCTCTACAAAAAAGCCCGTGCAGGTGAAATCTCGAACATGACAGGAATTTCGGCACCATATGAAGCTCCTGAGAATCCGGATGTAGAGATACAAACCGAAAAGGAAAGCATTGAAGATTCAGTACAAAAGGTATTGCATTATATAACCCCCAAGCTCCAACTCAAGTATGAGTAAATATTATTTAAATTATCTTGACGAATTAGAGAGCGAAGCTATCTATGTGCTACGCGAAGTTTGGGCTCAATTTCAGAACCCTGTTATTCTTTTTTCAGGAGGCAAAGACTCTATTGTAGTCACCCATTTGGCAAGAAAAGCATTTTACCCTTGCAAAATACCGTTTGCACTCATGCATGTTGATACAGGGCACAATTTCCCAGAGACCATCCAATTCCGGGATGATTTGGTCAAGGAATTGGGCGTAAAGCTTATTGTGGGCTCTGTACAAAAATCAATAGATCAAGGAAGAGTGGCCGAAGAAAGGGGCAAAAACGCAACCCGAAATGCACTTCAAACAACCACATTGCTAGATGCCATTGAAGAACACCGGGTTGACTGTGCCATTGGGGGCGGAAGGCGTGATGAAGAAAAGGCAAGGGCCAAAGAACGTTTTTTTTCACATAGGGACGATTTTGGGCAATGGGATCCAAAAAATCAGCGTCCTGAATTGTGGAACCTTTTTAACGGTAAACATTTTGAAGGCGAACATTTTAGAGCGTTTCCAATTAGCAATTGGACCGAAATGGATGTTTGGAACTATATTAAAAAAGAAACTATCAGTATTCCATCATTGTATTTTGCCCATCAAAGAGAGGTGGTGTGGAGACAAAATTCCTGGATTCCCAATTCTGAGTTTTTGAAACTTGAAGAGAATGAGGAAATTCATCTTAAAAAAATACGTTTTAGAACTCTGGGCGATATTACCATTACAGGAGGCATTGAAAGCGACGCGGACACAGTAGAAAAAATAGCCTTGGAAGTGTCTGCCATGCGCCAAACGGAAAGAGGAAACAGAAGTGACGATAAACGTTCTGAAACTTCAATGGAAGACAGGAAGAGACAAGGCTATTTTTAATAAATTTTAGAACCGTTGGAGCAACGCTTCAACATTTCACTCAAATAATGTTAGATAATAATCAACTATTACGATTTACTACAGCAGGAAGTGTTGATGATGGTAAGAGCACCCTTATAGGCCGGTTACTTTATGATTCAAAATCAATATTCGAGGATCAGCTTGAAGCAGTTGAAAATACCAGTAAACGTAAAGGACATGAAGGCGTAGACTTGGCTCTTTTTACCGACGGATTAAGAGATGAAAGAGAGCAAGGAATCACCATTGATGTTGCCTATAGATATTTTACGACCCCCAAGCGAAAATTTATAATTGCTGATACGCCTGGACACATTCAATATACCAGAAACATGGTAACAGGAGCGTCAACGGCCAATGCGGCTATCATTTTGGTTGATGCCAGACATGGTGTGATTGAACAAACTAAAAGGCATTCATTTATAGCATCATTGCTTCAAATTCCGCACGTAATTGTGTGCATCAACAAAATGGATTTGGTTGACTATTCTGAAGAAGCTTTTATCAAAGTAATTGAGAAATACGAAGAATTTTCATCAAAAATGCTGGTTAAAGATGTGAGATTCATTCCCATAAGTGCGTTGAATGGTGATAATGTTGTAAATAGGTCTACCAACATGGATTGGTACCAGGGAGCCCCGCTTTTGCATACGTTAGAAACGCTGCACATAAGCAGTGATTACAATAAAGTTGATGCGCGTTTCCCTGTTCAAACCATTTTAAGGCCGCAAAGTGATGATTCAAATAGAGATTATAGAGGCTATGCTGGCCGAGTTGCTAGTGGCATTTTTAGGCCAGGAGATGAGGTTACAATTATGCCTTCCGGATTTAATTCCAGAATTAAAAGCATTGACACCTTTGAAGGTTCAGTTGAACAAGCCTTTGCACCTATGTCTGTTTCCATTGTTTTAGAAGATGATATCGATATAAGCCGCGGTGATATGATTGTGCGGCCCAATAACAAACCGGAAGCTTTACAGGATATAGAAGTCATGCTTTGCTGGCTCCACAACAAACCCGCAAGACCAAGAGCAAAATACAGCATTCGTCATACAACCAATGAACAAACGGCAATGATTCAAGAAGTTATATATAAAATTGACATTGATTCGTTAGAAAGAAATCATGAAGACAAAGAACTTGGCATGAACGATATATGCAAAGTGAAAATAAGAACAACCAAACCTTTAATGATAGATTCCTATCGTGAAAATAGAGCTACAGGAAGTATTATCTTGATTGACAATACAACCAATGAAACCGTAGCAGCAGGAATGATAGTATAAGTTTAATATTAATAAGAAAACAATATGAAAAAAACAACCTTACTCCTTGCGTTATTAATGGTTACTTTTTCTTGTAAGAATGAAAAAAAGGCTGAAGAAAAAGTTGATCAACCAGAAGCCCCGAAAGAAAAACAGTATGAACTTGTTAAAAAGTTTGATGCTCGAGACATGCTTATTTGGACCAAAACAAGAATTGGTTGCGAGCAAACCACCGAAGTTCAATTTAGTGAACTACCGTACAAACTATCTAGAGAAACCCAAACCGAATCCTCATTTCAATCTACGAACCTGATACCGGTTACTTATGCCAATAATTACAAAGTTAGTGTTATAGCAAAAAAAGGATCAAGCAGTTTCTTTGGGTTAAGAATATCAGGAGCTTATCCGGATAGAGTAGATGCCGTTTTCGATTTAGAAAAAGGAGAGGTAAAAGGAGTTAAAAAGGGTCAAGATTTTGAAAATGAAGACGCTTCAATTGAAGCACTTGGCGATGGCTGGTATAAATGCAGTGTCTCTGCCAATGTGAGTGCAGACAATATCCGGATTCTATTTGGCCCAACCGCTGCGGAAAAAGAGATACTTGGTTGGGAAGGCAAAGTAGAACAAGAAAGTTCAGTTTACTTTATACCTTCCAGTCTTACATTTGAGAAAGAAGTGAATTAAATAGACTCACAAAAAACAATTAATCAACCTATAAGACACCAAAATGCTCTTTAACTCCATAGACTTTGCCATCTTTTTTCCTATAGTTTTTGTGTTGTATTGGTTGGTTTCCAAAAACCTCATTCTTCGCAATGTCTTGATTTTAGTATCAAGTTACGTGTTCTATGGTTGGGAAGGAAAAACATCGCAAAAAACAGAAGTTTATATTATTCCTTCAAGTCTCACACTTGAAGAAGTCATTCAATAAGCTTAATTTTGAAAGAAGAATGATTATCTGAAAATTAAAATAAATGATAAATAACACAAAAATATTAGACTGCACACTCAGGGACGGCGGGTATTATACCAATTGGGACTTTGATAGAGAGTTGGTTGCAGAGTATTGTAAGTTAATGGAAGAGCTTCCGGTAGACTATGTTGAGGTTGGCTACAGAAGCATTCCTTTGGGAGGCTATTTGGGCGAATACTTTTACTGCCCAGAATATGTCCTTAAAGAGCTTAAAAGTCTTATGCCTACTAAGAAGTTGGTAATCATACTTAACGAAAAAGACATAAGGGTAGAGCATTTGGACAACCTGTTAACACCTTGCAAGCCTTATATTGCCATGGTGAGAATTGCGATTGATCCAAAGAATTTTGATCGAGCCATAGGTTTGGCCAAAGGAATTAAGGCCATGGGCTTTGAAGTTGGGTTTAATGTTATGTACATGTCCAATTGGCGGGATGATCAAGCATTTTTAGACCTTCTTGAAGGAATGGAAGACACCATAGATTATTTCTACATGGTTGATTCCTTTGGAGGCGTAACGCTTAACGATGTTAAAGAGATAACAGCACTAGTAAAAACCAAAACAACGGTTCCGTTAGGGTTTCATGGGCATAATAATTTGGAAATGGCCTTGATAAATACGTTGACCGCTGTTGAAGAAGGTTGTCAAATTGTAGATGGAACCATAACTGGAATGGGAAGAGGCGCTGGTAATTTAAGAACCGAATTACTGTTAACCTACCTAGATAGCATCAACACAAATCTAAACCTTAATTTTACCCAATTGAGTAACGTGGTTTCCTCTTTTGAAAAATTAAAAAGTGAATACAACTGGGGTACCAATTTACCTTATATGTTTTCAGGGGCGCATTCATTACCACAAAAGCAAGTAATGGAATGGGTAGGAATGAATAGATTCCCCATAAGCAGCATCCTCAATGCATTGAACAATCAAAAAGCCGATATTAAGGATAATGTTAAGTTACCTGTCTTGGAAAAAGGCAAGGGGTTTAAAAAAGCTATTATTTTGGGTGGTGGTAAATCGGCTAAGAAACACGTTCAAGCTATCAAAAAGCTATTAGAGACTGATGGAGATACATTCCTGATTCATGCAGGCGTTAGAAATGTTTCTGATTACATAGATATTAACTGTATTCAGTATTATACACTTGTAGGCTTTGAGAGTGAAAAGTTATTGAGCCAAATCAAGACGTTTTCCACTCAACAACAAACCTGCATTTTCCCTCCATTTCCAAGAAAGATGGGCACTATAATTCCTGCCGAGATCCAAAATTTATCAAAGGAAATTGAGGCTATTGATTTTACAACGTTAGATACCGATTCTCCATTGTCCCTTGCCATACAAGCCGCTTTGGATAATGGTGTTGAAACCATTCTTTTCGCTGGGTTTGATGGATATGATACAACCATAGATCAGGTACAGTTTGTACTCGCTCAGGAGAACCAGAAAATATTTGACGACCTTTCGGAGGTGAAAGAGCTTAAAGCTCTATCAATCACACCCACCAAATACAAGAATCTTAACACAACGTCAATTTATAGTTTTCTAGAGTGATTACAGTTTTTTTACCCTGCCGAGCAGGAAGCGAAAGAGTGCCTTTAAAAAACACCAAAACATTTGCAGGTGTTGAAGGTGGGTTGGTTAATATCAAGCTAAGAGAACTGCTTAAAATCAAATCGGTTGACACGATTGTGCTTTCAACAAATGATGAAAAGGTTATTGAAATAGCCAGAGCGTTTAAAAGCGATAAAATAATTATTGATGTTCGTCCCGAGCATCTAGCAACCTCAGCAACTAGTACCGATGAACTCATCAATTACATTCCCGAAATTATTACTGATGAACATGTCCTTTGGACCCATGTAACGTCTCCTTTTCTTAGTCATGAAATTTATGACGAGGCTATTAAGATGTATTTCAACAGCTTGAAAGAAGGATACGATAGCTTAATGTCTGTTAATAAATTGCAGACTTTTTTATGGGATGAAAAAGGGAGCATTAACTATGACAGGAAGCAAGAAAAATGGCCAAGAACCCAAACACTTCCTAGGCTCTACGAAATAAACAGCGGTATTTTTATTAACTCAATGGGGGGATATAAAAAGTTATCCGATAGGATTGGGAATAAACCGTTCTTGTTCGAAACTCATGGCTATGCATCATTTGATATTGATTGGCCTGAAGATTTTGAGCTAGGTGAATTGATTTATAAATCTTTAAATAAAGATAAATGAAAACAGTTTTTTGGGACTTTGACGGCGTTATTCTAGACTCAATGAAAGTAAGGGATTATGGCTTTGAAAAAATATTTGAAAAGTTTTCCCCAGAAAAGGTTCAAAAACTAATACAGTATCACAGAGAAAACGGTGGCTTATCACGGTATGTGAAAATAAAGTATTTTTTCAATGAAATTTTGGGGCAGGACATCTCTGAAAGCATGGTTAACCAATATGCTAATGCTTTTTCCTTAATTATGAGAAGAGAGCTTACCAATCCCGATAACTTGATAGATGAAACTGTAAAATTCATAAAAAACAACTACACAAATTTTAATTTCCATATCGTGTCTGGATCGGATCAAGACGAACTTCGGTTTTTATGCGAAGAACTTAATTTATCCCATTTCTTTTTAAGCATTCACGGATCTCCCACACCTAAGACGCAGCTTGTAGGAGACATCATGCGTCAAAAAGAGTATAATCTTTCCACATCTTGCCTAATAGGCGATTCCAAAAACGATTATGACGCCGCCCAAAGTAATGGCATTGCTTTTTATGGTTACAATAATGAAAAAATAAAGGATTTAGGGGTTTTGTACATACAAACGTTTGAAGAGTTTACACTTAGCTGAGCTTCTGGTTTTAATACGCCACAAGAATAAGTAAATAATTATATTTGTCTAATTAAAATGACTAAGGTTGCAAATTCATGAAGCGGATTTTATATTTTGACAATTGGGACAAAGGGTATCGTAATTTTTTGAGACTAGATTCCAGGTTTAAAGAGAGGGGTTACGATACGCTCTTGGTTCACACTTCCTCCTGGATTAGAAACGATGTTGAAAAAGAAAAAACCTTACAAGGATTAAAATTCAGAGATGTAAGTTATTATAGAACTAACCGCATAAAAAAGATAATTAAAAAAGAGGCCCCATCGGCCATAGTTATTCTTAACCTCTCTTTTATTCTTGATAGGGCTCTTGTGAAGATTTGTAAAGATTTGGGCATTAATCTATACTATCTTGCCCATGGAAAACTTATAACAAGGGAAAGCCAAGTAGTTGTTAAGGACAACATGAAGAAATTTGGGAAAAGCAAGCTTTATTCCAAAGTTAAAATGAAAAATATTTATTCCCTCTATAATTATTTCATTGAAATGAAAAGCCTGTCAAAATTCTTTGGGTTTTTCATCAAGGCCAGTAAGAACTATACACAATTCACTGCATTTCCAAGATACAGCGAAGAATTGGAAGTGCAAAAATCAATGATGTACTATCCAATAGACAGAGATATCATGATAGATGAGTATGGGTTTCCTCCAGATAATGTTATTGTAGTGGGCAATCCGGAATTAGACGATTTTTTCCACACAAAAATTAAAGATAAAAACGAGTTTTGTGCTCAGGATTTGGGACTGGAAAAGCAAAACTATATAGCCTACATAGATGATGGGTTATCTTCAATGCGTAATTGGGATACAAACAAATGGCTTCAGTTTTTAAAAGATATTAACGATGTTTTAAAAAAGCATGAAATGCAAATGGTAATCAAGCTGCACCCAAGGAGGGAATTGGACGACGCCTGTATCTCTTTTTTTAAAGATGAGAGCATTGCCTATTTCAAGGACTTGGATTTCAAGAACTACATTTACCATTCACACTTTGTTTTCAGTCATTTTTCTTCGGTAATTGTGTATGCTTTATTGTTGGATAAAAATGTGAAATCACCTAGATGGGGACTTTCGGTTGGGATAGAAGAAAATTTTCCGCATGATGTTATAGATTATTATTATAACAAAGAAGATTTTGAGAATAATCTCTATAATCTCGCAATTAATAAGCCGGCCATTCAAGATTACCTATTGGAAGCAATAGGAACTAGCTTTGACGGGAAATGTATAGATAGAATAGTTGATGAAGTTTTAACCGGCTTGTAAATGGGTAAAGAAAACAAGATTAAGAAAACAAAGTTTTTTTTAGATTCGGTTGGTTATATTCTTGTTTCTGGCGCCTCCAAAGGGTTTAATTACTTGTTGCTTTTATACTTGGCGGCAGGAGCGTTTTCCAAAGAGTACGTTACGATTTTACTATTGCTGTCCCTGGAGCAAATACTTACCATTATACTCCCTTTGAACAACCCTTATATTATCTATTCTAAAAATATTGTAACCTATGAAGATATCACGAATAAGCTTATCACCAATTCCTTGATGGTAGTTGGGCTTTATGTGTTCATATTTTTAATTTTTAGAAACAGTATCTATGAGTATTTTGAAACAGACTACCTTATTGTATTTGCAAGTATTTTAATAAACATTACGGTAAATTCTTATGCAGTCTATTTATCAAATTATTATAAAGTAATAGAACGGCATAAGACGGCTTTTTTGGTTCAGGCCTTGCTCCTTATTTCGTTCATCTCTATTGTTGTCACTATGTTTTTTATTGAAAACAAAGTGTTGGCATTTTTCCTTGGAAAGGCCATAGGTTTTATTATAATACTTATTTTGTTCAGGCTGCTCAAATTAAACTTCGTTAAGTATAAATTCCTAACGCTTAACTTAACCGAATTAAAATATTTTTTCAACCTGTTATCTGTGAGTATTTTGGGATGGGTATCGGGTCTAGGCTTTATGAACATTGCCAAAATCTATTCAACCGATTTAGAGCTGGTAAAAATTGGTTATGTATTGAATCTTCTCAACGTATTTTTACTTTTAAGCATTGGAGTCAATTCAGTTTATAACCCTCTAATCAAGAAAAACATTGTTCAGGGCGACAGTGAGAAAACCATAAAAATTAAGAACAATACACTCTACATCTACTTAGTTATAGTTCTCCTGAGCTTCATGGCTTATTTTGCTTTAAACTCAATTTTTAGCGCTAACAGTTATCCAAGAATAAATGAAATTATATCTGTTTTACCTTATGCTATACTAATCTTTTTATTTAGTGTGTTCCAATCGGTAGCTCATCCATTTTATTTAACCTACAATAAGTTTAGGACATTCAACGTAATAAACATCTTATCGTACTTATTCTGGGTTTTCATAATTGTTTCCTTATCATTTTTTGGTTTTAAGGAGTATATTTGGTTTTTAGTGATTATTTATTTCCTTAAGGCTTCAATTGCTTACATTTATGCTAGGATGTCTTTTATGAATACCCATTATCTTAAACAAAACAAAGAGACCTTGCAATGAAGCTAAAAACAGTAGTAACATTTTTATATTTAGTAATTAGCGTTCCTCTTTTTTTATTTGTTGAGATGCAGCCGCTTGTTTGGCTTTCGTTTTTTGCGAATTTTTTCGTGTTAACTATAATCGTGAACTACCATTTAAATTTTGAGAAGAATTATTCTCCCTTTATGTCCTCGTTTATAATTTTCACCTATTTGTTTTTTTTGGTTGCTCCTATCATTCAAATAGGAGACATGTCAACTGAAAACCCAATTTTCCCTAATCGATATCCCTATCATCCTCAGGAAGTGATTTTCGCAAATGCCATCATATTTTTATTCAATATTGTCTTTTTCCTCTCCTATGTGTTGATGAAAAAAAGAATTTTTAAGATAAGCACACAACCTTCAGAGACTTCCAATACCTATACAAAGCCATTGTTTATAGTGACGCTGTTTGTTATTTCAATATTGATTGTTGTTTTAAACTACGATTTCTTAATTGATGAATTTGAGCGCTCTACTTATGCCAGAACAACAGAATCTGTTGCAAGCTTACTTATTAAAAAGAAAGTGTTGTTTTTAATTCCTTTAGGGGCCATAGCAATATGTTACAATTATTTATCCAAGAAGAAAAAATTAACACCCAACTTTTTAACGGTTGCCTTTATTTTGATAGGCTTGGTGGTTTGCCTTTTAATTTTAAAAAATCCATTTACAGAGAAGAGAAATGCTTTGGGGCCTATATATATAACGTTACTGTTTATTTTTGGCAACAAGCTGATTAATTCAAATGTGAAATTTTTCCTTTTCATGTTCATCTCTATGGTAATTTTATTCCCATTAACCTCTGCAATAACACATGTTGACGCCACTTTTGATCAAGTTTGGGAAAACCCTCATTTATTGATTGAGTCGTTTGTTCATTCAGGAGGCATTGCCAATGCATTTAATATGCTGCATTACGATGCTTTTGGGAATATTATGGCCACTGCGGATTATATTGGGAAAAATGGTTTTTCATTGGGGTTTCAGCTTTTAAGTGCCTTTTTGTTTTTTGTTCCAAGGGGAGTATGGCCTTCTAAACCTATTTCATCGGGAGAACTCGTGGGAAATTATTTAATAGAAGATTATGGTTTTAGGTACAGTAATTTATCTAACCCATTTGTGTCCGAAGGGTTTTTAAACTATGGAATTCTGGGGGTTATTGTTTTTGCAATATTATTACCGTATGTGATTCTTAAGTTCTCAAATTGGTTATATTCTGCCGATTATTTGAAAAAGATAATTGCATTTTACTTAGCGGTACATTTAATGTTTTTGTTAAGAGGCGATTTTACTAATGGCTTTTCTTATTTTATAGGGACATTTTTAGGCGTATATTTTGTTCCTAAATTAGTGGATAGAATACTTACTTTTTCATTAAAAAAATAAAATTCTTAATGCGTAATTTCAAGCTATACCCAGGGACATTAATTGAAAAACTATCTTGGGGCAGTATGCTGTTGTTTTCCATTTCGATCCTATTGCCTGAAAATTATAGGAACATTCCTTTATTTATGTTGCTTTTAACCGCCTTGCTCGGATTAAAAAGCAAAACGCCATCCAAGGCCGGACTTAGGATTTTTATTGTTAATGGAATGCTCTATTTAATTTTGGCATTAAGCCTTTTGTACACTGGTGACTTGGCCGATGGGTTTAAACGAATAACTGTCATGGCCTCTATAGGCATTTTACCATTTGCCTTATACGCCGTTAATGGCAACAAGGTATTATCCAATAAGCGGCTTGAAATGGTTTTTTACTGGTCTTTTCTAGTATCGGTGGTAATTTTTTATTTAGGTGTTTTTGTTTTCACGTTTTCCAAAGGCTTTTTGAACAGCACAATTTTTGAGCATTTCACAGAAAGACTAAACTCTACATTGGGTAAGTATTCTTTACACCCTTTGTATGCCTCATTGTATATTTGCATTTCCATTTGTCTTTCAGTCCATGTTTTTACCCAATCAACAAAGCGAGCACAAAAACTTTTCTTGATATTGTGCATGTTGTTTTTGACCCTGGTATTATTAATGTTGGCAAGAAAAGGTGCCATTTTTTTCATGCTTATCCTAGCCATGGCCTATTTTTTTATCAAACTGAGAAAAACGAGATACAGCTACATTTTTGTTGCGACAGCACTCCTGGGATTAATTTTCTCCTACTATATAGAGCCCATTAGATTAAGATATGTTGAATTTTTTCAGTCATTTTTCACAACGAATGTTTCGGATCCAGGATCTACTTCGTTTAGGCTTAATGTTTATAAATGCGCCCTCAAATCAATTTTTGAAAGCCCTATTTTCGGATACGGGCTAGGAGACACTAAGCATATTTTAACTAGTTGCTATGTACAGCAGCAAAACATGTTTAGCGGATTATATTTTAATTCACACAATCAATTTTTAAGTGTCTGGTTGGCCGCTGGTATTTTTGGATTTTTGGCGTTAGTTTACATGATGTACAGCAATATTCAATTAGCATTAAAGAGCAAGAGCTTTTTACACGCATCGGTAATAGTACTTTTTTTAGGTTTTTTGATGATTGAAAATATATTAGAAAGGCAAGACGGTGTGATACTTTTCTCCTTTTTTATTAATTTCTTTGCATTTAAGAATTTAAAACATAAACCCACTGTTGAAAAAAATACTTATAATCGGGCCATTTCCTGAACCAACTACAGGTGTGTCATTGGCTAACAGGGTCTTTTATGAAAATCTCCCGAAAGAAAATTTTAAAGTAGATGCCATTAATACATCTTACACTAGGTTTGACGAAAGCCTAGGTTCTTTCTCTTTCCACAAAATATTGTTTTACTTGAAGATGAATTTTTCAATTTTCAAGGTTTTTAACAATGATACCATTTACCTCACGCCAGGACAAACTTTTTTTGGAGTTGTTAAGTACGCTTTATTCATTCTTTTGGCTAAACTATTGAAAAAGGAAATCATTGTCCATGTTCACGGGAACTACCTGGGAAAAGAATACGAAACCCTAAAAGGGCTTAAAAAAAAGATATTCAAAAAACTTCTTAGGTGTTCGTCCAAGGGAATTGTTCTTTCAGAATCATTGAAAGACAACATGACCAGGTTTTTGCCTGAAAATCAAATTTTCAGCGTTTATAATTTTGTTGAAGATTATTTATTTGTAGATTCAAGTTTAATCAAGGAAAAATTAGAAAACAAAACACCAAGAATTATATTTCTGAGTAATTTAATGGATGAAAAGGGGATTTTGTATTTACTGCAGGCACTACTTGATCTAGAAAGGGAAGGCTTTGAATATGAAGCAAAAATAGCAGGAAATATAGATCCTAAAAACAAGGCAAGGATAGAAAACTATTTTAAACAATTAAAGAAAACAGAATACTGCGGTATTGTTTCTGGCAATGATAAGAAATCCTTACTTTTATGGGGGAACATATTTATCTTACCAACCTATTACAGTATGGAAGGACAACCCATTTCCATTTTGGAAGGCATGGCTACGGCCAATCTTATTCTTACTACCGAGCATTCGGGAATTCCAGATATTTTTTCTGATAGAATCAATGGTTTTTATGTTGACAAGAAAAGCTCCGAGAGTATAAAAAATAAAATCAGTTACTCTTCGCTTTCCTTCAGGGAAGCTAATGAAATGAGGTATACAAATTACTGTACAGCAAAAGATAACTATAGAGTAAGATCATTTATAGATAGTATAATAGAGGTAATCAAAGCGTGACAGAAAGAAGGGAAATACAAAGATTGGATAAATATTATACCCCTAAAGATTTTAGAGGCAAATCAAAACTCTTTGTTCAGCTTTGGTGGATAGCCTATGCATTACTATTTAGACCTTCTCCTCAAGTGCTCTATGGATGGAGGAGATTTCTTTTGAGAGCTTTTGGAGCCAAAATTGGTAAAAATGTCATTTTAAGACCATCTATGCAGGTTACCTATCCTTGGAAGGTTCAAATAGGTGATCATAGCTGGATAGGTGATGAAGTGGTGCTGTATTCTTTGGGCAACATAAATATAGGCTCCAACACAGTGATATCGCAGCGCTCTTATATTTGCACTGGGTCACACGATTATTCTCAAATAAACTTCCCTATTTACGCTAAAGAAATAAATATCAAAGACCAATGTTGGATTGCTACAGATGTATTTGTTTCGCCCGGAATAACCATAAACGAAGGAACTATTGTGGGTGCTAGAAGCACGGTTGTGAACGATCTTGATTCGTATTCTGTTTATGTTGGGTCCCCCGCCAAATTTTTAAAGAAAAGGTAAATTGAAAAAAAAGAATGTAGTTATTATTGGGATAAATTATTATCCGGAAGACACAGCAATTGGATTATATACTACACAAAAAGCCAGATACTTGGCAGAGAATGGTTACAATGTTCAAATTATTACAGGATTCCCTTATTATCCTCAATGGGAAATATGGAGTGAGTACAAGAATAAAAGCAGATGGACAAAAGAAGAAAGCCATGGAATAACCATTTTTAGGTTTAAACAATATGTCCCCAGTAATCCTACGTTTTCAAAACGTATCCTACATTTATTAAGTTTCACTTTGGGAAGCATGATAAATTTGTTTAAAGTATCAAGGCCGGAAATTGTGATTACTATCGTGCCTTTTACCTCGTCTATTCTATTGGGCTACTTGCTCAAGCTGCGTTATAGATCAAAATTATGGGTACATATACAAGATTTTGAATTTGATGCAGCGGTAGATTCGGGTCTTTTGGATTCCAATAAATCCAAAGCATTAAAACTCTTGCTCTACATAGAAAAGACGTTGCTCAAAAAAGCTGATGTCATCAGCACCATTAGCAATAGCATGCTGAAAAAGCTAAAAGAAAAGACAAACAGAAATGGATGGTATTTAACGAATTGGCTAGATACCGAAGTTTTTGAGAAAAACCATGAGCAGCACCACTACCTTAAATCAACCAATTTCAAAATACTGTATTCGGGA
>JAGQZG010000040.1 GCA_020435705.1 Mangrovimonas sp.
ATGCCCATTTGAAACCAAAAAAGCCATTCCGATAATTTCATTTTTGTATTCGCATAAGAAACACGTTGAAGTATTAATTAAGTATGTAAAAGTTTCTGGATTTGACATAAAGGAATTGTATTTTTGCCAATTCTCTGATGTCATTGATTGCCGATGTTGGCTGTACGAAAGAATGCCTAATTCTTGCAGGTTATCTTTGTCTTTTATAGTTCCTTTTCTATACTTAAATTCCATTTTTGGATTTTGTTTTCAGCTTACGCACAACGTGTTTGGCTATGGTTTCGTTGCGTGAAAATCCACGAGGATTTTCCGCCGTAAACCGAAGATAGCAAATTTGCGAGGATTTTCCGATAGGAAAGTCAGAAGCAATGAACTATAGCCGTTGTTGTACAACGTTTTTTATTTTTCATATTCTTTAAAGCATTTCATTTCCTCTTTGCGTTTATAAAACTCATTCAGAAATTGCTCATAAGTCATATCAAAGTCAATTGTAACATCCATTTTTTGGAAAATATGCCTAATGTTGTCTTTAGGGTAAATCAATTCAAAGCTGTTGTTTCCTATAAAATTAATTTTCGCTACTCGAAGTTCAGGCTCTCCAAAAGAAAGATGGTAAAAAGAATCGTTTTTTATTTCAAATTTCCTCCACTCTGAAATTAATTCCATACTTGTCGCTAATTTCATAGAATCATTATCGAAAAACAACTCTCCGTAAAGTCCGTTGTAGCAAGTTTGATAATTTCCAATTAATTTAGGTTCAGACTTACAGCTAGTAAGTATGAATCCACAAATTATTAGTATGATTTTAAACTTTTTCAGTATGATTTTTTCAATGTTGTACAACGGTTTTGTATATGGCTCGTAGCGTGCAAATTAGCAATTACTTTTCGGTTAAGAACGAGCCAAATTTTTTAATTTTCTTATTACCTTTTCATTTCAATAAGCCAAATTAAAAAATTTGGCGGACTTGCAATTATGCCTTAACTTCGATTTAGTAACTAATTAGCTATGAGCTATATACGGTGTTACCACACGTTTTTTATTCACATTTATATTCTTTTAGTATTCCACTTTGGGGATTTATACTTTCAATTTTTGTGTAAATTTCACAGGCTTTTTTCTTTTTATTCATTTTTGAGTAGAAATCAAGTTGATAAGTATAAGCCTCCAATAAAACAATTTCATTATCAATTCCGGAATCTATAATATCGTCTAACATTTTAATTGCTGATTGATATTCTCCTTTAGCTCCGAAAATTGATGATTTAATAATCAAAGTGTATTTATATTCGATTGAATTTTTATCCCAAAGCTCTAAAATTGTAGCTATGTTTTTAAATGAGCTATCATATTCTTTTAATTCATTCAGAGTATTAATCTGCATTTCTACATAATCAAAATCCAAAGTTTCTCCTTTTGTCTTATTAATTGCAGAAGTGAAATATTCAACCGCTTTTTCTTTATTTCCTTTGTCATACTCGATTAGTCCGAGATTATAATCTATTAATCCTAATTCTGGCTCTGTCTTTTGAGCAATCAGGAATTGTTCTTTCGCCTTTTCTAACTGATTAGTTTTATAGTAACTATCTCCTAAATTCACTCTTTGAATATAGCTTGGGTCACATTCCGCAATGTACTTTTCGTAATAAGTAATTGATTTTGAGTCATTATTTAAATTTTGATAGCAGAATCCTAAAATTTCAAATTTCCCACATTTCAAACTGTCGTCAAGCTTTTCGGTAAATTCAATTGCCGATTCATATTTTCCCATTTGAACCAATAATTGGATTCGATACATTGGGTCAATTTTCAGTTCTTGACTAAAAGACTTATCTACACTGGCGACAAGAATTAATTGAATTGTAATTAAGGTTTTGTGTTTCAGCATTATGTTTTTTTCAAATGTGTGGTAACGTGTTATATCACGATAAATATACTCTATATCCCCTTATTTTTTCATAATACCAACACCATTTATTCCATTTCTTATAGTACAAACCTCAAAACTTTTAGCAAGCTTTCCAGACTTGTGATAGTGAATATCCATGAATTCAAATATCTCAATACAGATAAGCGAATTAGCCTAAAACTTCAATGATCTAATAAGAACTTTGCAACTGTTTGGTATGATGCTCTACATGGTAAGCGGTCCACATCACCAACTCTCTCACGGGCATTTTACCTAGTAAAGGATGTGGCAAAACATACAAGTCCAAATGTTTGTCTTTCCACTTTTGGGTCTTGTATTGCAGCTTTTTGTTTTCCATTTGTAAGCGCGTCAAGATGTAATTTTTATCAGAAAAAGGCACGGGTTTCATAGGTCTTGAAAAAGGAGAGACACGACCAGTAGCTTCTTTCAGCTTTTCATGATACCGTTTAACAATGGTATCATACTCCCGAATCTCACGATTTGCTTTGCCAAACCGGTAGCGCAATAAAAACTTGGGCATGCTCATGGCATCGTTTAGAGGCTTGATGCTTTGAAGTAAATGAAGTGCAACCTGTCCTGTAGTCCATTTATTTTCGGGACCGGATTCCCAATGGTCTTTGTCTTGTTGTTCCAGCCAGTCTAACAGTACAGCATGCTTTTCTTCAAGCAACTGTACCAAGGCGTCTTTATGCATAAATTATCCCTTTTTATACAAGGGAATAAGGTAAGAAATATTGTAACCAAAACCAAACCCAAAACGACCACTGTCGTACGTTTTATTGTAGCCCGGAACATACAGGTTTTCAAAGTTGTCGGGCTGATCTTGGGTGAGCATATACTTGAACTGGACGTTCACGCCCACATACAAGTTGTTAAGGACTTCAGCTTTAAACCCTACAATAATTTCGGTCCAGATAGCCGATAACCCGGAGAATTCTTTGCCTTCCAAATCCGAAAATTGTGAGTCCCAATATTGGTTGGTATTATACGTGTTAAAACTATTCAGGTCTTGTTTAAAGGAAGCAACACCCACCCGAAGGCCGCCATAAATCATATTGTCCATATCCAGCCAGTTGTTATAAACATTATAATCAACTCCTGCTTTGAAGTAGCTTCCTGTAGTGGTGACATCCAGGTAATCGGTAGTGGTGTTTTTCTCTTCAGTGCCCAATTCTCCCGCTATGTAGAGATTTTGCAACAGGCGGTAATCGCCAACAATCTCAAAGCCTTTGTAATCATCTTCAAAAAACGTTCGTACGGGCTTGCTTAAATCCAATCCTAACCGTAAGCCATACTTGCGTTTCACTTTTGGGGCATCGCTTTTTGCCGTTGAAATCGAATCGTTTTCCGATTGTGCCATGGCCGAAAATGAAACCAACAGCACAAAACTTAGCCTAATGATATATTTTAAAGTGTGCTTCTCTTTCATTTTCTACAGTTTGAATATCGTCTACAGATTGTATCAATTGGATCCAGTTGTCACCATCATTTGTGACACTAACCACCACGTTCTTGTAAATAGTTTTATAGCCACAGGCTCTTGAAACATAAACTTGTTCTGGATTGTATGTAATGGTAATGATGTCTTCGTTTCCCGTTACGTAATCATCGTCTGGGTCACTGGGCGTTCCGTTATTGTTTATCGCAAAATCTTTGTATATGCTGAATTGCGTACTGACGGCATCGGTCTTTAAGGGTAACTCTATGGAAGCCTCAGAATTATTGCCGGTATAATCGCCTAAAGGTTCGGAATTTCCAACCCCTTGAACCCAGATGTGGTTTACACTCTTGGCATTTTCCTGATTGGAAATATCATAAAAGTCTATGATGAGCTTGGGTGTGGTTTCGGTTTCGGAGGCGCAAATGTCATCACGTTCGCAACTCAATATAGCTCCAATAATTATTAAGAAAATCAGAAGATAGTATCTCATAGCATTAATTTCTTCTTTCCAAAAGTACAACATTTTCTACATGATAGGTTTGTGGGAACATATCAACAGGTTGCATTTGGGTTACTTTGTATAAATCATTCATCAAAGCCAAGTCTCTTGCTTGGGTGGCGCTGTTGCAACTTACATAAACCACCTTTTGAGGAGCAATATTTAGTATTTGCTGCACTACATCCTTGTGCATCCCATCGCGTGGCGGATCGGTAATAATCACATCCGGACTGCCGTGTTGGTTTATAAATGTTTCGTTGAATACGGTTTTCATGTCGCCAACATAAAATTCAACGTTCTCAATGGTATTTAATTGTGCATTTTCCTTGGCGGCTTCAATAGCTTCTGGAACGGCTTCAACACCAATTACCTTTTTTGCCTGTTTCGCAATAAATTGGGCAATGGTTCCGGTGCCTGTATATAAATCATACACCAATTCGTTACCTTTCAAGCCTGCAAAATCTCTGGTGATTTTGTACAGCTCATAGGCTTGCGCCGAATTGGTTTGGTAGAAAGACTTGGCATTAATTTTAAATCTTAAGCCTTCCATTTCTTCGAAAATATGGTCTTGTCCCTTATAACAAATTACCTCTTGGTCGTAGATCGTATCGTTGGGTTTTCCATTGATTACATAGAGCAGGGAAGTTACCTGGGGGAATTCGGCTGCAATAAAATCCAGCAGCAACTCCCGCTTTTTCTTATCTTCCTTGAAAAATTGAATCAAAACCATGATTTCTCCAGTTGAAGAGGTCCTGATCATGAGGGTTCTCAAGAGGCCGCTTTGTTGACGGGTATTGAAAAACTCCAGATCATTTTCAATGGCAAACTGTTTAATGTTGTTTCTTAAGGCATTAGAAGGATCTTCCTGTAAGTGACAATGCGTTATGTCCAGTATTTTATCCCACATTTTGGGAATATGGAAACCCAAGGCATTTTTGTTGCCTAAGTCCTCACCACTTTCTATTTCTTCGCGAGTCAGCCAACGACTGTCAGAAAATGAAAATTCCATTTTGTTGCGGTAGAAATATTGTTTTTCTGAAGCCGAAATAGGGGTAACTTCAGGCAGTTGGATATGCCCCAATCTGGTCAAGTTGTTTTCAACCTCCTTTTGCTTGTAGTACAGTTGGTGCTCATAAGCCAGATCCTGCCACTTGCAACCACCACAAACACCATAATGTTTACAGACGGGCTGCGTCCGTTTTTCAGATCTCTTATGAAATGTTACCGCTTGCCCTTCATAGTAGGCTTTTCGTTTTTTAAACGTTTGGATATCTACCACATCGCCAGGTACGGCATTGGGAAGGAAAATAACTTTCCCGTCAGGTGCTTTGGCCACGGATTTGCCTTTGGCACCGGCATCAATCACTTCTAAATTGGTAAAAAATGGGTTTTTATTTCTTCTGGACATGGCACAAAAATAGAATAATTGCCCCTAAAAATTCCAAAGAATAACTTAAGATTTATTATTTTGCATCTCTCTAGGGATGATTTCTCTCCCACGCTGCTTTTTCGGGTTCTTCGAAAGAATAAAGGTATAGTAGGAATGGTTATTTTATTCACTTAATTTTTTTTAAAATGGCTGTTTTAGACCACATTTCATCGCAGGAAGCGATGGCACTTGAAAACAAATACGGAGCTCATAATTACCATCCATTGCCTGTGGTGCTCACCAAAGGTGAAGGCGTGTATGTTTGGGATGTTGAAGGCAAAAAGTACTATGATTTCCTGTCGGCTTATTCTTCACTGAATCAAGGGCATGGACACCCAAAAATTGTAAATGCTCTCATTGAGCAGTCTTCTAGGCTCACGCTTACATCCAGAGCTTTTTATAACGACATGTTGGGACAATATGAAAAATTTGTTACCCAGTTTTTTGGTTTTGACAAAGTATTGCCCATGAATACGGGAGCCGAAGCTGTAGAAACTGCGCTTAAAATTTGCAGAAAATGGGCGTATGAAGTTAAGGGCATTGATGAAAATGAAGCCGAAGTAATTGTTTGCAAGAATAATTTCCACGGCAGGACCACAACAATCATCTCCTTTAGCAATGATCCGGTGGCCAGAAAGCATTTTGGTCCTTTTACCGATGGGTTTCTTAAAATTGAATATGATAATTTAAAGGAACTTGAAACCGTTTTAGAGAATCGGCCCAATGTGGCAGGTTTTCTTGTAGAGCCTATCCAAGGAGAAGCCGGTGTATATGTGCCCAGTGAAGGCTATCTGGCTCAGGCCAAGGCATTGTGCGAAAAGAATAATGTGCTTTTTATTGCTGACGAAGTACAGACTGGCATTGCCAGAACAGGGCGAATGTTGGCGTGTGATCACGAGAATGTTAAACCAGATGTTCTGATTTTAGGTAAGGCCTTGAGTGGAGGTGTATATCCGGTGTCTGCGGTATTGGCTTCCAATGAAATCATGAATGTGATTAAACCAGGGAATCATGGTAGTACATTTGGAGGGAACCCAGTGGCGGCTGCTGTGGCCATGGCTGCTTTGGAAGTTGTAAATGAAGAAAGGCTCACTGAAAATGCGGATCGTTTGGGAAAACTGTTTCGCTCTGAGTTGAATAAGTATATTGAAAAAAGTACTATAGTGAAGCTGGTAAGAGGTAAGGGGCTCCTCAATGCTATTGTGATTAATGATAGTGAAGACAGTGATACGGCTTGGGAGATTTGCCTTAAATTAAGAGATAATGGTTTACTGGCAAAACCCACTCACGGAAATATTATTAGATTTGCTCCACCTTTGGTCATGACCGAAGAACAATTGATGGATTGTATTACAATTATTATAGAAACCTTAAAACATTTTGAAAGCTAACATTTAACACTAACATTAAACACTAAACTTATGGAAAATCAATCTGCATTTGAAACATTTGAACTCAATCTTACCGAAGAAATTCAAGGGTACCTAAGAGAAATCGCTAAGTGGGCTTATTTTTTGTCTATTCTAGGCTTCATTGGCTTAGGGCTCATGGTTTTTTTCGGACTATTTTTTGGCGCTATTATGGGAGCGGTTGCCAATGATGCCTATGCTATGGGGTATTCTGCAGGAATGGGAATGATCTATGTGGTTTTGGCATTAATTTACTTTTTTCCTATTCTTTACCTTTTCAAGTTTGCCAAAAAAATGAAAGCGGCTTTAAATAGTAAAAACAATGGTGAATTAACCAGTGCCTTTTCAAATTTAAAATCACACTACAAGTTCATAGGAATTTTCACGGTTGTCATCTTGAGTATTTACTTATTGATTTTTATTGTTGCAATAATTGGTGGTGCGGCTGCGGCTTTTTAACACCATGCTAGATATGATAAAAAATGGGCCTGTTTAAAAAACAGGCCCTTCTTTATTTAAAGTTAGTGGGGTTTAATTATGTATAATTACTTTTTTGGAAACGGTTTGGTTTTCCAAAGATACCTTAACAATATAGGTGCCTTCACTTAGTTTTTTGGTTGAAAAAGTATATTCTGTATTGATGGGCAATTTTACTTCATCAAATATTTGTTTCCCTGTAATGTCATAAAGAGATACTTTGTTAATCTGATAGGAATTAGGATTTTTAATAGTCAATTCCGAAGTAGTATTGTTCTGGTAAACCATCAAATCGGTGTCGTTTATTTCCTCAACTCCAAGGGTTTCACTTTGGAAAGTAATCTCAAAACGATTGGTATACGTCCCCGCAGCTAGATTAACTTCCGCATTTTGAATCCTCAAATTGGTATAGGTGTTATTGTCTATATCGTGAAGATATACAGGAAGGTCATCAGGGAAATTCTGTAAAGCATAAGTTCTGAATTTCACATTCTGTTGGTGATGAACTTTGACCACCAATGGAATTTTTCTATCTAAATAGAAGGGTACAGCAAGAATCCCAAAAGGAACATTTTTACATACAAAATAAGCGTCTGAAGGGAATGTTTCAGAAAGTTTGGCTTCCATTCCATAATCGTAATCGTCAGTCGCATAATCGGCCATATTCACTAACAATTCACGTGAGAAGTACTGTGAGTTATGTTCAATATCGTATACAATCCTAAATCTCATGTAATTAGAAGGAAGTAAGTTGCTAGTATCCTCATTTACATTTTGATCTTCTGAAGCATTTTGATCTTGGCTCCTGAAAAAATGACTGTCTCCAGAGGATTCCTTCCAATATTCTCTATAAGTATTTCTGAAATAGATATTGGCATTCGCCGCACCTTCTACCATGAAGCCTTGTCCCACAGGCAAGTATCTTCCTGGCACATCTACGCCTGGTGTACTATTCGGAGAAGTTCCAACACCACCTGTAACATTTCCTGCGGCATCATAAGTTGCCCAAGGTGCAGGTATATAGGATACAATACCTCCAGAATCAATTGTATAGGTGGCATAACCACCAATATAACTAGCTAACACATGTGATGAGGAGTTTTGTTCCCAAAAATATAATGCACCTGCTCCAGTTCCTGCAAGTGCTGCTTGGTTCTCAGGATCCATATGAAAGAAATCACGGGCATCTAATGCGGAT
This sequence comes from Mangrovimonas sp., assembly GCA_020435705.1. Lineage (GTDB taxonomy): Bacteria > Bacteroidota > Bacteroidia > Flavobacteriales > Flavobacteriaceae > HKST-UBA85. Next base: position 8,384 of record JAGQZG010000040.1, read on the forward strand.
GGGTAAGGGTTTCCGGTTAACGTAGATTGAGGCACTCCAGCTACGGGAGCTAGCACCTGAACAGTAATTTCTCCTGTGTTGGGCTTCCCTCTAAAGTCATATAATTGATTACTCCCTGATCCCGTAGTACCTTTCATGGTGAAACCATAACCGGCAGCCACAGTGCCTCCAGCACCTATATAGTCCCAGTCTGAGTATTGTCCGCCTGGATTATATGAATATAACCAAGCACTGGAAATTACTAGAGGAGAGGATGAACCGTTATAACCAGAGGTATAGGCTGCTAGACTACTTGTAATAGGAGCAGCGGTTACGTCATAAATATTATTGTTAGGAGTAAAGGGTCTATTGGCATTATTATTTCCACTAGTGTTTCCAACGGGAGAGCACCAGTAATTATAGTTGAAGTTATTAACAGTGCCTCTCTGATACACGCTTAATCTCCCAATTCCGGAATTTCCAGTTGTGCCAGTTCCTTGAAGCAACTGTGCTTCATTCCTCAAGTAAATATTGGCAGTGTTTTCCTGTATATTTACATCATCTTCTACAAACAACACTTGATCATCAACAAAGATGTAGGCATTGTTCCTAACTGTTAGTTGCGCGAATAACTCCACCGAGAAAAACAGCGAAAGAACTATTAATGAGGGTTTTAAATTTGTCATAATGGTTGATTTAACCCAGTTAAAATATAAATTTATTACCACTTAATAAAATTGATTTAGTTAAGTGGGTGTTTTTTAGAGTTACAAGGTGACTTTTTTGGTTATTTTTTCCAACTCTTCAGCAGACTTCTCGGTTTGCTGCTCTTCTATGTTTTCTTTATTGACAGGGTTGATTCTTTTCTTCCTTGATGAGACATCAACGGTTTTGTTGAGATTGTCATCTTTTCTTCTAGAAGTTGCCTTTACTTCTTTAAGTGGCCCAGGCCCCACAGGGAATCTCAGCCCAACATGCTTTGAAGTGATTTCGCCATTTTCAATATCATCAGCTCTGTTGGCAACAATATGCCATGAAAATGGTACATTGGATTGACCATTTTGCAGTTCAATCACGGTAAAACCCGTTGCAGATTTACTGGTGACATAAACCCCATTGCAATCACCTTCCAATTGGATAAAAACTTTTAAGGGATGATTTTTGTCCACATAAATGGCATGGGTCAATATAGGGTCTAAGACAATCTCAGCCTTACCATTTACAAGGTTACCAACACCATAGTCTTCAAATAAGATTTCTGGAGCTTCAGGAGAAAATAAAATACGAGGAGTATTATTAGCATCTTTTACAATTGTTGAGTTGGTGCCATTTCCTATGATTTTATAGTTTGTTCCCGTGGTGCCATTATTATTGGTATTGTATTTTATACCGGCATAGGCATAACTTGGCGTTCCATTATTATGGTTCCCTCCTGCAAAATAACCACCGAAATAACTATCGGCCGCACTTAGACTTCCATTAGGGGATAAATTGTCAAACCCTGCAATAGAGGCACTAGCTCTAGTGCCATTATTAGTGCCATTTGTACTTGGGTTGGAATCGGTATCAAGAGTAAATGCACCTGCAGAGTTCCCTAGATTTCCATTGTTTCTGGCTCCTAAGCCAGCATAACCATAAATACCTAAATTATCACCAGATCCTGCAACCCCTGAGCCTACACCCGTATATACTGAAACGCCATTTTTACCTCCTAAAATAGCAGTGCCACTTGTGTTATCATTGGTTCCCCAAACTGCATTGGATATAGAGTCGTCAGTTAAAGCGACAACCCCATCGTAACCAAAAGCAGAATTATCAGCATATACAGAGGCAATTCCATCTACTGCATGAATAGCATAGTTTGTGAAGTAATAATTTTCAGCATACAATCCAGTTCCATTACCATAATTCACGCTATTGACACCATCTCCTGATCCATCATGTTCAGCACGTATGGCATCTCCTGTAGAATTATTATATCCATAAACGCCATTACCTGAGGAACTATTTAAACCATAAACACCATTACCTGAAGAAATATTTTGACCGTAAACACCACTTCCTGTACTGCCACTATAACCTGCAACACCATAAGTTCCTACAGAACTAAATTGATCTCCTGTATTTGCAGTAGTAGCTCCAAACCCCACGGTTACTTGACCGTTTGATTGCACACGCATTCTATTTGTGTTGTTTGTTCTTATGTTTAGGTCAAACCCATTGGTTGTTCCCAGAAAATCTGAGGAGGTAATAGCATTTCCAGCTAGATCCCAGTGGTTGCCTGAGGAACTTCCAGTTAATGGAGTCCAAGCACTGCCACTCCAATAGTGATAGCCCACGCCCGTACCGGTATTGGTGTTCCATACAAGTAAACCAACTGTTGAGCCTCCTGTAACAGGCGCAATAGTACTTAGGTTGGTAATGTTAACTCGAGGAACCAAAAATCCCTTGTCTGCACTGGTCAAATCCAATAAGGCACCACCAGATGGTGTAGTTGTACCAATCCCTACCTGTGAAGATGCTAACGTTGCATACAACAAAATGATCGCAAAAACGTATTTTTGCAACAAAGTAATACTTTTCATAAGTTCAATGAATATTAATTTAATTAATCCCTTTTGTAAAAATAAAGAGATTTTTGTCTTAACTAACACGTTATCAATGGATTTTAAAGTAAATTCGATATCGTGTAAGATATTTCCGATTAACAATTAATTTACATTGAAAAAATCGTAACCTAATGCAATCAAAAAACTTAATTTATGGGATTTTAATCCTTGGTTTTGTCCTAATTTTAGTCTCTCAGACCATTGGTATGGGCTATCTTTCCATTTTAGGAATAGCCATGGTGTTTTATAGCTTATATAGAATATCAATGAGTATTACCGGTGATAAAAAAGAAGAAGAATAATATTATGAGTTTCAAAGTAGGCGATAGGGTTTCGGTTTTAGATGATGTGCTTTCTGGAGTCGTTAAGGGAATTGATAATGACTACATTACTATTTTAACCGAAGATGGTTTTGAAATGCGTTTTCCGCCAAAAGAATTAGTGAAGATTGGAGGCGACAAAGAGCTTAGCAAGATAGACTACCAAGAATTGGCAAGCCAGGAAAAACATAAAGACACCAAACGAAAACAACCATTAAAACAGAAACGAAAGGAAAAAGAGGTGCCTCCTATGGAGGTTGATCTTCATATTCATCAATTGGTGCCAACTACCAGAGGAATGACCAATCATGAGATGTTAACGCTTCAACTGGAAACCGCCAGAAGGCAATTGGAATTTGCCATTAAAAAACGAATCCAAAAAGTGGTTTTCATCCACGGTGTGGGCGAAGGTGTTTTACGTACGGAACTGGAATTTCTCTTTGGGCGTTATGACAACGTTTCCTTTTACGATGCCAATTACCAAAAATACGGCCTAGGTGCTACCGAAGTATACATTTTCCAGAGCTCTTAAAGCCGAATGCTATGGAAAGATTGGCGTTAAAGTTCTACTATCGTTGGTTTCAGTAGCCTCTAAAGTGCCAAAATTATATGTATTGAAATAATTGACATTGGGTAATTGAAACCCTTCTATCTCAACTTTCACCGTGAATTCCTGTAGTATGGTATGGGTTCTCCAGGCTGTAGCGGGCACTGTTGTCATAACATCACCATTCAAGTAATCTGGTAAACCTGAGGCTGGGTTGGTTACGTCATTAGCAGGATTTTGGTCCTGAGAGTCGTTCTCTTCATCCCGTGTCAATACCTCATCTCCATCATCGTCATCATCCAAATAATCCGGAGTGCCATCACCGTCCGTATCTTGAGGGTCTACTAGAACACCAAGAGCGGCATCAAAATTCGGGTTTTCGGTAACGGTTCTAACATTGTCTCCATCATCGTCATCATCCAAATAATCTGGAATCCCATCACCATCAGTATCGGTGGGATTGGTTGAAGGGTCATTATCTCCATCTAGATTTTCATCCTCAAACCACGCAGGAAGCCCATCATTATCATCTTCTATTAAACTGGTTGTGATTGTAACTAAACCGGTTACACTTTCTTCATCTGTTAAAATTTCAATTTCTGAAGGGGGTACATCACTACAAAAATAATTATTAGGAAGATCTGCATTATAGGTTCTGTAATTAAATCGATTGGAACTTCCATTAATCGTAAACTCTTTAGTAGGTGTGGCAGGCGTTGCATAAACACTGTCTGCCGAGAGTGTGTAAGCTAACACATCTTCGAGACTGTTATAATTACTGTCACTGGTCAGTAAAATTGAAAAGGACTCCGAAGGATCGTCTTTTTCTTTATGGAAAACCAAATTTCCGCAGGCTTCAAAAGTGTCGTCAAACTCAAATTCTACAGTAATCACATCGCCATCATCACAGGTAAAAAACAAAAAGGAAAGTAAAAAAAGGGTAACTAATTTTCTCATAGCAGATCATTAATAAGGCAAAAATAACAGAATTGATAAACTTATAACGCCCCATATCCTAAATAATTTTATTTGAAGTACTTTTGTTGCATGAAGCGAGTTTATTTAGATAATGCGGCTACAACGCCTCTACGCAAGGAGGTTAGTGATGTCATGATGGCTGTGCTTACCAATAGCTATGGGAATCCGTCATCTTCGCATGCTTTTGGGCGTTCGGCCAAGGCTGTTTTGGAATCTTGCCGAAAACAGGTTGCTTCTTTCTTTAATATCTCACCTGCGGAAATCATTTTTACTTCCGGAGGAACCGAAGCCAACAACCTGATTTTACAAAGTGCCGTAAAGAATTTGGGTGTAAAGCATCTCATTACTTCCCGAGTTGAACATCATGCAGTGTTACATACGGTAGGGGCATTGGCGATTTCAGAAGGTATCAAGGTGTCTTATGTTGATTTGATTAATGGTGCTGTAAACTTAGAACATTTGGAAGCGTTGTTGCAAACGAAAGAAAGGACCTTGGTTTCTCTCATGCATGTAAACAATGAAACGGGAACCATACTGAATATAGACAGAGTTGGCGCGATGTGTAAGGAATATGGTGCTTGGTTTCATAGTGATACAGTGCAATCCATTGGACATTTTAATCTGGATTTGCAAAAACTTCCTATAGATTTCATAACCGCTAGTGCGCATAAATTCCATGGCCCTAAAGGCATTGGTTTTGTTTTTGTGCGAAAGAATTCGGGTGTGCAGCCTATTCTCTTTGGAGGTGAACAAGAACGTGGACTCAGACCAGGTACCGAAGCGTTGCACGACATTGCCGGTATGACAGAAGCTTTAAAGCTTGCCATAGATGCCATGAATAAAGAGTATGAGTATATTCAGGGGTTAAAAACGTATTTTGTGGAATCTCTTAAAAGGGCTATTCCAGAGGTTGTTTTCAATGCCAATTCCGATACTGTTGGCAAAACGACTGCGACCATTTTAAATGTGCGTTTTCCCAAGTTAAAATCCAAAGGGGAGATGCTTCAATTTCAATTGGATTTAAAAGGTATAGCCGTTTCTCGTGGTAGTGCTTGCCAAAGCGGCAGTGCTCAAGTATCCCACGTGTTGAAAGAGATACTTACTGCTGACGAGCTACAGCAACCATCGTTGCGCTTTTCTTTCAGCATTTTTAATACAAAGGATGATGTAGACTATACCATTGATGTTTTGAAGGCATTATCATCCTAAGATCAAGATTCTTGAGGATATTTTAAACCAACGGTTGCTCTTACTTGATCCAGAATGGAAATGAGATCCAAACTGTTTTGATGGGACCATAAATCACTTTGAATTTTACCAAGGCGAAGACATTTGTGGCATTCCATAATCTCATAGGAATAGGAAAGGCCTAAAGTTTTATTTTCAAAGGTCTCTTTTTTATCTCCTTTAACCAAGGAATATCCTTGTGTCATGTGCCAAATCTTGTCAATGAAAATTTGACCTTCAGTGCCGTAAATTTTAGCAACCATATCAGAATTGGTTGTAAAACCACTATACAAAACGGCTTGGGCATGGTCATACACAAAAGTCATGGACGATTGCATATCGCATCCGGTTTCAGGATGAAAAAGAGAAGTTGCCATAATCTCTTTTGGTTTTCCCAATAAAAGATAGGTGAGGAAGGCGGGATAAATCCCTATGTCAAGAATAGCACCACCACCAAGCTCTAAAGCTAGCGTTCTATTGGTGATTCCATAAGGTGCCTTGAAAGAGAAATCGGCGTTGATATAAGATATTTCACCAATTTCACCGGCGTCAATTTTTTGTTTTATTTCAATGATGTTAGGATTGAAACGCGTCCAAAGGGCTTCCATGAAAAACATGTCGGTACGATGTGAAACTTCTATCATACTAGAGGCTTCCTTGACGTTCAAGGCCAATGGTTTTTCGCATAAAACGTGCTTGCCGTGTTCCATTGCTTGAATACTCAACTCTGCATGGGATATGTGCGGTGTGGCAATGTAAACTATTTCTACTTCAGGATCGGAGAATAGTTCATCATAACTTCCATAGGCTTTTTTAGACTGGTAGTTGCTGGCAAATTCTTCGGCTTTTTGCAAACTTCTGGATGCTACGGCAGTGAGTTCGGCATCTTCAATTAACGCCATATCCTGACAGAATTTATGGGCAATCTTTCCGCAGCCTACAATGCCCCATTTTATTTTCTTAACCGTTTCCAAAATCAAAATCTCATGGTAGTTCTTACATTGAATACTCTAGGGGTCAAATAATTTGGTATGGCATATTGTCTTTTGCTGTACACATCTCGCACCCAAGTGTTTGTTATGGAATTTTGCACATCAAAGATGTTGTATATTTCTATCCCGAACGACAGATATTTAAAATGTTTTTTCCATTGGGCTTTATAATCTTTGTCCACTTCAACCAGTACATATTGCAATCCGAGGTCGGCACGCTTATAATCTGGTAAACGGTTTTGGTATTCATAAGGATCGGCGTAACTGGGCGAGCCACCAGGAAGACCGGTATTGTAAACCAAGTTGAGGTACATTTTCATGGAAGGCATCTTGGGTACATAGTCTTGAAAAAGTGCCGCAAACTTTAAGCGTTGGTCAGTTGGCCTGGCAATGTAACCTCTATCATCTATATTTTCCTGTGTTTTGAGGTAGCCAAAACTAAACCAAGATTCGGTTCCAGGAACAAATTCCCCATTCAATCTCAGATCTAAGCCATAGGCATAAGCTTCAGCATTGTTTTTGGCTCGGTATCTAATGCGAACGTTTTCAACTGTATAAGGGTTAACGTCCGTGAGTTTTTTATAGTAAAGCTCCGTAACTAATTTGAAGGGTCTGTCCCACATTTTAAAACTGTATTCGTTACCTGCTACAATGTGGAAGGATTTTTGGGCTTTCACATCTGGTTGAACAGTTCCCAAAGAATCTCTTAATTCTCTGTAAAAAGGAGGTTGGTAGTACAAGCCTCCAGAAATTCTGAA
>JAGQZG010000041.1:0-2056 GCA_020435705.1 Mangrovimonas sp.
AGTCAAATGCTCTAACCAACTGAGCTAAGGAGGAGTATTCCTATTTTTGAGGTGGCAAATATATGTATTATTTTATTTACCACAAATAGTAACCACAAAAACTTTATTTAAAAATTGCTTTAAAAATGTCATTCCCATTGGCAAAAAGCACTAAGGTTATTAATATCAAGAACCCTACAAGCTGCGCTCTTTCCATAAACTTTTCGCTTGGCACTCTTCTAGTTATCATTTCATACAGCAAGAACATTACATGGCCTCCATCTAGAGCGGGAATAGGCAACAAGTTCAAAACACCTAACATAATAGATAAAAATGCTGTGAGAGCCCAAAAATCTTGCCAACTCCAAGTGCCCGGAAACACATCATAAATAGCTTTAAATCCACCTACACCTTTGTAAGCACCTGTTTTAGGGTTGAATATTTTTTGGAGTTGTTCTTTATATCCTACAATTTGATCGGAAAATTTATACCATCCAGCCGAAAAACTCTCAAGGAAAGAATATTCAGTTTTTTGAATGTTATAATAATCTAGCTTCTCTAAGTCACCCAAGTCTCCTCCTCTTATGATTTCAAATTTAGAATCGGCCGAAAGTTTTAACTGCTTGTTTATTTTTTGGCCATCTCTCAACAACTCTACTGATACCGTTTGACCCGCCAATGGTTTAACTAATTCATCCAGTTGATCGAAATATTTTAAAGGTTTTCCATTTATAGACAGAAACACATCTTTTGGCATTAACCCCGCATTCTTGTTTAGAGAACTATCAGGAATTTGAGCAACTATAAATGGTGTTCGCAAGCTGAAAAACGTCTTACTTTCACTACTGCTCATTTGTCCTAAAAAGTCTTCAGGCAAATTAATCTCCTTGATTACCCCACCATCGTCAATAGTCAATTTTTCAGCCGAAATAATTTTTCTTTTGATTTGGGAAACTTTATCTATGGGTGTGCCATTGATAGCGATTAGCTTATCGCCCGTTTTAATTCCCAAATCTTTAAGTATTGGGTTGGTGACTAAATACCCATCTTTAACACTGTCATTAGTAATATCAATATCACCATAAGCAAAAGACAAAAAGACATAAATTACATAGGCCAGAATAAAATTTACTGTCACACCGCCTAACATAATGATCAATCGTTGCCAGGCTGGTTTAGAACGAAATTCCCAAGGCTGTGGTGGTTGTTTCATTTGCTCTTTATCCATACTCTCATCAATCATCCCGGCAATTTTCACATAACCTCCCAATGGCAACCACCCAATTCCATAAACAGTCTCTCCTATTTTCTTTTTAAACAATGCAAATTTCACATCAAAAAACAGGAAGAACTTCTCCACGCGTGTCTTGAAGGCTTTTGCCGGTATAAAGTGTCCCAATTCATGTAGAACAATTAAAAGGGAAAGACTTAATAAAAATTGAGATATTTTAATTACAAACTCCATTATCTATCAAAAAATTAGGCTGCAAAAATAGGTTTTTACGGCCAGTTACAAAACAATAGGGGATAAAGTGATTATTTTTTTAACACCTTTTTAAAGACTTTGCCCCTGTTGGTGTTAAGTTCAACAAAATACATGCCACTTGAGAGTCCTTGGAAAGAAAGTGATTGATCATAGGTTGAACGTTTAAAAACAAGTTGTCCAACCGTGTTGAATACCTGTATTTCAGAGACCTCAACGTCCTCAGGAACACTTAAGAAAAGAGTTGCTGATATTGGGTTAGGGTATAGTTTTATAGCGGATTCCAACATGTTTTCATCTGTACTTAGTAAAACGGTGTTATTCTTGGAAATGAGATCAACGTTTGGATCGAATTCTAAATGGTCCACAATGAAGCCAACTGCTTCAGAAAAATATTGTCCGTTTGAGATATTGTCCAGGAGCACATCTTCAACTTCTCCAAGAGTTCCTACAATTCTAATAGGAACCGGTGCTTCAAAAAAAGAAACCGACGGGTCACTTTGAGTTTGTAATAACTGAATATTAACCTGACTTCCTATTTGGTTCCAGTGCACTTCATAACTAGGATACCCTTCATTGTAAAGCCAATCATTA
>JAGQZG010000041.1:2154-15689 GCA_020435705.1 Mangrovimonas sp.
CTGAATATTAACCTGACTTCCTATTTGGTTCCAGTGCACTTCATAACTAGGATACCCTTCATTGTAAAGCCAATCATTAAAAAACTCGGTTAAATCCTGCCCGCTGGCGGTTTCCATGGCACTTTTATAATCTTCTACCTTGGCGAAATTATACGCCAGTTCAGGAGCGTCCAAATAATTTTGCATTCCTTGGAAAAAGGCAGTTTCTCCTACTTTTTTACGTAACATATGCAAAACCATGGCGCCTTTATTGTAGCTCAACCTACTGCTAAAAATACGGCTGACACTAAGGGTATCTGCATCGGATAAATAAACGCTCCCATAAGGAAGAGAGGTAATATTGTTTACCTTAGACTGCTTCCAATTTCTAAATAAGTCTTCACCATCAAAATTCTCCGTCACCATACCTTCCAAATACGTGGCAAAGCCCTCGTTCAACCAGATATCTTTCCAGCTCCCACAGGTTACCTTGTCACCAAACCATTGATGGGCAAGCTCGTGAGCAATTAATGTTCGGCTAAACCCTCCGATAAAAGACACGGTAGTATGTTCCATACCACCGCCAAAACCACATTGGGCATGTCCATATTTTTCATTGGCAAACGGGTATTCTTCAAATAAATTACTGTAAAGCTCCATAATTGACACCGTTATAGGTGTAGCGGATTGTGCATAGGAAAGGTCTTCTGGATATACATAATTTACTATTTCAAACGGATTCCCATTATTAGGTACGGTATGGCTATAAACTTCATAGTTGGTAACTGCCACCGCAACAAGGTAAGCGGGAATAGGATAACGATGCTTGAAGTGGGTAATCTTATTACTCCCAACAATTGTTTGGCTTTGTTCCAATCCGTTGGAAACAGCCACATATTCATCGTTAAGTGGCACATAAAACCTTGGGGTGTTAAGGTACACATCAATAGAATCTATCTTGTCTATCAAATCCTGTTTGCATGGCCACCAGTTTTTGGCACCATAGGGCTCAGATAACGTCCAAACAATTGGAACACCATTATGTGTTGTTTGCTCAAAGTACCCAAACCCAGAAGTTAACGGAGTTCCCGAATATGAAATGGTCAAGGAATCCAAGGCACCAGTATTTAAAACCTCAGGAAGCGTTATAACAACTTCATCATTACTGTTTTGAGTGAATGCCAATGTGTTTCCATGATGCTCCACTTGGGAAACAGTCATGTTGTTCATCAATTCAAAAGTAATCTGCGACATATCATCTTTGGCCTCATAGTACGTAGTCACATCGCCTGAAATATCGGGTTGGGCTGGATCTATATTCAACTCAAGACGGTGGTATTTCACATCGTAGTTGTTGGTATTGAGGTTTTGAACCATAGTAACTTGACTCATGGCCGTTCTTGCCTCAATCTCTGCTATTTCTTCTGTGGTGATATCTTTTCGTTGGGACCAACTAAACAACGATGCTCCTAAAAGAACAAGAGTAAAAAAATACTTCATAGCAATTCTTGTTAATGTGCCTAAAAATACTGATTTTAAAATTAATGTGTCGTATTTTTGCATTTGTAATAACGACTCTATTTAATAGATTTCAAATATGTTATCTTTTTTTAAGGAATACAAAGGATTCGCAATTGTTTTTGCAATCATCTCCGCCATCATAATATCCATTATATACAATATTCTGAAAGTTGATCCCCCGTTACCCATTTACCAGCCAACAATGGTAAATGCCGACTTGGTTGATAGTAGCATTCAAGATCAGCGAAAATACCATACCATTGCCGATTTCAAATTAATCAATCAGAATGGAGACACCATCACTCAAGATAACTATAAGGATAAAATTTATGTGGCCGATTTTTTCTTCACAACCTGTGCAACTATATGCCCTATTATGACAGCAAACATGGTTGACGTTCAGGAAGCAATAAAGAATGATGATGATGTGATGTTGCTTTCACATTCTGTGACTCCGGAAATTGATACGGTAGCTCAATTAAAAAGATATGCCCTGAAAAAAGGGGTTATAGATTCCAAATGGAATTTAGTCACTGGTGATAAAAAACAAATCTATGAACTGGCCAGAAAATCATACCTGGCAGTTAAAACAACAGGCGATGGCGGGCCATTTGATATGGTTCATACCGAAAATTTTATGCTTATAGATAAAAAAAGACAAATTAGAGGTTTTTATGACGGGACCAAAAAAGAAGACATTGATAGACTGCTTAAAGATATTGAGCGCCTAAAAAAAGAAAACGACTAGATTTTTAATTTCCTTTTCTTACTTTGAACTTTTTACTGTACTTTTGCTTCTTTATAATCAATCTAAATAAGGTTTGCAGCTCACACTAGCCGATTTAAAACGAGGCGAATCCGCCACTATACTAGACGTGTCTTCTATTTACGTTCCCTTAAAGCTTTTGGAAATGGGGTGCTTGCCTGGCAATTTGGTCACTCTGGTTCAATTGGCTCCCTTTGCCGATCCCATGTACCTCAACATTAACGGGACGCATCTGGCAATTAGAAAAGAAACTGCTGTTCATATTTTAATAGAAAAGAATGAAAGGTAAGCAGTTGAATGTAGCACTTATTGGAAACCCTAATACAGGAAAAACTTCGGTGTTTAATGCCCTCACCGGATTGAACCAAAAAGTAGGGAACTATCCCGGAATTACGGTTGAAAAAAAAGAAGGTATCTGCAAACTTCCACGGGGTGTTAAAGCCCATATTATTGACTTGCCCGGAACCTACAGCTTGAATGCTTCTTCCTTGGATGAGAATGTGGTAATTGAACTTCTTTTAAACAAGAATGACAAAGATTTCCCCGATGTTGCTGTGGTGATTAGCGATGTTGAGAATCTGAAGCGCAACCTGCTTCTCTTTACGCAAATAAAGGACCTTGAAATACCCGCTATTCTAGTCATTAACATGGCAGACAGAATGACCTACAAAGGGATTTCTCTGGACATTGCCTATTTAGAAGAACACCTGAAAACCAAAATTGCGCTGGTAAGTACCCGAAAAAAAGAAGGCATTGAAACGCTAAAAGAACTTATTGCCAATTACAAGGAACTCTCTATAGACCCCTGTTTGAATGCTTCGGAAATTGATGTAGAGTACTTTGACCGGTTGAAACAAGCCTTCCCTAACCAGTTGCTCTACAAGCTTTGGTTGGTTATTACCCAAGATGTCAATTTTGGAAAAACCGATAGAAACGCCAATGAGGTGATTGCCAGTTTTGAAATAAAAACCAAAAGCGACCTAAAGCGGCTTCAGCAAAAAGAAACCATTAGGCGTTATCAATTTATTAATGATGTCTTGAAAGTTGGCCAAACCATAGACTTACGAAGTGCCAAGGATTTGCGTATCAAACTTGACAGAATCTTGACACATAAGGTTTGGGGCTATTTGATTTTCTTTTTCATTTTGCTTACCATTTTTCAAGCCATTTATGATTGGTCTGCTTATCCCATGGAATTTATTGATGGTATTTTTGCCCAGTTTAGTGAATGGGTGAAAAATACGCTACCTTCAGGGGCTTTTACCAATCTAATAGCCGAAGGTATTATACCAGGTTTGGGTGGTATTGTTATTTTCATTCCGCAAATTGCCTTCTTGTTTTTGTTCATTTCCATTTTGGAAGAAAGTGGCTATATGAGTCGAGTGGTTTTCCTAATGGATCGAGTCATGCGACGTTTTGGCTTAAGCGGAAAAAGCGTTGTTCCCTTAATATCCGGCACAGCTTGTGCTATTCCCGCTGTTATGGCTACGCGAAACATTGAGAGTTGGAAAGAGCGGCTCATCACAATTCTTGTGACCCCTTTTACTACGTGTTCAGCCAGGCTTCCGGTTTACCTTATCATCATCACTTTGGTTATTCCCGAAGGTCGGTTTTTAGGGTTGGGCTATCAACCTTTAACCTTAATGTTGTTGTACCTCATAGGCTTTGGAGCTGCTGTTGGTTCGGCTTATATTCTTAATAAGATCCTTAAAATTAAAAGTCGTACTTTTTTTGTTGTGGAAATGCCCAACTATAAGGTTCCTTTATTAAGAAATGTAGCCATTACAGTTGTTGAAAAAACAAAATCTTTCGTGTTGGGTGCAGGAAAAATTATTTTGGCCATCTCCATTATTTTATGGTTTTTGGCTTCGTATGGCCCCAATGAATCGTTCAGTGATGCCGAGCGCATTGTTACCGAACAATATCTCAATACTGATATTAGTGCCGATGAACTTCAGCATAAAATAGCTTCACATAAATTGGAAAATTCCTTTATTGGCGTTGCCGGTAGAGCTATTGAACCTGTGATTTCGCCTCTAGGTTACGATTGGAAAATAGGTATTGCCATTTTAAGTTCTTTTGCCGCAAGAGAAGTATTTGTAGGTACGCTCGCCACCATTTATAGTGTAGGGAATGATGATGAAGTTACCATTATAAAACGTATGGAGGGTGAGGTAAATCCTGTTTTGGGAACGCCCTTGTTTAATTTTGCCTCAGGGGTTTCTCTACTGCTCTTTTATGCTTTTGCGATGCAGTGCATGAGTACCTTAGCCATTGTAAAACGCGAAACCAACAGTTGGAAATGGCCCATGATGCAATTGGTATTTATGAGCGGATTTGCGTATCTTACTGCTTTAATTGCCTACCAAATATTGAAATAAGATATGTGGAATACTTTTGAGCAATCTTCTTTTTTTATGCCTGTTTTACTGGGTAGTATTTTTTGTGTTGTTGGATTGATTATGTTCTTTTTTCCTCCCAAAAAAATAAACCCTCTTTACGGCTATAGAACGCCCCGTTCCATGAAATCTCAGGAACGATGGGATTTTGCCCAAGGGTATTCAGCGAAGTTACTGATTGCTTCTGGTGTTATTATGTTACTATCTGGCATGGTATTTTACGTTTTAAAGTTGGAAGGCTCCTCTTCAGTAATCGCTTTTTTTATACTCTTGTTTGGTTGTCTTGGAATTCTCATTTATAAGACAGAAAGTCTTCTTAAAAAAACTTTTAAGGATGAATAATTACATTCAAAACATATTAGTTGTACTGGCACTGGCGGCCGCTATTGGATTTTTAGTGAAAAAGTTCTTTTTCAAAAAACCCACCTCGTCTAAAGCTTGTGGTAAGGATGATTGTGGGTGTCATTAATGTGCCCTAATTATTTACTACTAATTTTACTGTTTCTAACTTACCTCCCATTACAATTTTAGCGAAATACGTTCCAATGCTAAAGTGTGATACATCTATTTGTAATTCATTAGTGTTGTTATCTACTATATGCTGTACTTCCTGACCCAACATATTGTAAATAATAACATCAGAAATAACTGATTTTGAGTTTATATTGACTATACTATTTGAAGGGTTAGGAAATATCTTAACCTCCTCATTTTGTGCTATCTCATCTACAGTAAGAGATGAGTCGTATATGAAAACATCAAAAAAGTTATTGATTGGAAAACTAAATCCTGACACATAATTTTCTAATTCAATATGAAGCTCCCAAAAACCTGTAACCGAATTATAAAAAACAGAAAATGACCTGTAAATAAAAGTAGTACTTGGTTCTCTTCTATGAGTTACAAATAATAAGGCGTTGGGATCATTGTTAAGAAGTACATGGTCTAAAATAGTCCAATACGCATAATTATCAATTGCTGTCACTTGAGAATCTATGTTCGAAAAAGTGCTTTCGTGTTCATAAATTGCAAAATCACTTGGGTTTGAAAGCACATTAAAGGAGCAGTCTGTTGGCATACTTTGCACTGGTAGTGTTGAAATATACCATTCCCCAGGCGAACCATAACTATACCATAATTCGCATGGATTGTTATTTGGAATTTCATCAATGTCTTGAAATCTTGTCCACATACATCTTGCAGATGCGTTATCATTTACACTGGGATGATTAATAACCGATGTATTTGTAGTGCCCGAAAGCAATACTCCAACCTGAGCTTTATGGACCCAACTGTTAGGATCACTAGGATAGGCTACTTTAATGATATAGCAGCTATTCTCGGGGATATTATATCCCGGGTCTTCATTGTAGATAATCCATCTATCGGTAATCGGATTATATTTAACACCTACATAATGTGGATTATTTACTATGGTTCCATTATCATCTACCCTCACTTTTTGTACCCAAAGGCTAATAGTTGAGTTATTATTAACTGCAGGATGGTCTATTTCTGTGTAAGACCCAAATGTATTTGCACTAGTAGCACAATGTGTAAATGGTGGCACATATTGAGCATAAGCAAAAAAACAATAAAACAAAGAAAGGGCTATAAAAGTAATTTTCATTTTCATATCACTTCATTTAGGATTAGATATTAAAGTTACTATCTAGAGAAAAGCGAAATGACTTAAATGAGCCGTTTCAAGTTTTAAAAGAGTAATTACCCTTTTTATGAGGGTTATTGAGATTATCCTATAAGTCTGTACAGCATTTTTTTCTTACTGCTTGCAATTGGAATAGTAGCTTCATTGCTTAAAATAACGGCATCTTCAGATTTGTGAATGGCTTTTACTTTCTTAAGGTTTATGAGATAAGAATGGTGGCATCTGAAAAAGCTTTCCGGAGCTAGTTGTTCTTCAAAGGTTTTTAAGGATTTGGATACCAGAATCTTTCTATCTTCAGTACAGAAAAAGTGTGTGTAGTTGTTATCAGCTTGGGCATAAAAAATATCCTCAATGTTTACCACATGGATTAAATCATGGTTTTTTAAAACAATTCGTTTTTCTTTTTGACTGGATTGGATATTATGGAACAGTACTTCTAATTGTTTGTGATAGTTTTCTTGATTGATCCTTTGTAATGTTTTTGAAACTTCGTTGATGAGCTCTTCTTTGGAATAAGGTTTCAACAAATAACTGATAGCGCTGAATTTAAATGCCTCAACAGCATACTCGCTGTAGGAAGTGGTGAAGATAAGTTTGGAGTTTAAGTTTTCCTGTTTTGAAAACAGATCCATAACAATTCCATCTCCCAAATGCACATCGACTAGAATGAAATCATACTGCTTTTGCTTTAGTAACTTGTCAGCTTCATTAATACTATACGCTTGATCAATAGGACTTATCTCATTAAAATGTTCCTGTAAAACCGCTTTGTTTTTTTGGTTTTGCGACAAATCATCTTCTATAATCAAACAAGAAATAACCATTATGTTTTTTTAAGTTTATGAGGCAATGTGATGGTTACCCGCGTGCCTTTGTTTTCTTCAGATTGAATGTCAATATCTATCTTATAATTGAACAATTTGGAATAATCCTTTATCCTCTTATCAATAATGGAAGTCGCCAATGATTTATGCAGATTTTTCCCAGATGTATCCATCGATTTGAAAATGCCTACGCCATTGTCTGTAATAGTGATTACAACCCTTTCTTCATTAAGGAGCTTGTAAATTATATCGATTTTTCCGTTTTCCCTTGTCTTCACCCCATGCAAAACGGCATTTTCCACAAAAGGCTGTATGAGCATGGGTGGTATTTGGGTGAAATACAGATTCAATGCCTCATCTACATTCACGGTATAGGTAAAATTGCCATTATTGACCAATTGCTGCAAATGAAGAAATTTGGAAATTAGTTCGACATCTTCATTTAAAGATACAAAATCCTCATTGGAACCTTCCAATATTAATCGCATGAGCTTACTGTAGGACGTAAGATATTCTGAAGATTCTTCAGTTTTGTTATGGCTCAAGTTGAGTTTTATTTCATTTAGAGCGTTGAACAAAAAATGTGGATTCAATTGGGTTTGAAGGAGTTTAAAATTCAATTGGGAATACTGCAGTTCTTGTTTCGATTTATAATTTCTATACGCAAAAAAGGCCAGAAGAAAGATTAAAATACTTCCTAGAACCACACTAAACAACATTATTCTTTGATTGGAAATCCTTTCTTCTTTTGCTTCATTTTGAAAGCTCAATGTTTGTATTTCTTGTTTTTGTTTTTCATCTTGATATTGGGCTGTTATTTTGGCAATGGATTCCTGTGTTCTTCTGTTATTGATAGAATCCTTCAAGCTTATATAATGTTCCATACTTTCAATAGCCATGGTTGTATTACCCAACTCCAAATACGCTTTTTTCAAATTGTTGTAAATGGTTAGTTTTAAACTATCAGTTGCATTTGGAATGGCTTTATTAAATTTTTCAATTGCTAAATTCTGTTTGCCTTGAAGTTGATAGATTTTACCCATAAAATTAAGGGTGTTTGGAATTGTTGAATTGAATTTAGTTTGTTTTCTTAAAACCATTTCTTTTTGAGCATATTCAAGAGCTTCGTCATATCGCTTTAAGCGAAAGAGATCATTTTTGATATCATCATAAGTAATCACTAACTGTCGGTAATCCTTTCTATCTTCTGCAATTTTTGCAATGTCCTTACTGAATTCCAACGATTGATCATAGCTTATGGGATTCTCTTGATTTACTAATTGATCCTTATGCATCTCCATTATCTTACTGTTCGTAGAGAATTCTAAAGATTTGTCATAGAATGATTTCGCTAGGTCATTATTTTCCAACTTGGAGTAAGTGAGGCCAAGGGATAGGTAAGTTAAAGAGATGTCCCTGTTGTTTTTTGTCTTTTCAAAAGCTTTGAGAGCTTTGATATAATATACTAATGCACTGTCTGGCAACCATTCCTGCTTGTATGCATGACCAATGTTTAAGTAAGATCTACCTAGTATTTGTAATTCAATTTCGCTTGCATAGTCCACATTGGGCTGTAGGGTTGGTATGATAGACCCATATTCTTTTTTATACAAAAGGTAATTGGACTTTTGCCATCGTATTTTGGACTGTAGATGCAAAGAATTAAAGCGTTTTGAGTCCAGTTCGGCTTCATTTATATAGAATAGTGCACTATCCAAATCTGTTTTATAGAATGATTCGGCTCTAGATAGAAGGTTTTCAATTCGTGCTCTTTCAAGAGAATCTGGTATGCTTCTTTCCATGTCTTGAGAAAATGAAAAAAAAGAACATACAAAGAATAGTATGAAAACACGAAACATGAACATAATTGAGATTAATAGTAATTAAAGTTACTAAAAAAGCTTTTAAGCAGCTTATTATTAGCACTTTAAAATATACTCCTCATTACTTGCCTAAAAAAGTCTCCAAATCTGAGCTACCAAAAAGGTAACTACAAACCCCATTAACAACGGCATCAGTGTAGCCACAGCCGTCCATTTGGCGCTTTTGGTTTCTTTATAAATCGTATAAATAGTAGTACTACACGGGTTGTGCAATAAACTGAACAACATCAAGTTAATAGCCGTTAACAATGTCCAGCCTCCTGCTTTTAAAATGTCTCCCGTAGCATTCGCCGAATCCAGCTCAAACATGACGCCAGCACCATTTCCTGCAGCCATTCCTGTAACTAAAACCGTCAACATCAAAACCGTTGGAATAACTATTTCATTCGCTGGAATAGCTACGATGTAAGCCACTAGAATAACCCCGTTCAATCCCAATAACCAACCAAATCCATCTAAGGAATCAATCATCCAATAGGCAATACTATGGTCTCCAATGGTAATGTTTGAAATTAACCAAATAACAGCACCTGCGGGTGCAGCGAACACAATGGCTCTCCAAAGAACTATTAAGGTTCTGTCAATAAGGGAAGTGTAAAGGGTTTTCCAAAATCTTGGCGGTCTGTAGGGTGGTAATTCTAAATTGAAAGTAGATACTTGGCCTTTCAATACAGTTTTAGATAAAGCCCAAGAACTAAAGAACATAAAGGCCATTCCCAATACAGCTATACCAATCACTGCCGCTACCGAGGCTACTCCAGATAAGGATTTGGGTACGACAGCACCCACAAAGATACTGGCTATTAAAATTTGCGTTGGCCAGCGCCCATTACACAACGAAAAGTTGTTGGTAATAATGGCAATCAAGCGTTCTCTTGGACTATCAATAATTCGGGTGGCTACCACACCAGCGGCATTACAACCAAACCCCATACTCATCGTTAGCGCTTGTTTGCCGTGTGCCCCTGTTTTCTTGAATAGATAATCCAGATTGAAAGCAACTCTGGGCAAGTATCCAAAATCTTCCAGTAAGGTAAATAATGGAAAAAAAATGGCCATAGGTGGCAACATGACTGAAATTACCCAAGCCAGAGACAAATACACGCCATCAATTAAAAACCCACTAAGCCACCAAGGCATATGAATACTTTCAGCTCCCGTTTTTAAGGCTGGATGAATAGTGTCCAGCAAGAGTTCGGCTAATAACGCCGAAGGATAATTGGCCCCTATAATAGTTAGCCATAGTACCACTGATAAAATCAAAAACATAATGGGAAAGCCCCAAGTTTTACTGGTTACTATTTTATCAATCTTAACATCCAAGGCGTTTCGTCCTTTTCTGCTATCCGTATTTACTGTTTCTCCAACTATTTCAGAAGCATCGGCATAAATACTTTCAGTAATGCTATCATGAAAATCACCGCCTAATTTCCATCGAAGTTCATTGGATAACTCTATGATATTTTCAACATTCTTGCTCATCTCTTTCTTCTAAAATTCTTGTGTTCTTAAGGCTTCCATCACTCTTTCATCTCCTTCCAAAAGTCTAAAGGCAATCCAACGGCTGTTGGGCACTCCCGGGAATTGTTTTTTAATTTCTTCACTGAGTTTTTTAACGGCCTCATCAATGGTCTTGGGAACATTCTTGATGCGATGTGGTTGGCAAACAATCTCACCATTGGCTACTTGCCTAATCACATCAATCAATTCGGGAATACCTTTGTTAAACCTAGCACTAGTTGGCACCACGGGAATCCCCAAGCGTTTGGCCAGAGCTCTTGTATTGACCTCTACATGATTACGCTTGGCTTCATCCATAAGGTTAAGGCACAAAACGGCCTTGTTGGTAATTTCCAATATTTGCAGAACCAAATTCAAGTTTCTTTCCAAGCGGCCAGCATCGGCCACAATCACTGTAACATCCGGTTTTCCAAAAAGAATAAAGTTCCTAGCAACTTCTTCGTCTTCGGAAGTGGATAGTAATGAATAGGTTCCCGGTAAATCTACCAGTTTGTATTTTTGGTCATTGTACTGAAAAGCACCTTCGGCTCTAGTGACGGTTTTTCCCGGCCAATTCCCTGTATGCTGGCGTAGTCCCGTAAGCGCATTAAAAACTGTACTTTTTCCTGTATTGGGGTTGCCGGCCAAGGCAACGACAAAGTCAGTATTCTCGGCACTAACACCCAACTTTTTCAATCCATTAGGGTTGTACTGCGGGCATACCTCACAGGCTGAACTGACTATTTTTTTTTCTTTATCCATGTTTCTTAATCAATATTTTTGAGGCTTGGTCTTCTCGCAAAGCAATGGTTGTTCCTTTCACCAAGTAGGCTTTGGGATCTTTCAACGGGCTAACCAAGTCAATTTTAATAGGTGTTCCTTTTACAAAGCCCAAATCCAGCAACCGCCTTCGGCTTTCACCCCTACATTCTTTTGAAATCCCTATAATTTCTGCTTGTTCATTTTCATCTAAACTGGACAATCTCACCGTGTCCTCTTCCACAATCTCAGGCTCGTCCAGAATTTCCACGGTCAAACTGGAGGCAACAATTGGAGCCAGTCTAAATTCTTCGCCTTCGGCATAAAAGACCACCCGCTGGTTGTTGCTTTCTACTATTCTAACAATGGAACCTATGTGAATGTTTTCGGCTAAAATCTGTTTGTAAATAACATCGGGCTCATCTTCAATATGAACAATTTTCCCCACCGTATTTACAGGAAGGCTTGCCATAGACACCCCATTAACATCGGCCATGTGCCCCAAATGCGACGGAATGGGGTCGCCGTGCGGATCGTAAACAGGATTTCCTAATTGAACTGCCAGTTGATTGGTTTCTTCATGACTTAGGCGGTGTTCCATGTGTTCGGCTCGGTCGTGCCATTCTGTTTTGTCAAACCCTGTTTTCTCTGCCAAGTATTTTTCCCATAAGCGATGTACACGCACTATTTTAAGAGCATACTCTCTGCCCGTTGGGGTTAATTTGACCACATCGCCTTCCAACTCGATCAATTCGGTTACTGACATTTCCTTCAGAATTTCAATAATGGTTGAATTGTTGAATTTTAAACTGAGTGTCAAATCGTTTATGGTCATTAACTTTCCCGAATTCTCCGAGGAATATAATTGCTTCAGAATATCTTCGGTAACGACTTTCTGATTGGTTTTTAAGTTGTTTTTCACAATCCAAAACCACCCTTTTGTGGGCCTAAAAAGGAAATATAATAACCCAGAGAAAACGGCAAATAAAATCAGGTTGTATAAAGGGTTTCCTAAATTCATAACACACTTTTTACATATAAATTATTGGACACTTCCTTGGAAATAGCTTTTCTGCAATTATCTATTTGCAACATCATGGAGCCATCAAAAGATTCTTTTGAAATCACTACAATTTCGGTACCTAGTGCAATGCTATTACGGTCTAAATATTTCAAGAAATCTGACGAAGAATCTTTAACGCCCACACAAATACAGCTTGTGTTATGGTCCATTTGGGAAAGAAGAATCTTGTCCGTTTTCTTGAAATTTCCCTCTTTATCAGGAATGGGATCGCCGTGTGGATCATGCGTTGGAAAATTCAAAAAGGCATCCAATTGATCAATGAGTTTCTTGGATTGGATATGCTCCAATTGCTCGGCAACGTCATGTACTTCGTCCCAAGAAAAATTGAGATTCTCCACTAAAAAAACTTCCCATAAGCGATGTTTTCTAACAATGGTAGAGGCAATTTTTTTACCGACTTCCGTCAATTTTGCCCCTTGATATTTCTTATAATTGACTAGGTCTTTTTCGGCTAACTTCTTGACCATGTCGGTTACTGAAGAGGCCTTGGTTTCCATTTGTTCGGCAATGGCATTGGTGCTTACAGATTGCACGCCATAATTTCCCAAATGGTAAATGGTCTTTAAATAATTTTCTTCGGAATGCGTCATTCTCACTGTTTTACTAATGCAAAGATACATGATTTACATTTAATTAAATTATTTTTTAGCCTAATCTAAATTTATTTTTACATTTACCGAATGAACAGACCACTGCTTTTAGCTTTTACAGCCTTATTGTCTTTAGAAACATTTTCTCAAATCATAACCGATAGACCCGATCAAACCGAATCGTCCTCTACAATTCCAGTGAATAGCTTGCAATTGGAGACAGGGTTTGTTTGGGAAAGCATTGAACAGGGTGAAGAAAAAGTATTTGCTGGGCCTTCAGTTTTACTACGATATTCCATAAACAGAATTGTAGAACTTCGTGCGTTCAATCAGTATGAAAACCATTTTATAAACACCGGCAATCACAAGATTCATGGGTTGAGTGATTTGGAGTTGGGTCTTAAACTCCAATTAGTTAAAAAGGACAGTTGCCAAACAGAAGTTGCTTTGCTCTCACACGCAGTAATCCCAACTGCCTTAGCCCAATTAAGCAATCAAAACTTAGGCAATATTACGAAACTCTGTGTTTCCCATTCCATCACTAGCTGGTTTGGGTTAGGT